>NZ_JBSICH010000032.1:0-73034 GCF_053613315.1 Streptomyces sp. JK94 | reverse complement strand
CCGAGCCACAGGGCGTGTCCCTATAGGGGCCTTGCCGAGTTTCAGGCGCCATCACGGTTCAGACCGCCCGAGCGGGCCGGTGCCATCCACCCAGCACGTCACCACGCGGGAGGCGAACCACCATGACGACCAGAGAGCGCAGCACCTCCTCCAGTACGGATCCGCCGGTTCGGGGCGAGGTCGTGCTGGGCGTGGACACGCACGGCGAGGTGCATGTTGCCGCCGCGGTCTCCCCGCTCGGGAAGGTCCTGGGAACCGAGTCCTTTCCGGCCACGGTGGCCGGCTACCGACAACTGCTTGTCTGGGCCCGCAAGCGGGGGACGGTGCGCCGGGCCGGCGTGGAGGGCACCGGCACCTTCGGCGCGGGCCTGTCCCGCTACCTGGTGACCCAGCGGATTCAGGTGTTCGAAGTGAACCGGTCCGACCGCTTGGCCCGCCGGCTGCTCGGCAAGTCGGACCCGCTCGACGCCCAGGCCGCAGCGCGAGCCGTGCTCAGTGGTCGCGCCCGAGCCCGGGCGAAATCCGGCGACGGTCCGGTGCACAGCGCCCGGATCTACAAACTCGCCAAGGACTCCGCGGTCAAGGCCCGCACCCAGGCGATCAACCAGCTCAAGGCCGTCCTGGTCATCGCCGGCCCCGCCCTGCGGGAACGCATGTCGAGCCTCGGCAACGCCGAGCTGTTCCGCACCTGTGCGCGCCTCGGCCCACCCGACGGTGGGGGAGACGAGGACGCGGTGGCCCAAGCCACCCACATGACATTACCTGCTCGCCGAACGCATCGAGCAGCTCACCGAGCAGATCGATGAGCTGAACCAACGACTGACCCGGCTCGTCGAACGCCACGCCCCACAGCTGCTCGTACCGGTGGGCATCGGTCCGGACAGCGCCGTCACCCTGCTGATCACCATGGGGGACAACCCTGAGCGGCTCGACACCGAGGCGTCCTTTGCTGCCCTTTGCGGAGTCAGCCCCATCGAGTACTCCTCCGGCCAGCGGAGCACGCGCCGGCTCAACCACGGCGGCGACCGGCAGGCCAACGCCGCCCTGCACCGCATCGTCTTCACCCGCCTGCGTCACGACCCACGCACCCAGGAGTACTACGAACGCCGCACCCAGGAGGGCAAGACCCGCCCTGAGATCATCCGATGCCTCAAGCGATACGCAGCCCGCGAGGTCTTCAACCTGGTCAGACCGGCTTCCCGCACCCCTGCGTTATAGGGGCGTCCGTGAGACGTGAGAGGGTCTGACGCGTGAGTGAGACACCGCCGAACACCCTGCAATACCGCTTTGACGGGCCAGAAGAGGCCCCGGTCCTGATCCTCGGTCCCTCACTGGGTACCACATGGCACATGTGGGACCGCCAGGTGCCCGAGCTGGTGCAGCAGTGGCGGGTCTTCCGCTTCGACCTGCCCGGGCACGGGGGCGCCCCCGCCCACCCGTCGGGCTCGGTCGCCGAACTCGCCACGCGTCTGCTGGCGACGCTCGACGGGCTCGGCGTGCGGCGCTTCGGCTACGCGGGCTGCGCGTTCGGCGGTGCCGTCGGCATCGAGCTGGCCCTGCGGCACCCCGAGCGCCTCGCCTCCCTCGCGCTGATCGCGGCCTCGCCGCGCTTCGGTACGGCCGACGAGTTCCGCCAGCGCGGCGTGATCGTCCGCACCAACGGGCTCGACCCCATCGCCCGCAGCGCGCCGGAGCGGTGGTTCACCGGCGGGTTCGCCGCCGCCCAGCCGGCGATCACCGAGTGGGCCGTGCAGATGGTGCGCACCACCGACCCCGGCTGCTACATCGCCGCCTGCGAGGCGCTCGCCGCCTTCGACGTGCGCGGCGAACTCGGGCAGGTCGGCGTCCCGACCCTGGTCCTCGTCGGCTCCGAGGACCAGGTCACCGGCCCCGCCGAGGCCCGCACCCTGGTCGCAGGCGTCCCGGACGCCCGTCTGGCCGTCGTCCCGGGCGCCTCCCACCTGGTCCCGGTCGAGCAACCCGCGGCCGTCACCGACCTGCTGGTACGGCACTTCAGCACCGCCTGGCAGACCGCCCACGACGCCTCCACCGGCCAGATCGCCGTCCCTCACGCCCGCGCCGCCGCAGCCGCGGCCCACGCCGCCGCGCCCGCCGTCCCCGCGGCCTCCGCCGCCCCCGTCCAGCCGGCCATGGCCCCGCCGCAGGCCGCACCCATCGCCGAGATCGCCCCGGTCGTGGCCCCGGCGCAGGGGCGGCCGGACCCGTACGACGCGGGGCTCAAGGTGCGCCGGGAAGTGCTCGGCGACGCGCACGTCGACCGGGCGCTGGCGCAGGCGGACGAGTTCTCGGGGGACTTCCAGGAACTCCTCACCCGGTACGCGTGGGGCGAGATCTGGAACCGGCCGGGCCTGGACCGGCGCACCCGCAGCTGCGTCACCCTGACCGCGCTGGTCGCCGGCGGTCACCCGGAGGAACTCGCCCCGCACCTGCGGGCCGCCCTGCGCAACGGCCTCACCCCGGCCGAGATCAGGGAAGTACTGCTCCAGGCGGCCGTCTACTGCGGCACACCGGCCGTGAGCAGGGCTTTCCGGGTGGCGCAGCAGGTCGTCCGCGAGGAGACCACACCGCCGGAGTGAGTCCCGCCGAGCCGCCCACCCGCGCGCGGCGGCAGGATGGAGTCATGAAGCTCACCAAGAAGTCGCACGCCTGCGTCCGCCTCGAGAAGGACGGCCGGACGCTCGTCCTCGACCCCGGCGGATTCAGCGAGGAGGACGCCGCCCTCGGCGCGGACGCCCTGCTCGTCACCCACGAGCACCCCGACCACTTCGACGAGCTACGGCTGCGGGCCGCGATGGAGAACAACCCGGCCGCCGGGATCTGGACCCTGAAATCCGTCGCGGAGAGGATCTCGGCGGCGTTCCCGGGCCGTGTGCACACCGTCGGCCACGGCGACACCTTCACCGCCGCCGGGTTCGACGTGCAGGTCCACGGCGGGCTGCACGCGGTGATCCACCCGGACATCCCGCGCGTCACCAACATCGGTTTCCTCGTCGACGGCGGCAGGATCTTCCACCCCGGCGACGCCCTCACCGTCCCCGACCACCCGGTCGAGACGCTGATGCTCCCCGTCATGGCGCCCTGGAGCAAGATCTCCGAGGTCATCGACTACGTCCGCGAGGTGAAACCGCAGCGCGCCTACGACATCCACGACGCCCTCCTCACCGACCTCGCCCGCCCCCTCTACGACCGCCAGATCGGCTCGCTCGGCGGCTCGGAACACCTGCGGCTCGCCCCGGGGGACTCCGCACGCGTGTGAGGCCCGCGGCCGGGGGCGGGCTCCCGGCCGGACGGGGTTGTCAGTCCCGCCCGGTAGGTTGGGGGACATGCGCATCGCGACCTGGAACGTGAACTCGATCACCGCCCGTCTGCCGAGGCTGCTCGCCTGGCTGGAGAGCAGCGGCACCGACGTGCTGTGCCTCCAGGAGGCCAAGGTCGCCGAGGAGCAGTTCCCCTTCGACGCGCTGCGGGAGAAGGGTTACGAGGCGGCGGTGCACGCCACCGGCCGGTGGAACGGCGTGGCGGTGCTCTCCCGCGTCGGCCTCCAGGACGTCGTCAAGGGGCTGCCCGGCGACCCCGGCTACGAGGGGGTGCAGGAGCCCCGCGCGATCTCCGCCACCTGCGGCCCGGTCCGCGTCTGGTCGGTGTACGTGCCCAACGGACGCGAGGTGGGGCACCCGCACTACGCGTACAAGCTCCAGTGGTTCGAGGCGCTGCGCGCGGCCGTGGAGAGCGACGCGGCGGGCAGTCGCCCGTTCGCGGTGCTCGGTGACTACAACGTCGCCCCGACGGACGACGACGTCCACGACCGCGCCGCCTTCGAGGGCTCCACCCATGTCACCCCCGCCGAGCGCGCGGCCCTCGCCTCGCTGCGCGGGACCGGCCTGTCCGACGTGGTCCCGCGCCCGCTGAAGTACGACCACCCCTTCACCTACTGGGACTACCGCCAGCTCTGCTTCCCGAAGAACCGGGGGATGCGCATCGACCTGGTGTACGGCAACGAGCCCTTCGCCAAGGCGGTCACCGACTCCTACGTCGACCGCGAGGAGCGCAAGGGCAAGGGCGCTTCGGACCACGCGCCGGTCGTGGTGGACCTGGACGTGTAGGCGCAGCCCACGCACCCGCCGTCTCCCCGCCTGCCGCCCGCGCACCCGCAGTCCCCCCGTCACCCGCGCACCGGCCCCCCGCCTGCCACCCGCGCACCAGCCGTCCGTACACCCGCCCCGCCGCCCGCTGCCGCCTCCGCCCTGCGTGCCCTGTGGTGCATACGGCGGTACGAATGACAGTCTGGACATATGAACTTCCCCTTCCTGGGCAAGCGGCGCGAACGTCCCCGCGTCCACGACGCCGAGGGCATCGGTGAGATGCTCGCCGACTGCGACCTGCTGCGCTCGCAGGCGTCGCGGGAGGGTGTCCGGCTCGACGACTCGGCAGAGTCCCTGGAGCAACTCGACCAGGTGCTGCCGCGCTGGCGCAGCGACGAGGAGATCCTGACCTGGCTCGGCAACGACGCCGGTCTGTACCTCGGCACCGTGATCGTGCGGACCGTGCCGGGCGCCGTCTGGTCCATCCGCTCCGACGGGCAGCCCGTCGTCCGGCTCGCCTCCGGGCGGGAGTTCGACGTGGTGGCGTCCGGCCACGAGTGGGCGGCGGACGGCGTGCCCGAGCTCTCACAGTTGTACGGCGAGGTGGCGGAGACGTGAACCTCTGGGCAGAGGGCCACCGTAAATAGGGGTAATGCCCGCCGGGTGCGTGTCGTTGGCATGCCTGCCGCATGTCCCGATACGTTGCGGTCCTCGGTCCGCACGCGGAGGACACGCGGACACGCGAACGCGCGGGGAAGTACGCAAGGTGCAGCCGGAGATCACTGGTCGCGCAGCGGGTCGGCCGTTACGACGGGTCGTCCGCGGGCGGGGAGAAGGTCAGCTGCACACCGGTCCTACGCCCGATGGGAGTTGCGGGGCGCCGGCGCCGGTGCCGGCAGCGGGCTCGTCGCCGCCCGGGTCACGTCACCGACGAACTCGACGACATCCGGGCCGTACGCCTGCGAGTTGACCACCTTGAGCAGCAGAACGAAGGAGTCGGTGCCGTACTTGCGGGCCAGCTTCTCGTGGTGGCGTGCGAGGTAGCGGGTGGCGGCCTGGTTGTCGATCGCGCGCTGGCCGCAGAACAGGAACGCGGGCCGGGCCTCGCGCCGGTCCCCGGCGGTGAGGCGGGCCAGCAGCACGTACTCCGTGATGCCCGGGTCCATGCGGTAGCGCTCGCCGCCTATCTGGAACGCCCCGCGGTCCGGGCCCGGCTCCGGGTCGATGTTGACCCGCACCCCGGGCAGCATGGCCGCCATGTGGGCCACCATGCGCCGGTTCGACCCGGGGCCGCCCACGCAGAACTCCGTCCGTTCGCCGAACCCCTGGTGGACCATGTCCTGGGTGACCACCTGGACGTGCGCGCCGCAATCCTTGACCAGGGCGGACAGCTCCAGCAGCGCGAAGACGTCGAAGCGGTGGACGGCCGGTTCGGAGGCCGCGGGGTCCCGGTTGACGACGAGCAGCGACTCGGAGCCTTCCGGCAGTCCGAAGAACGCCTGCTTGCGTCGGAGCTTCCGCTTCGACAGGTACGTTCGGGCGAGCCAGCCCAGCGCGGCGCTGATGCCCGCCGCGACCACGCCCAGGACGATGTTGCGTACGTCGTCAGTCATGGGCGCGCATGCTAGCGGGCATCGGTGCGCCGGTGTCCGACGGGCCGCGGTGACGTGCTCCCGACGCGGCCATGACGCGACCATGACCATCAACTAAGCTGCCCGAACGGCCCTTCCCTGGAGGTGCGGATGCGTCGCCCTGTCGCACGGAATCTGACGGTCCTGGCGGTCTCGGCCGCCGTGGTGTCGGTGGGGGCGGCGCCACCCGCTGCCCCGAGCGGGCCCGCCGCCCCGAAATCCCCGGTCGCCGTCGGATACGGCGGCGCGGTCGCCAGCGTCGACCCGGACGCCTCGGCCGCCGGTATCGAGGTCCTGCGCAAGGGCGGCAACGCCGTCGACGCGGCCGTCGCCACCGCCGCCGCGCTCGGCGTCACCGAGCCCTACTCCGCCGGCATCGGCGGGGGCGGCTACTTCGTCCACTACGACGCCGGGTCCCGCACGGTGCGCACCATCGACGGCCGGGAGACCGCGCCGCTGACCGCCGACGAGGAACTCTTCACGGAGAACGGCACACCGATCGCCTTCGCCGAAGCCGTCAGCAGCGGTCTCGCCGTCGGCACCCCGGGCACCCCCGCCACCTGGCAGGCCGCCCTCGACAAGTGGGGCAGCCGGAAGCTGTCCTCGGTGCTCAAGCCCGCCGAGCGCCTGGCCCGGCACGGCTTCACCGTCGACGAGACCTTCCGCTCCCAGACCGCCGCCAACGAAGAGCGCTTCCGCCACTTCCCGGACACCGCCGACCTCTTCCTCCCCGGCGGTGAACTCCCGGTCGTCGGCTCCACGTTCAAGAACCCGGACCTCGCGCGCACCTACAGGGAACTCGGCCGCGAGGGCGTCGACGCCCTCTACCACGGCGCACTCGGCGAGGACGTCGTCGCCACCGTCAACAAGCCGCCCGTCGACCCCGGCTCCGGCTGGAACGCCCGCCCCGGCGACCTGTCCGCCGCCGACCTCGCGGCCTACGAGGCCAGGTTCCAGGCGCCCACCAGGACGTCGTACCGCGGTCTGGACGTCTACTCCATCGCGCCCTCCTCGTCCGGCGGCACCACGGTCGGTGAGGCCCTGAACATCCTGGAGCGCACCGACCTCTCCAGGGCGAGCAAGGTCCGCTACCTGCACCGCTTCATCGAGGCGAGCCGCATCGCGTTCGCCGACCGGGGGCGCTGGGTCGGGGACCCCGCCTTCGAGGACGTACCGACGAAGGAGCTGCTGTCGCAGCGCTACGCCGACTCCCGCGCGTGTCTGATCAGGGACGACGCGGTCCTCACCAGCCCCCTCGCCCCCGGCGACCCCCGCGATCCGGCGCGCTGCGCGGGCGGCGGTACGGCGGCGCCGACGACGTACGAGGGCGAGAGCACCACGCACCTCACGGTGGCGGACCGGTGGGGGAACGTCGTCGCCTACACGCTCACCATCGAGCAGACCGGCGGCAGCGGCATCACCGTGCCCGGTCGCGGCTTCCTGCTCAACAACGAGCTGACGGACTTCTCCTTCGCCCCGGCCAACCCGGCCGTCCACGACCCGAACCTGCCGGGCCCCGGCAAGCGCCCGCGGTCGTCGATCGCGCCGACGATCGTCCTGGACCGGCACCACGAGCCGGTCGTGGCGGTCGGTTCGCCCGGCGGCGCCACCATCATCACCACCGTGCTGCAGACCCTCACCGGCGTCATCGACCGCGGCCTCCCGCTCGCCGACGCCATCGCCGCGCCGCGCGCCAGCCAGCGCAACGCCGCGCAGACCGAGCTGGAACCCGGCCTCCACGACAGCGGCGTGCGGCACGGACTCGAGGCGCTCGGGCACTCCTTCAGGACCAGCCCCGAGATCGGCGCGGCGACCGGCGTGCAGCGGCTGCCGGACGGCAGGTGGCTGGCCGCCGCCGAGAAGGAACGACGCGGCGGCGGCTCGGCGATGGTGGTCCGGCCCGCGCGGTAGGTGTCGCGGAAGGGACCGGGGTCACAGCTCGGGGACGGGCCGCTGCGGCGTCCGGAACGCCAGCCGCCCGTCCTCGGCGTCGACCGTCACCCGGCCGCCCTCCGCGGCCCGGCCGTCCAGCAGCAGCCGGGACAGCTCGTTGTCGACCTCGCGCTGGATGGTGCGGCGCAGCGGACGCGCCCCGTACTCGGGCTGGTAGCCGCGCTCGGCGATCCAGTCCACGGCCGCGTCGGTGAAGTCCACGGTGATGTTCCGGGCCTTGACCATGCGACGGGTCTGCTCCAGGAGCAGGCTGGTGATCCGCCGCAGTTGCTCCCCGCTGAGCTGGCGGAAGACCACGATTTCGTCGATGCGGTTGAGGAACTCGGGCCGGAAGTGCTCGCGCAGCGGGCGCAGCACCTGCTCGCGCCGGGCCTCCTCGTCCGCCTCCGAACCGCCGGCGCCGAAGCCGATGCCCGCTCCGCGCCGGGTGATCACGTCGGAGCCCAGGTTGCTGGTCATCACGACGACCGTGTTGGTGAAGTCCACCGTCCGGCCCTGCGAGTCGGTCAGCCGGCCGTCGTCGAGGACCTGGAGGAGGATGTTGAAGACGTCCGGGTGCGCCTTCTCCACCTCGTCCAGCAGGAGCAGCGAGTACGGGTGCCGGCGCACCACCTCGGTCAGCTGACCGGCCTCCTCGTGCCCGACGTAGCCGGGCGGGGCGCCGACCAGGCGGCTGACCGTGTGGCGTTCCTGGTACTCGCTCATGTCGAGCCGGACCATGTGGTCCTCGCTGCCGAACAGCGCCTCGGCCAGGGCCCGTGCCAGTTCGGTCTTGCCGACGCCGGTCGGGCCGAGGAAGAGGAAGCTGCCGATGGGCCGGTCGGGACTGGCCAGCCCGGCACGGGAGCGCAGTACGGCGTCGGAGACGACCCGTACGGCCTCGTCCTGGCCGATCACCCGCTCGTGCAGGTGGGACTCCAGGCCCAGCAGGCGGTCCTTCTCCTCCTGGGTGAGGCTGTTGACCGGGATGCCGGTCTGCCGGGACACCACCTCGGCAATGGACTCGCTGCCGACCACCAGGTTCAGGCCCTCGTCGGCCTCGCCACCGCCGTCGGCCTCGGTGATCCGCTGCTTCAGCTCGGCGATCCGGTCGCGCAGTTGGGTGGCCTGCTCGTACTGCTCGTCCGCGACCGCCTGGTCCTTGTCCCGGATCAGCTGGTCGACCTCGCGCTCCATGGCCCGCACGTCGGTGCCCTTGGTACGGGCCCGCAGGCGCACCCGGGCGCCGGCCTGGTCGATCAGGTCGATGGCCTTGTCCGGCAGGCGGCGGTCGGTGAGGTAGCGGTCGGACATCTCCACGGCCGCCACCAGGGCCTCGTCGGTGTAGCGGACCTGGTGGTGGGCCTCGTAGCGGTCGCGCAGTCCGCGCAGGATCTCGATCGCGTCCGCGGGAGTGGGCTCCGGCACCAGGATCGGCTGGAAGCGGCGGGCGAGCGCCGCGTCCTTCTCGATCCTGCGGTACTCCTCCAGGGTGGTCGCGCCCACGACGTGCAGTTCGCCGCGGGCCAGGGCCGGTTTGAGGATGTTCCCCGCGTCCATCGATCCGCTCTCGCCGCCACCGCCGGCGCCGACGACGGTGTGCAGCTCGTCGATGAAGACGATCAGCTGGTCGGAGTGGGCGCGGATCTCGCCCACGATGGTGTTGAGGCGCTCCTCGAAGTCGCCCCGGAAGCGGGTGCCCGCGACGACGCCGGTCAGGTCCAGCGCCACGACCCGCCGTCCGATCAGCACGTCGGGCACGTCCGCGTCGGTGATGCGCTGCGCCAGCCCCTCCACGACGGCGGTCTTGCCGACGCCCGCGTCACCGATCAGCACCGGGTTGTTCTTACCCCGGCGGGAGAGCACCTCGACGGTCTGCTCGATCTCGTCCTCGCGCCCGATCACCGGGTCGATCCGGCCCTGCTGGGCCAGGTCGGTGAGGTCGCGGCCGTACTTGTCCAGGGTCGGCGTGTTCGTGGTCCGGGGCCCCTCGCCGCGGGCCTTGGCGGCCTCCGGCGGCTCCGTCGGCAGGCCCGAGGGCGCGAACCGGGCCGCGTTCAGGATGTGCCCGGCGGCCGAGTCCGGATTGGCGGCCAGGGCGCTGAGCACGTGTTCCGGGCCGATGTAGCCGGTGCCGGTCGAACGGGCCAGTTCGTGCGCGTCCAGCAGGGCGCGTTTGACGGCCGGGGTGAGGGAGAGCGAGGTCGGCGGCGGGACCTCGCCCGGGGGGTGCTGCACCGGGCCGGTCCGCTCGTCGATCTGCGACGCCAGCGCGTCGGGGTCGGCACCGGCCCGGCTGAGCAGACCACGGGTCGGTTCGGTGGCGAGCGCGGCCCGCAGCAGGTGCTCGGTGTCCAGGTCCCGGCTGCCGTGCTCGGCGGCGTACTGGGCCGCGCCGCGCACCAGTTCCCGGGCCGGCTGGCTGAGCAGCCTGCCGATGTCGATCCGCCTCGGCCTGGGCCCGCCGAAGAAGCGCGCCAGGAATTCCGCGAACGGGTCGCCCTCCGGGCCCATGAAGCCGCTGGTCATCGTGTACGGACCTCCGCTGCATCGCTGATCGACGTGCCGGGGCCGGGTAACCCGGCCGGGGCGCGGTCATGCCCAACATGACACGTTCTGTTCCGTCGGGCATGTCCGGGCACCCGGGCCGCCGAAGGCCTCAGAGGCCGTCCCGGGAGGTCAGGACGCGCGGACCGCCGTCCGTGATCGCGACCGTGTGCTCCACGTGCGCCGCCCGGGAGCCGTCGTTCGTGCGCAGGGTCCAGCCGTCCGGATCGCAGTGGTAGTCGTCCCGGCCGCCGCCGATCAGCATCGGCTCGATGGCGATGACCATGCCGTGGCGCAGGGGCAGCCCGCGTCCCGGCCGGCCCTCGTTGGGCACGCCGGGGTCCTCGTGCATGTGCCGGCCGATGCCGTGGCCGCCGAAGTCCTCCATGATGCCGTAGCCGCCCGCCCGGCACACCGTGCCGATGGCGTGCGCGATGTCGCCGACGCGGTTTCCGACGACGGCGGCCCCGATGCCCGCCGCGAGGGCCCGCTCGGCGGTTTCGATCAAGGCCACGTCGTCCGGGCGCGCGGTGCCCACGACGAAGCTGAGGGCCGAGTCTCCGGCCCAGCCGTCCAGGGTCGCGCCGCAGTCGAGGGAGACGAGGTCGCCGTCGCGCAGCCGGTAGTCGTCCGGGATGCCGTGCACGATCGCGTCGTTCACCGAGGCGCAGACGACGGCCGGGAAGGGCGTCGGTGCGAAGGACGGCCGGTACCCGAGGAACGGCGAGCCGGCGCCCGCCTCCCGCAGCACCTCCCGCGCCACCGCGTCCAGCTCCAGCAGGGAGACGCCCACGTCGGCGGCCCGTCGCGCGGCGGTCAGGGCACGTGCGACCACCTGGCCGGCCGCGTGCATGGCGTCGATCGATGTGTCTGTCTTCAGTTCCACCATGCCAATTACTATACCGGTATTTGAATTGGGTCGGCCGACACGGGCGCGGTACGGGAACCCGGTATTAGAATGACGGCATGGTGCGCACCCCCCTGACCCCCGAAGAGCGTGAACGCGGCGAGCGGCTCGGGCAGCTGCTGCGTGTGGCCCGCGGTGACCGGAGCATGACGGAGGTGGCGGCGGAGGCGGGCATCTCCGCCGAGACCCTGCGCAAGATCGAGACCGGCCGCGCGCCGACTCCGGCCTTCTTCACGGTGGCCGCGCTGGCCCGTGCGCTGGGGCTGTCCATGGACGACCTGGTGGGACGGTGCGTGCTGGTGGCGGTACCGGGGGCCGCCTGACGCCACGCGCCGCGGCGGCGCCGCGGCGGCGCCGGGGCACGGCCGGCACTGCGGCCTCCGACGGGTGCCACCGGGACCTCGTCCGCGCCCGCCGCGCCTCCGCACCCGCCGTGCCGCCGGCGTCGCCGCCCGGGAGTCGTCCCGGCCGTCCCACCGGCCCCACCACTCACCCACAGGGGTGCGAATGGTGATCGACACCACGGCTTGGTGACGATGGTCTTGGCAAGCCCGTGCGGCCAGGCATACGTTCGTCCCTCTACGGCCCGCTCTACGGGCGTAGAGGCTCTGACGTCGTGTCGAAGGAGCAGCTCATGGCCAACGTCGTACGTGCCGCTCTGGTCCAGGCCACCTGGACCGGCGACACCGAGTCCATGGTGGCGAAGCACGAGGAGCACGCCCGGGAGGCCGCCCGGCAGGGTGCCCGGGTCATCGGCTTCCAGGAGGTCTTCAACGCCCCCTACTTCTGCCAGGTCCAGGACCCCGAGCACTACCGCTGGGCCGAGCCCGTGCCCGACGGTCCGACCACCCGCCGCATGCAGGCCCTCGCGCGCGAGACCGGCATGGTGATCGTCGTCCCCGTCTTCGAGGTCGAGCAGTCGGGTTTCTACTACAACACCGCGGCCGTGATCGACGCCGACGGCACCGTCCTCGGCACCTACCGCAAGCACCACATCCCCCAGGTCAAGGGATTCTGGGAGAAGTTCTACTTCCGTCCCGGCAACCTCGGCTGGCCCGTCTTCGACACCGCCGTCGGGAAGGTCGGCGTCTACATCTGCTACGACCGGCACTTCCCGGAGGGCTGGCGGCAACTCGGCCTCGCGGGAGCCCAGTTGGTTTACAACCCCTCGGCCACCCACCGCGGCCTCTCCGCCCACCTGTGGCGCCTCGAACAGCCCGCAGCGGCCGTCGCCAACGAGTACTTCATCGCCGCCATCAACCGGGTCGGACAGGAGGAGTACGGGGACAACGACTTCTACGGGACGTCGTACTTCGTCGACCCGCGCGGCCAGTTCGTCGGCGAGACCGCCAGCGACACCGAGGAGGAACTCGTCGTCCGCGACCTGGACTTCGACCTCATCGAGGACGTGCGGCAGCAGTGGGCCTTCTACCGCGACCGCCGCCCCGACGCCTACGAAGGGCTGGTGCAGCCGTGACCGGGGACCTCCACCGCCGCCACCGCGCCGTCCTGCCCGACTGGCTCGCCCTCTACTACGAGGACCCGCTGGAGATCACCCACGGCGAGGGCCGCCACGTGTGGGACGCCGCCGGCCACAAGTACCTCGACTTCTTCGGCGGCATCCTCACCACGATGACCGCGCACGCCCTGCCCGAGGTGACCAAGGCGGTGAGCGAACAGGCCGGGCGGATCATCCACTCCTCGACCCTCTACCTCAACCGGCCCATGGTCGAACTCGCCGAGCGCGTCGCCCACGTCTCCGGCATCCCCGACGCCCGCGTCTTCTTCACCACCTCCGGCACCGAGGCCAACGACACCGCCCTGCTGCTCGCCACCGCCCACCGGCGCAGCAACACCGTCCTGGCGATGCGCAACAGCTACCACGGCCGCAGTTTCAGCTCCGTCGGTATCACCGGCAACCGCGGCTGGTCCCCGACCTCGCTCTCCCCGCTCCAGACGCTCTACGTCCACGGCGGCGTCCGCACCCGAGGTCCCTACGCGCATCTGGACGACCGGGCCTTCATCGACGCCTGCGTGGCGGACCTCGAAGACCTGCTGGGGCACGCGCGCACCCCCGCCGCGCTGATCGCCGAACCCGTCCAGGGCGTCGGCGGCTTCACCTCCCCGCCCGACGGCCTGTACGCGGCCTTCCGCGAGGTGCTGCACGAGCGGGGCATCCTGTGGATCGCCGACGAGGTGCAGACCGGCTGGGGCCGCACCGGCGAACACTTCTGGGGCTGGCAGGCCCACGGGCGCAACGGTCCGCCGGACATCGTGACCTTCGCCAAGGGCATCGGCAACGGCATGTCCGTCGGCGGTGTGATCGCACGCGCCGAGATCATGAACTGCCTGGACGCCAACAGCATCTCCACCTTCGGCGGCACCCAGGTCACCATGGCGGCCGGCCTCGCCAACCTCTCCTACCTGCTGGAACACGACCTCCAGGGCAACGCCCGGCGCGTCGGCGGACTGCTCATCGAGCGGCTGCGGGCCATCGCCGCCCAGGTGCCGCATGTGCGGGAGGTGCGCGGGCGAGGGCTGATGATCGGCGTGGAGCTGACCCGGCCCGGCACCGACGAGGCCGCCCCCGAAGCGGCGTCCACCGTACTGGAGGAGGCGCGCGCGGGCGGACTGCTCGTCGGCAAGGGCGGCGGCCACAGCACCAGCGTCCTGCGCATCGCACCGCCGATGTCCCTCACCGTCGCGGAGGCCGAGGAGGGCGCCGCGATCCTGGAGCGCGCCCTGCGGAGCATCTGACGGCCGCCCGCGGGCCGTGCACCGAGCGCAGGACGAACCGCCCACCGCCACCGCCCACCGCTACCGTTACCGCCACCGTCCTCGCCCCGCCCCCGCCCGGGAGCGGCAGCCCCGGGAACCGGTCCCGCCCGCCGCACCGGGCCCCGGGCCCTTCCCGCCGCGCCGCAGGCGAGACGCCGCGCGAGCCCACCGTGCGCGCCCTCGGCCCGGGCGGGCCGCGCGAGGCCCGCGCCCGCCGGCCGTCCCATCGCCACCGGGCGCCGGCCGCCTGCACGCCGCTGACCGCGCCCCGGCCGACCGGGGCCCGACAGGAGGGAACAGCAGCATGAGCAGCCGTACCGTCATCCGCGGTGGCCTCGTCGTCACCGCGTCCGACGAGACGCACGCCGACGTCCTGATCGAGGACGGCCGCATCGCCGCCCTCGCCGCGACCGGCACCCCGGCCGCCGGCGCCTTCACGGCCGAGCGGACCATCGACGCGAGCGGCAAGTACGTCCTCCCGGGCGGCGTCGACGGCCACACCCACATGGAGATGCCCTTCGGCGGCACCTACGCCGCCGACACCTTCGAGACCGGCACCCAGGCCGCCGCCTGGGGCGGCACGACCACGATCGTGGACTTCGCGATCCAGACCGTCGGACACTCCCTGCGGGAGGGCCTGGACGCCTGGCACGCCAAGGCCGAGGGCAACTGCGCGATCGACTACGGCTTCCACATGATCGTCTCCGACGTGAACCGGGAGACGCTCAAGGAGATGGACCTGCTGGTGGAGGAAGGGGTCACGTCGTTCAAGCAGTTCATGGCGTACCCCGGGGTCTTCTACTCCGACGACGGCCAGATCCTGCGGGCCATGCAGCGCGCCGCCGGGAACGGCGGGCTGGTCATGATGCACGCCGAGAACGGCATCGCGATCGACGTCCTCGTCGAACAGGCCCTCGCCCGCGGCGAGACCGACCCGCGCCACCACGGAGAGGTCCGCAAGGCCCTGCTGGAGGCCGAGGCGACCCACCGTGCCATCAAGCTCGCCCAGGTCGCCGGCGCCCCCCTGTACGTCGTGCACGTGTCCGCGGCGGAGGCGGTCGCGGAACTGACCCGGGCCCGCGACGAAGGCCTGGACGTCTTCGGCGAGACCTGCCCGCAGTACCTGTTCCTGTCCACCGACAACCTTGCCGAGCCCGGCTTCGAAGGCGCCAAGTACGTGTGCAGCACCCCGCTGCGCCCGCGTGAGCACCAGGCGGCCCTGTGGCGGGGCCTGCGCACCAACGACCTCCAGGTCGTCTCCACCGACCACTGCCCCTTCTGCTTCAGCGGCCAGAAGGAGCTGGGCCGCGGCGACTTCTCGAAGATCCCCAACGGCATGCCGGGCGTCGAGCACCGCATGGACCTGCTCCACCAGGCCGTCGTCGACGGGCACATCAGCCGCCGCCGCTGGATCGAGATCGCCTGCGCCACCCCGGCCCGCATGTTCGGCCTCTACCCGAAGAAGGGCACCCTCGCGCCCGGTGCCGACGCCGACGTGGTCGTCTACGACCCGCACGCCGAACAGGTCCTCTCGGCCGAGACCCACCACATGAACGTCGACTACTCGGCGTACGAGGGCAAGCGGATCACCGGCCGGGTGGAGACCGTGCTCTCGCGCGGTGTGCCGGTCGTCACCGGGCGGGAGTACACCGGGCGCACCGGCCACGGCGTCTACACCCCGCGTGCCACCTGCCAGTACCTGAACTAGGAGCCGTGCCCATGGACTTCGGACTCGTCCTGCAGACCGACCCGCCGGCCTCCCGTGTCGTCAGCCTGATGCAACGGGCCGAACGCAACGGGTTCCGCTACGGCTGGACCTTCGACTCCTCCGTGCTGTGGCAGGAGCCGTTCGTCATCTACAGCCAGATCCTGGCCGGCACCACGGAGCTGAAGGTCGGCACGATGGTCACCAACCCGGGCACCCGCACCTGGGAGGTGACCGCCTCGGCCTTCGCCACCCTCAACGACATGTTCGGCAACCGCACCGTCTGCGGCATCGGCCGCGGCGACTCCGCGATGCGTGTCGCCGGCCGCAAGCCCAACACCCTCGCCCGCATCAGCGACGCGATGAAGGTCATCCGGGCGCTGGGCAGGGGAGAGGAGGCCGACCTCGGCGGCGGCACCGTCGTCCGGTTCCCCTGGATCAGGCCGGACGCCGAACTCCCGGTGTGGATGGCGGCGTACGGCCCGAAGGCGCTGAAGATGACCGGCGAGGAGGCCGACGGCTTCATCCTCCAGCTCGCCGACCTCTACCTGACCGAGTACATGGTGAAGGCCGTCAGGGACGCGGCCGCCGCCGCCGGGCGGGACCCGTCCCGGGTGACGGTCTGCGTCGCCGCCCCGGCCTACGTCACCGCCGACGACTCGCCCGAGGCGCTCGCCCACGCGCGCGAGCAGTGCCGCTGGTTCGGCGGCATGGTCGGCAACCACGTGGCCGACCTGGTCGGGAGGTACGGCACGCACTCCGGCGCCGTGCCCGGCGAACTCACCCGGTACATCGAGGCCCGCCAGGGCTACGACTACGCCCACCACGGGCGCAGCGGCAACCCGGACACGCGGTTCGTGCCGGACGAGATCGTCGACCGGTTCTGCCTGATCGGACCGGCCGGGAGGCACATCGAGAAGCTGAACGCCCTGCGCGCCCTCGGCGTCGACCAGTTCGCGCTGTACGACATGCACGACGCGCAGGAGGCCGTGATCGACGCCTACGGCACCACCGTGATCCCGGCCGTCAACGGCTGACCCGCCCCTGGAGAGGGGGAGGGGCGGCCGACCCGGCTCAGCCCCGACCCTCCTCCAGGGCGGCCACCGCCTCCTTGGCCGCCTTGATGGCACCCGTGTTGATCTCGTCCGTACCGGGCGCCTGCTTCGACTCGAAGTCACTGCCGTTGTACGTGACCACCACCAGGGCGTTGGCGGCGCGGACCAGCACGGTGCCCTCGCGCGTCTGCTGCTGGTCCTCGGTGGTGAGGTCCACCACCGAGTAGGCCGCGTCGCCGAGCCCGGGAACCTCACCGCCGCCGCTGCGGTCGGCGACCCGGTCCCCGTACGACTTCCGCGCCGCGTCGTCCGACGCCATCACCTCGAAGGAGACGTCGAGCCAGCGGTAGTCGTACTCCTCGAGCGCGTTCCAGGAACAGGTGCGGCGGGCCCGGGTGTCCGTCGAGGGAATCTCCTTGCCGGCCGCCTTGGCCCCCGGTACCAGGGAGGCGACCGTCTTCCCGGCCAGGCTCTCGCAGGGCGCCGGGGCGGCGGTGTACGTCCTCGTCTCGGCCTGCGCGGCCGGTGCGGAGGCGGACCGCTCCGGGGTGTCGGGCGGTGTCCGGTCCGTGGCGGCCGGCGTGGTGTCCGGCCCGGACGACAGTGCCCAGCCGGCCGTGGCGAGCACGGCGACCGGCGCCAGACGCGCGGTCAGGGCGAGCGGGAGAGGAAGAGAACGCACGGCGCACACTTCTCGTGGGGGACGGTGCGGAGAGGGTCCGCACTGCGGACGGGACGCCAGTGTCACACGAGTCCCCGTAGGGCGGAAGGGTCAACTCGGTGCGTGGCCGAGCGGTGACGCAGACGAACGGGGGCCGGCCCCGCGGTCCGCAGCCGGTCCGGCCCGTCGGCCGGGCGAGGACCGGGCCGGTTGCCCGGCGCCGGGCTCAACGGGCCGTGTCTTCCTGCGAGTCGGGCCCGGTGGAGGCAGGCCACCGGCCGCCGCCCGGTGAGGCGGGTGGGGGATCCGGGCCGGCCTACGGCCAGCGGCCGGTACCAGGCGCGGACCCCCAGCTCGCCGAGTGCGCCGAGCACCCAGTCGTCGAGGCAGGCGTAGCTGTCCGATTGCTCCGGCATCGGACGGACGCGCACAGGGTCCGTAGCGCACCTTGACGCCCGCCCTCGACGGGTCCGCGACTTCACGGAGCCGTCGGCGGGCGTCGAACGTGCCCGTCGTTGATCGAAAAGGGCAGCTCCTCGCGCGAGGGTGACACGGGTGTGACTCACCGTGCCGCACTCGTGGCCCCGCCGGAGGGTCGGCGCGTGTAAGGGCAGGTCGCGGGGCATCCGAAGAGATGGACCGGGGAGGTACCTGTGCTGAACGGTGAGGGCTTGGGCCTGGACGAGGTGTTGCGCGCGGCGGAGGGAGCCGCGCCGGTGGAGTCGGTGGACGTGGTGGCCCGGCACCTGGAGAAGCGGTTCTCGGCGAGGGAGGTGTCCTTCCTGTTCGTCGACATGCTGGGCCGGGAGGCCCTGCGGCTGCCCAGGGCCGGTACGGCGGAGCAGGAGCGCGGTGAGCCGGAGAGACTCGAGCTGTCGGGGAGCGTGTTCGACCGCGTCCTGCGCTCCCAGCGTCTGTACCAGGAGGACGACGGCGAGGGCGGCTGCCGGATCGTGGCCCCGGTGACGAACCGCGGCGACTGCGTCGGCGTGCTGGACCTGGTGGTCCCGTACGCGGACGACATGGTGTGCGACGCGGTGGCCCAGGCCGCGCACGCGCTCGCGTACATCGTGGTCACCGACCGTCGTTTCACCGACCTCTACCACTGCTGCCGGCGCACCACCTCCATGAGTCTGGCCGCGGAGATCCAGCACCAGCTGCTGCCGTCGGCGGCCTGCTGCGAGGCCGAGCAGTTCACCCTGGTCGGCGGCCTGGTCCCGGCCGACGACATCGGCGGCGACACCTACGACTACGCCCTCGACCAGGATGTCCTCCACCTGTCGATCACCGACGCGATGGGGCACGACACCGCCTCCGCCCTGCTGGCCACCCTGACCGTCAACGCGCTGCGCGGAGCCCGCCGCGCCGGACGCGGCCTCCTGGACCAGGCGTACGCCGCCCATGAGGCCATCACCCGCCACGCCCGGGGCATGACCACGGGGCAGCTGCTGCGGGTCCGGCTGGAGAGCGGGGCCTGCGAGCTGGTCAACGCCGGTCATCCCTGGCCCCTGCTGCTGCGCGGCACCTGCGTGGAGGAGCTGGCGCTGAAGGTCAACATGCCGTTCGGGGTCCCCGCCCCGGCCACCTACCAGGTGCAGCGGCTGCATCTGGAGCCCGGAGACCGGCTGGTGCTGATCACCGACGGCATGCACGACCGCGACGCGGCCGCGGTCGACCTGCCGGGCATCATCCACGACACCCGCGACGAACATCCCCGTGAAGCGGTCCGGGCACTGACGTCGGCGGTCCACGAGGCGTGCGGGGGGTCCCTGCCCGACGACGCCACCACGCTGGTCCTGGACTGGCACGGCGGCCGTCCGGAGAGCCGCCGCATCCGGGGTGCCGCCACTCCCGACCTCCGGTGACCGCGCGGGAGGGGCCCGCGACGCCCGGCACCGCGCCGGCGCGGGCGGCAGGACCCCGCTCATGAGGCACTTTCCTCGGCTCCGTCTACCCTTGCTCAGGGTCAGGGGCGCGCGGTGTTCCTGCTCCACCGCCCCGGCGGGACGCACCGGTGCGGTTGCCGGGCGACACGGCCGTGGAATAGGTGTCCGCAATGCGGGTATCGGAGCGCGGGTGAACGGGGAATGAGGGCGATGCTGTGGGAACCCATGCCGACGAGGGCGGCCGGGCGGAAGCGGACGTGTACGTCATGCGCGCAGGCCATGCCCTGGGCGGAGACGACGCGTGCATCGCGGACGCCCGGAACCACGCCACCGCGTTCCTCGACCGGGCCCGCGCCGACCACCGCCTGCCGGTGAGCGCCCGCGCGGGAGACCTGACCCGGCTGGTCGTCAGCGAACTGGTCACCAACGCGCGCAAGTACGCCCCCGGCCCCGTCCGGGTGGAACTGGGCATCACCGCCGAGCGCGTGGACGTCGTCGTGTGGGACAGCGACCCGACCGTTCCCGCCGCCCGGGCCGCCGATCCCGCCAGAATCGGCCAGCACGGCCTGGAGATCGTCAAGGCCGTCACCGAGGCCCTGTTCATCGAGCAGGAGGCCGCCGGCAAACGGATCACGGCCCGCATCGCCCTGTCCGACGCCGGTGAAGGCCGCGGCCCGGCGTAGGGGCCCTCGCCACCGGCCGGGTGCCGGGAGAACAGGGCCCCGGCTCCCGCAGGCCGGGCCCGGACGGGTCGGGGCGCGGAGGCCACGGGCCGTGTTCCGGCGTCGAAGCGACGTCCGCGGTGGTCGTCGGGGGATCTGTGCCGACGGCGGGCGCCTCGGTAGCCTGCTGCTTGATCGAGCCGCCCGGTCCCGGGCCCGGTCCGCCCCCGGGAGGCCTCCCCGGGGCGCTCCGGACCGCGGGCCGGCTGACGCACGCGAGCACCGAGGTGAGGGATGCTGTTCACCACCCGCCCCACCCTCCAGGGCACCTTCGGCATGGTGGCGTCCACCCACTGGCTGGCCTCCCAGTCCGCCATGGCGGTGCTGGAGGACGGAGGCAACGCCTTCGACGCCGCCGTGGCCGGAGCCTTCGTCCTGCACGTGGTCGAGCCGCACCTCAACGGGCCCGCCGGGGAGGTGCCGATCCTGCTCGCCCCCGCGGGCGGCGAGGTGCGGGTGCTGTGCGGGCAGGGGGTCGCACCGGCCGGGGCGACGGTCGCGCACCACCAGGGGCTCGGGCTGGACCTCGTCCCCGGCACCGGACCGCTCGCCGCCGCCGTGCCCGGCGCTTTCGACGCGTGGATGCTCCTGTTGCGCGACCACGGCACCAAGACCCTGGCCGACGTGCTGCAGTACGCCATCGGCTACGCTGAGCACGGGCACCCGCCCGTGGAGCGCCTCACGGAGACCGTCGAGACCGTACGGGAGCTGTTCGAGACGGAGTGGACCTCCTCGGCCGAGGTCTACCTGCCGGACGGACACCCGCCCCGCCCCGGGAGGCTCTTCCGCAACCCCGCCCTCGCCGCCACCTGGAAACGCCTGCTCACCGAGGTCTCCGGCGCGGGGGACCGGGAGGCGCGGATCGACGCGGCGCGGGAGGTCTGGCGCACCGGGTTCGTCGCCGAGGCCCTCGTACGGCAGGCCGGGCGGCCCACCATGGACACCAGCGGCGAGCGCCACACCGGCACCTTGACCGCCGCCGACCTCGCCGGCTGGTCCGCGGCCTACGAGGCACCGGCGACGTACGACTGGAACGGCTGGACCGTGTGCAAGGCCGGCCCGTGGAGCCAGGGACCCGTCCTGCTCCAGCAACTGGCGCTGCTCCCGCCGGAGCTGCCCCGCCACGGCTCCGCCGACTACGTCCACCTGCTGATCGAGGGCTGCAAGCTCGCCATGGCCGACCGGGAGGCCTGGTACGGCGACGCGGACGGCACGGCCGGGGTGCCGCTCGACGACCTGCTGTCACCGGAGTACAACGCGGCCCGCCGCAAGCTCGTCGGCGACGCGGCGTCCTTCGAACTGCGGCCCGGCAACCCGGGCGGGCGCACCCCGCGGCTCAGCTCCCACGCGCGTGTGGCCGTCGTGGAGGGCGGGGGCTTCGACGCCCCGGGAGTCGGCGAACCCACGGTTGCCAAGGGCCCGGCCTCCCCGGTGCCGGGCGAACCGGTCGTCGCCGCCGACGGAGGCACCCGCGGCGACACCTGCCACCTCGACGTCGTCGACCGCTGGGGCAACATGGTCTCGGCCACGCCCAGCGGCGGCTGGCTCCAGTCCAACCCCGTCGTGCCCGAACTGGGCTTCCCGCTCGGCACCCGGCTCCAGATGACCTGGCTGGAGGAGGGGCTGCCCAACTCGCTCACGCCGGGACGCCGGCCGCGCACCACCCTCACGCCCTCCCTCGCCCTGCGCGACGGGGTGCCCGTCATGGCGTTCGGCACGCCCGGCGGCGACCAGCAGGACCAGTGGCAGCTGCACTTCCTCCTGGCGGTCGCGCTGCGCGCCCCGGTGCGCGGCGGCCTCGACCTCCAGGGCGCGATCGACGTGCCGAACTGGCACAACGACAGTTTCCCCGGGTCGTTCTTCCCGCGCGGCATGCGGGCGGGCAGCCTCACCGTGGAGTCGCGCATGCCGGCGGAGGTCGTCGAGGAGCTGCGCCGCCGCGGACACGACGTGACGGTCGGCGAGGCCTGGTCGGAGGGACGGCTGTGCGCCGTCGCGCGGGACCCGGAGACCGGTGTGCTGTCTGCGGCGGCGAACCCGCGCGGCATGCAGGGGTACGCGGTCGGCCGCTGACGCCCGGCCCGTGCTCGGGTGCCCCGGCCCCGTTGCCGGTGACCCGGCCCGTGTTCGTACGACTCTCGACCGGCTGTTCGTGTGCGCCGGCCGCAAGGTTCGTGCGGCCCCGGGCCCCCTGTGGGCTGGGGCTCGAACCGGGTGTTCGTGCCGGTTCCACCCGGAGTACACCACCCGGGTGGGGAATGTCAGTGGGGCGTGCTCTCATGGAGCCATGATCGAGAACAACGAAACCATCGACGAGTTTCTCGCCCGGCACGCCGACGACGTGGAGGAGGCCGTCCGCAAGGCGGCGGCCCAGGAGATCATGCCGCGCTGGCGCCGGCTCGCCGCACACGAGGTGGACCAGAAGGCCGGCCCGCACGACCTGGTGACGGATGCCGACCGCAAGGCCGAGGTGTACCTGACGGAGGCCCTGGCCGCCCTGCTGCCCGGCTCGGTCGTGGTCGGCGAGGAGGCCGTGCACGCCAATCCCGCGTCGTACGGGGAGATACGCGGCGAGGCACCGGTGTGGATCGTCGACCCCGTCGACGGCACCCGGCAGTTCGTGCACGGCGACCCCGGTTTCTGCACGCTGATCGCGCTCGCCCGGCACGGAGTCGTGCACGCCTCGTGGACCTACGCCCCCGCCCTCGACCGACTCGCCACGGCGGCACGGGGCCGGGGGGCCTTCCTGGACGGCGAGCGGCTGTACGCCGGCCCGCCCGAGCCCGGCCGCGACCTGCGGGTCGCCACGTCGCACCCGGACTACACGACGGACGAGCAGAAGCGCGCCCTGGCCGGCCTGCGCGTCCCGGGCGTGGCACCCCGCGCCTGCGGCTCGGCCGGCCTGGAGTACCTGGCCGTGGCACAGGGCGAGTCCGACGCGACGGCTTTCTCGTGGGAGGCCGCGTGGGACCACGCCGCGGGCCTGCTCCTGGTCGAGGAGGCGGGCGGCACCCACCTGACCCGCTCGGGCGAGCCCTTCCGCATCACCGGCGACAACGACCTGCCGTTCACCGCGGCCCGCGACGCGGCCACGGCCCGCCGGGTGGTGGCACTGCTGTCGGGCGAAGCCTGATCGCCGGGACGGGACGAGACGGGGTGGGGCGCGGCGCCGGCGGTCGCGCGTGCCCGCCACCCGCCCGCACCACTCGCTCCGTCCACCTCACCCGCGACCACGGGCCGTCGGACACCGGGCCTATCCTGGTCCCGAGTGGCCATCGGCTGACGAAGGGGTCCGAAGGTGCCGTCGATGCTCGATGCGGTCGTAGTGGGTGCGGGGCCGAACGGACTGACCGCTGCCGTGGAGCTGGCCCGCCGCGGCTTCTCGGTCGCCGTGTTCGAGGCGGAGAGCACCGTCGGCGGCGGTGCGCGCACGGAGGAGCTGACCCTGCCGGGCTTCCGGCACGACCCGTGCTCCGCAGCGCACCCGCTGGGCATCAACTCGCCCGCCTTCCGCGGCCTCACCCTGGAGCGGTACGGGCTGCGGTGGCTGCACGCCCCGCTGCCCATGGCCCACCCCTTCCCGGACGGCTCGGCCGCCGTGCTGTCCCGGTCGGTCGGCGAGACGGCCGCCTCCTTCGGCGCGCGCGACGCGGGCGCCTACCGCAGGCTGGTCGAGCCCTTCCTCCCCAAGTGGGACACGCTCGCCCGGGACTTCATGTCCCTGCCGCTCACCGCGCTGCCCCGCGACCCGGTCACCCTCGCCCGGTTCGGCCTGGCCGGGCTGCCCCCCTCCACGTGGCTGATGCGCCGCTTCCGCGACGACAAGGCCAAGACCCTCTTCGCCGGGCTCGTCGCGCACGTCATGGCCCCGCTCGACGGGTTCGCCACCGGCGCCATAGGCCTGGTCTTCGCCCTCGCCGCGCACGCCCGCGGCTGGCCCGTGGCCCGGGGCGGCTCCCAGGCCATCTCCGACGCCCTCACCGCCTGCCTCAAGGACGTCGGCGGCAGCGTCCACACCGACTACGAGGTCAAACGCCTGGACGACCTGCCGCCCGCCCGCGCCTACGTCTTCGACACCTCGCCCACGGCCCTCGCCCGCATCGCCGGCCTCGGCAACCACTACGCCGGATTCCGGTACGGCCCCGGCGTCTTCAAGATCGACTACGCGCTGGACGGCCCCGTCCCGTGGACCGCCGAGGCACCCCGCACCGCGGGCACCGTACAGGTCGGCGCCAGCAGTGCGGAGATCGGCGCCGCGCTCAACGCCGCCTCCCGCGAAGGCCGCGCCCCCGACGCGCCGTTCCTCATCACCACGCAGCCCAGCGTCGCCGACCCCACCCGCGCCCCGGAGGGCAAGCACGTCTTCTGGGCGTACGGACACGTCCCGAACGGCTGGACCGGCGACCTCACCGACGCCGTAGAACGCCAGCTGGAGCGCTTCGCCCCCGGCTTCCGCGACCGCGTCCTCGCCCGCGCCACCGCCGGCCCGCCCGAACTCGCCGCCCGCAACGCCAACTACGTCGGCGGCGACATCGCCTCCGGCGCGGCCTCCGGCCTCCAGCTCCTGCTGCGCCCCAAGCTGTCCCTCTTCCCCTACGCCACCCCGCACCCGGCCGTCTTCATCTGCTCCTCGGCCACCCCGCCCGGCCCCGGCGTCCACGGCATGTCGGGGCACAACGCGGCGAAGGCCGTCTGGCGCAGGCTGCGGCAGACCTGACCACGCACCGGAAACGACCGGGGGACCCGCCATGACCACCCTCACCCTCGTCCAGGGCGACATCACCCGCGAGAGCGCCGACGCGATCGTCAACGCGGCCAACTCCTCGCTGCTCGGCGGAGGCGGCGTCGACGGCGCCATCCACCGGCGCGGCGGCCCCGCGATCCTGGAGGAGTGCCGGGGGCTCCGCGCGGGGCACCTCGGCAAGGGCCTGCCCACCGGCGAGGCGGTCGCCACCACCGCCGGCGACCTGGACGCCCGCTGGGTGATCCACACGGTCGGCCCCGTCTGGTCCGCCGAGCAGGACCGCTCGGACCTGCTCGCCTCCTGCTACCGCTCCTGCCTGCGCGTCGCCGACGAACTGGGCGCCCGCACGGTCGCCGTCCCGGCGATCTCCACCGGCGTGTACAGCTGGCCGATGGAGGACGCGGCCCGGATCGCGGTGGAGACGGTACGGGCCACTCCGAACGCCGTCGCAGAGGTCCGGTTCGTCCTGTTCGACGCCCGTGCCTACGCGGCGTTCGCCTCGCGACTGGCATGCTCCAGGACGTGAAGACCTACCTGGAGTCGATCGGCGTCCCCTGGACC
Organism: Streptomyces sp. JK94; assembly: GCF_053613315.1. Taxonomy (NCBI): domain Bacteria; kingdom Bacillati; phylum Actinomycetota; class Actinomycetes; order Kitasatosporales; family Streptomycetaceae; genus Streptomyces; species Streptomyces sp. JK94. The sequence continues at coordinate 47,802 of NZ_JBSICH010000032.1, read as the reverse complement.
GGCGGCGACGGCTGGACCGACAAGGACTGGGCCAGCCTCGGGGGCATCTCCAACACGGAGGCGTTCAACGCGGTGGTCGACGCGGACTGGCTCCTCTCGAGGCCGTCGTCGTCCCGTACGTCCTGCTCTGGCTGTCCGTGAACCGCTTCCTGGCCCGCCGCAGTTCGCTCACCTCACGCACCTACTGGTGGCTCAGCGCCCTGGCCACGTTCGTGCCGACCAAGGCGCTGATCATCTACTCACCCCAGGAAGGACCGTCGCGGTCGCGGGGGCGAGGGAGCCGACCGCGGCGGCCGCCGCGCGCTCCTGCGGCCGCCCCCGTGGCCGTCCCCGAGAAGGACCCCGCCTCGGCCAACGGCTGGACTCTGGAGAAGGAGGCCAACCACGTCTCCGCCGTCTGGACGCGCCCCGTCCCGGGCACCGGCCTGGAGGTCGACGTCCGCACCGGCGACGTGCAGGCGACCCTGCTCCACGTCGTCCGCCGCTTCCACTACGAGGTCGAGCGGCTGCCCCGCCCGGGCTCGGGTGCGAGCGGCAGCCTCTTCCCGCTCCGCGTACGGACGGTGCGGGACGAAGGAGCAGCGGGCGAGCTGAGGCCCGCGGCACCCGCGCTCGGGGGCGGACCGCTCGGTCCGCCCCCGACGGCCGGTGTCCGCGTCCTTTGGCCGTCGGCCCGCCCCGGCTTGACGCTTCAATTGCCACTGATGTGCAATAGCCTGACTTTGGCAGCAAGCGTGGGGGACACATGAGAACCCGTCGGACGACCCGTCGGATACGAGCAGCCGCCGCATCGGCCGCCCTGGCCGCAGGCGTGGGCGCCTGTTCGGCGCCCGGGAGCGGCGGATCGGGCGGCGACGCCAAGGCGGCCGACTCCGTCGTGATCGGGGTGTCCTCCGAACCGGACACCCTCAGCCCACTGCTCGGTTACGGCAAGGACGGGAACTCCAAGATCTTCGACGGGCTGCTCGCCCGCGACACCGACCTGGAGCTCAAGCCGGCCCTCGCCACCGCCCTGCCGAAGGTCGCCGACGGCGGCCGGACGTACACGTACACCCTGCGCGACGGCGTGAAGTTCAGCGACGGTGAGCCGCTGACGGCCCAGGACGTGGTCTACACGTACCGCACCGTCCTCGACGCGAAGACCAACAACACCGCGCGCAGCGAGCTGGACGCCGTCGAGGACGTCCGCGCGAGCGGCGACGGCACCGTCGTCTTCACCCTCAAGTACCCGTACGCGGCCTTCGCCGCCCGGACCGTGCTGCCCATCGTCCCCGAGCACGTCGCGGGCGGGCAGGACCCCAACACCGGCGCCTTCAACACCAAGCCGGTCGGCACCGGCCCGTACGTGCTCGCCAACTGGAGCAAGGGCGAGAAGCTCACCTTCAAGGCCAACCCCCATTACTGGGGCGGCGAGCCCGCGGTGAAGTCGTTCACCACGGCGATCATCCCCGACGACAACGTGCGCGCCACCCGCCTGCGCTCCGGCGACCTCGACGGCGCCGTCCTGCCGCCCAACCTCGCCGCCACCTTCGAGAAGGACGACGACCGGCGCACCTACCAGGCCAGGTCCTACGACTTCCGGGCCGTCACCCTGCCCACCACGGGCGAGGTCACCGGTGACCGGGCCGTCCGGCAGGCGCTGGACGCCGCCGTGGACCGGCAGGCCATGGTCGACAAGATCCTCGACGGCGCCGGCCGGCCGGCGTACGGGCCGCTGCCCGTCGACGACCCCTGGTACGCGCGCGCCGTCGAGCGCCCGCACGACCTCGCCAAGGCCCAGCGCATCCTGGACGAGGCCGGCTGGAAGCCCGGCCCCGGTGGCATCCGCGCCAAGGACGGACAGCGCGCCTCGTTCACCCTGTACTACCCCTCGGGCGACAAGGTCCGCCAGGACCACGCGCTCGCCTACGCCTCCGACGCCAAGAAGGCCGGCGTCGAGGTGAAGGTGGAGGGCGCCACCTGGGAGGTCATCGAGCCGCGGATGAAGCACGACGCGGTCCTGGCGGGCTTCGGCAGCGTCGGAGACCCGGACTTCGGCCTCTACACCCTGCTGCACTCCTCCCTCGCCAACGACGGCTTCAACAACATGGCCGGCTACGACAACGCGGCGGTGGACGAGTCGCTCGACGCCGGGCGGCGCACGCAGGACCCGAAGAAGCGCGAGGCCGCCTACGACACGATCCAGCAGGCCCTGGTCGAGAACCCCGGCTACACCTTCCTCACCCACATCGACCACCTCTACGTGCTCGCCGACCGCTGGGACGGCCCGACCACCCAGCTGGAACCCCACGAGCACGGCTTCGCCAGCGGACCCTGGTGGAACGTCGAGGACTGGCAGCCGAAGAAGTGACCCGGTCTCCTCGGCGGCTGCCCTGGGGAGCGATGGCACGCCTCGCGGGGCGGCGGGCGCTGTTCGCCGTCCCCGTCGTCCTCGTCGTCACCTTCGGCGTGTTCGCCATCGCCGCCGCCTCCCCGTTCGACCCCGTCAAGGCGTACGCCGGCACCGCCGCGCTCGGCGCCGACCAGGAGACCCTGGACCGCCTGAGGGGCAACCTCGGCGTGGACCAGTCGTTCGTGGCCCGCTGGTGGGACTGGCTGACCTCGGCGCTCACCGGCGACCTCGGCCACTCCGGTGTGCTGCGCCAGCCGGTGGCGCAGGTGATCGGCGAGCGCCTCGTGTGGTCCGCGCTGCTGTGCGCCGTCGCCTTCGCGGCCGCCGTCCTGGTCGGCACGCTCCTCGGTGTGCTGGCCGCCCGCCGCCCCGGCTCGATGCTCGACCGGGCCGTCACCTCGCTTGCGTACACCCTGGAGGCGGCCCCGGTCTTCTGGACCGCGCTGCTCGCGGTGTGGCTGTTCGCCCTCCAGTGGGGCGTCCTGCCGGCGGGCGGTCTGACGGACACCGCCAGCGAACAGGTCACCCCCGGTCAGGTCGCGAGCCACATCGTGCTGCCCGCCGCCGTGCTCGCAGTCTCCCAGCTGCCCTGGTTCACCCTCTACGTGCGCCAGGGCGTCGGTGACGCCCTCGCCGAGGACCCGGTGCGCGGCGCACGGGCCCGCGGCATCGGGGAGGGCACCGTCCTGTTCGGACACGCCCTGCGCTCGGGACTGCTGCCGGTGCTCACACTGATCGGCTCCCGCGTCCCCGAACTCATCACCGGCGCCCTGCTGGTGGAAAGCGTCTTCAGCTGGCCGGGCATCGCCGCGGCCACCGTCGAAGCGGCCACCGCCGTCGACTTCCCGCTGCTGGCCGCCCTGACCACCCTCGCCACCGCCGCCGTACTGGCCGGCAACCTGCTCGCCGACCTGCTCTACGGCCTCTTCGACCCGAGGGTGAAGCTCAGTGAAATGTGAGTCCCATGGCTGAGACCACAACCGAGAAGACGGAGCGGACGGAGCTGACGGAGCGGCCCACCGTCTGGCGGTCCCATGGCGACGACCGCCGCTCCACCCGCACCCTGCGCCTGCGCACCTCCGCCGCGCTGCTGACCGTCGTCACCCTCGTGGTGCTGCTCGTGCCGCCGCTGGCTCAGCTCGACCAGCAGGCCGTCGACCTGGCCGCGAAGCTGCAACCACCCAGCTGGGAACACCCGTTCGGCACCGACGACGTCGGCCGTGACCTGCTGCTGCGCTGTGTGTACGGCCTGCGCGTCTCCCTGCTCGTCGGGGTGGCGGCGGCCCTGACGGCGACGGTGGTCGGCACCGCCGTGGGTGCCACCGCCGGAGCATTGGGCGGCTGGGTCGACCGCGGCGTCATGCGGGTCGTCGACACCATCTCCTCCGTGCCCCACCTGCTGCTCGGCATCTTCATCGTCGCCATGTTCCGGCCGGGCGTGTGGCCGGTGGTGATCTCCGTCGCGCTGACCCACTGGCTGTCCACCGCGCGCATCGTCCGCGCGGAGGTGCTGTCCCTGCGTGCGCGTCCCTACGTCGACGCGGCCGTCTCCGGCGGCGCCTCCCGGTGGCGGGTGGCCGTACGGCACCTGCTGCCGGGCGTGCTGCCCCAGGCCGCGCTGGCCGCCGTACTGATGGTGCCGCACGCCATGTGGCACGAGTCCGCGCTGTCCTTCCTCGGGCTGGGACTGCCCACCCACACCGCGAGCCTCGGCAACCTGATCCAGGAGGCGCGGGGTTCGCTGCTCGCCGGGGACTGGTGGCCCACCCTCTTCCCGGGCCTGTTCATCATCGTCCCCACCCTCGCCGTCGCCGGTCTCGCGGGCGCCTGGCGGGAGCGGATCAACCCCCGCCGCCGATCGGAGCTGATGCTGTGACCGAGCGAGCCCCCGTGCTGTCGGTACGCGGTCTGTCGGTGCGTTTCCTGATGCCGGGCGGGCGCCGCGTCGCGGCCGTCACCGACGCCCGCTTCGACGTGGCGGCCGGTGAGTGCCTGGCGCTGATCGGCGAGAGCGGCTGCGGCAAGTCCGTCCTCGCCTCCGCCCTGCTCGGCCTGCTGCCCGGCAACGCACGGATCGCGGGCAGCGCGCTGCTCGGCGAGCTGGACCTGCTCACCGCCGAGGAACGGACCTTCGCCCGCACCGTACGCGGCCGGCTGATCGGCCTGGTCCCGCAGAGCCCGGCCGCCCACCTCACCCCGGTCCGCACCATCCGCTCCCAACTGGAGGAGACCGTCGCGGAACTCACCGCGGTCCGCGGCCGAGCGGCCCTGCGCGAGGCCGCGGAGGCCGCCGCCGAACGCGCCGCGTTCCCGGTGGACCACCTCGACCGCCACCCGCACGAGCTCTCCGGCGGTCTCGCCCAGCGTGCCGCCACCGCCCTCGCCCTGGTCGGCGATGCCCCGCTGCTGCTCGCCGACGAGCCGACCACCGGACTCGACCGGGACCTGGTGGACCGGACCGTCGACGAGCTGAGACGACATGTCGACAGCACCGGCCGGGGCCATGACGTCGACGACCTCGTCGGCAGGAGCGGCAAGAGGGAGAAGGGCGGTGAGGACGGCAAGGGCGGCAAGAACGGCGAGGGCGGCAAGGGTGGCAGCGGCCGTGCCCTGTTGATGATCACTCACGACCTGGCAGCCGCCGAACGCATCGCCGACCGGGTCGCCGTGATGTACGCGGGCCGCATCGTCGAACTGGCCGACGCGAAGGAGTTCTTCGGCGTCCCGGGCCCCCGCCACCCCTACAGCCGCGGCCTGCTGGACGCCCTGCCGGACCGCGCCTTCACCCCCATCCCCGGCCTGCCGCCCGAACTCGGCGCTCTCCCGGACGGCTGCGCCTTCGCCGTCCGCTGCGAGCGGGCGACCGACTCCTGCGCCGCGCCGCCGCCGCTGACCGGCGCAGTCGCCTGCCACCACCCGCACGCCGCGCTCACGGAGGCCGCCGACCGTGCTTGAACTGAGCGACATCACCGCCGGATACGACAGGAACACGCCCGTGATCCGGGGGATCTCCCTGTCGGTGGCGCCGGGGGAGGCCGTCGGCCTGCTCGGCCCGAGCGGCTGCGGCAAGTCCACCCTCGCGCGCGTCGCGGCCCTGCTGCACCATCCCGACGCCGGCACCCTGGTGGTCGACGGCACCCCGGTACGGCGGTGGCGCCACCGTGCCCCGCGTGCGCAGCGCACCGCCTTCGGCGTCGTCTTCCAGCAGGCCCGGCTCTCGGCCGACCCCCGGCTGGCCCTCACCGATCTGATCGCCGAACCCCTGCGCGCCACCGGCCGGCGGGAAGGCGTCGCCGACCGGGTCCGCGAACTGGCCGCCACCGTGGGGCTGACCACCGACCTGCTGGGCAGGCGTCCGCACGAGGTCAGCGACGGTCAGTTGCAGCGCGCCTGCCTCGCCCGCGCCCTCGTGCTGCGCCCGCGCTGGCTGGTGTGCGACGAGATGACGGCGATGCTCGACGCCTCGACCACCGCCGCCCTGGTCCGGGTGGTGGAGGACTACCGGGCCGCCACCGGCGCGGGCCTGCTGGCCGTCGGTCACGACCGGGTCCTCCTGGACCGCTGGTGCGACCGCACCGTCGAATGGGCCACCCTGGCGCACTCCTGACCGCGCCGGGCCGCGTACGTACCGCCCCCACGCCCCCTCCAGCCCGACCTCGCGCCCTCTCCAAGCCCCCGTGCCCGCCCAGTGCCCACCCTCCCCGCCCGCTCCAGACCCGGGCGCGAGGTAGGCCCCCAGGAACCAACAAAGTCCGATGGGGTAATTGATTCGGTTGTGTCCGAGTCCTAGGGTGTGCCTGACTCAGTAGTCGCCGCGTCACCGGCAGTTGCGTCCCACCCACACCTCAACTGCTTCCACAGCACCGTGCGTTGAGTCGCCCCCGAAGCACACGGAAGGCCACGGTCATGCCGCACTCGCCCGTGTCACCCGCCGGACTCCCGGCCCCCCGCTCCCGGCCGCTCGTCAGCCGCCGGCGCCTCCTGGAGGGGGGCGCCGCCGTCCTCGGCGCGCTCGCCCTGTCCGCCCCGCCCGTCGCGGCACACGCGGCCGGCCGGCGGGCGGCGGCCGACGAGCCCCCGGAGTGGCGGGACTTCGGTGTCTTCCGGCTCGGCACCGAACCGCCGCACACCACACTCATGCCGTACGCGGACGTGAGCGCGGCCCTCGCCGCGGACCGCACCCGCTCGCCGTACCGGTTGAGCCTCGACGGCATGTGGAAGTTCGCCTACGCCGACCGCCCCGAGGACCGGGACGCCGACTTCCACCGCACCGACACCGACGACGGCGACTGGGAGACCATCCCCGTGCCGTCCGTGTGGCAGCTGCACGGGCACGACCACCCGATCTACCTGAACGTCACCTACCCGTACTGGGGACCCAACGGCCGCGGCGAGGACCCCCGGCCGCCCGCCGCGCCGACCCGCCACCACCCGGTCGGCCAGTACCGGCGGACGTTCACCGTCCCCCGTGACTGGCAGGGCCGCCGCACCTTCCTCCACTTCGAGGGCGTCAAGTCCGCCCACTACGTGTGGATCAACGGCGAACTGGTCGGCTACGACGAGGACTCCTGCACTCCCTCCGAGTACGACATCACCGACCGCCTCGAACCCGGCACCAACCAGATCGCCGTGGAGGTGTACCGCTACGCCGACGGGGACTGGCTGGAGGACCAGGACATGATCCGGCTGAGCGGCATCTTCCGCTCGGTCTACCTGTACTCCACGCCGGCCGTGCACCTGCGCGACTTCAAGCTGGACACCCCGCTCGACGACACGTACACGGACGCCGAACTGGCGGTCACCGCAAGCGTGCGGGCGTACGGCGAGGGCGCCGACGCGGGCCGGTACACCGTCGAGACCCAGCTCTACGACGCGCGCGGCCACGCGGTCTGGTCCCGCCCGCTCGAACAGTCCGCCGACCTCGGCACGGTCGGCGCCGGCCGGGACGTCACCGTACGGGCCGCGAAGGCCGTACCGGGGCCCCGGCTGTGGTCGGCCGAGCACCCGAACCTCTACACGGCCGTACTGCGCCTGCGGGACCCCGCGGGGAAGGTCGTGGAGACCCTGTCCCACCGGGTCGGCTTCCGGGAGTTCGCGCTCCGGGACGGCCTGATGCGCATCAACGGCAAGCCCGTCTCCTTCCGCGGCACCAACCGCCACGAGATGCACCCCGACCGCGGCACGGCCCTCGGCCGCGACGACCTGGTCGAGGACATCGGGATCATCAAGCGGCTGAACATGAACAGCGTCCGTACCTCGCACTACCCGAACAACCCCCTGTGGTACGAACTCGCCGACGAGTACGGCCTCTACCTCGTCGACGAGACGAACCTGGAGACCCACGGCATCCGCGAGGAGTATCCCGGCGACCACCCCGAGTGGACCGAGGCCTGCGTGGCCCGCGCCCAGAACATGGTGCACCGCGACAAGAACCACGCCTCGGTCGTCATCTGGTCGCTCGGCAACGAGGCGGGCGGCGGCAGCACCTTCACCGCCATGCACGACTGGATCCGCTCCTACGACCCCACCCGCGTCATCCAGTACGAGGGCGACGACCGGCCGGGCGTCAGCGACATCCGCTCGGAGATGTACGACACCCCGCAGCGCGTCGAGCAGCGGGCGAAGGACACCTCCGACACCCGCCCGTACGTGATGATCGAGTACTCCCACGCGATGGGGAACTCCAACGGCAACTTCAAGAAGTACTGGGACGTCGTCCGCTCCCACGACGTGCTCCAGGGCGGCTGGATCTGGGACTTCGCCGACCAGTCGCTGACCTGGCCGGTCCCGGAGCGCATCTGTCTGACCGAGGAGGGCCCCGCCGGGCTGCGCGGTGAGGTCCTCGCCGCCTCCGGCACCTTCGGGCGCGGCGTGGGCCTGTCCGGCGGCACGGTCTTCGCCCGCGACGAGGGCCTCGACCTCACCGGCTCGCTGACGTTGGAGGCCTGGGCCACCCCGGGCGTGACCGGCTACCACCAGCCGATCCTCACCAAGGGCGACACCCAGTACGCGCTTAAGCAGAACAACCGGACGCTGGAGTTCTTCATCCACTCCGGCGGCCGGTGGATCACCGCCACCTGGACGGTGCCGGAGGACTGGACCGGCCGTGAGCACCACCTCGCGGGCGTCTTCGACGCGGAGGCCGGCACCCTCACCCTGTACGTCGACGGCGAGCGGCGGGCGACCCGCACCACCGACCGCAGGCCCACCGGCAACACGGCGCCCCTGGCCCTGGCCACCGACGCCGACAACCAGGTGCGCGAGTTCAGCGGCACCATCCGCCGCGCCCGCGTCTACGCCCGTGCCCTCACCGCAGCCGAACTGGCCGACGGCGACCGCGGCCCCGGCGACGACGGCGTGCGGTTCTGGTTCGACGCGCGGACCGTGAAGGCCGAGAGGAAGCGGCCGAAGGAGAAGACCTTCCTCGCGTACGGCGGCGACTGGGGCGACAACCCGAACGACGGCTGCTTCGCCGCCGACGGCGTCGTCCTGGCCGACCGCGGCCACACCGGCAAGGCCGCCGAGATCAAGCGGGTCCACCAGGCCGTCGGCGTCGAGCGGCGGTCCGGTGGCCCGGGAGCGGTCACGCTCGTCAACGAGTACCTGTTCACCAGCCTCCGCGAGTTCGACGGCCACTGGGAACTCGTCGCCGACGGGGAGACGGTGCGGCGCGGACGGCTCGACCGCGGGCAGCTCGACGTGGAGCCCCTGTCCAGGAAGGACATCACCGTGCCCGTGCGGCTGCCGGACGACCCGGCGCCCGGCACCGAGTACTTCCTCCAGCTGTCCTTCACCGCCAAGGAGTCCACGCCCTGGGCGAAGGCGGGCTTCGAGGTCGCCCGTGCGCAGCTCGCCCTCGACGCGGACGTCCGTGCGGTGACCCCCGTGCCCCTGGACCGGGTGCCGCCCCTGCGCCACCGGGACGGCGACGACGAGGTCACGGTCGACGGCCGGGGTTTCTCGGTGACCGTCGACAAGCGCGCCGGCACCATCACCTCGTTCGAGGCGAAGGGCAGGCGGCTGATCACCTCCGGGCCCGTGCCCAACTTCTGGCGCGCGCCCACCGACAACGACCGCGGAAACGGCCAGCACACCCGCAACCAGACCTGGCGCGACGCCGGCGCCCGGCGCACGGTCACGGACGTCGCCGTCCGCGCCCTGGGCGACCGGGCCGTGGAGATCGAGGTCAGCGGCACCCTGCCGACCACCGTGGAGTCGACGTACACCACCACGTTCACGGTGTTCGGCAACGGCGAGATCAAGGTCGGCAACACCCTGCGCCCGGGCGCCGCGGACCTGCCGTACCTCCCCGAGGTCGGCACCCTGCTGTTCCTGCCGCGCGGCCTGGACCGGCTGCACTACTACGGCCGCGGCCCCGAGGAGAATCACTGGGACCGCAACAACGGCACCGACGTCGGCCTGTACTCCGGGACCGTCGCCGAGCAGTGGACGCCGTACATCCGCCCGCAGGAGAACGGCAACAAGACCGACGTCCGCTGGATCGCCCTCACCGACCGGCACGGCGTCGGTCTCCTCGCCTCGGGCGAGCCCCTGCTGGAGGCCAACGCGTCCCACTTCACCCCGGAGGACCTGTCGGCGGGGGCGCGCCACGACCACCAGCTCACGCCGCGGGACGCCGTCGTCCTCAGGCTGAACCACCGTCAGATGGGCGTCGGCGGCGACAACAGCTGGGGCGCGCACACGCACGACGAGTTCAAGCTGTTCGCCGACCGGGACTACGCGTACACCTACCGGCTGCGCCCGCTGACCGACGTGGGGGAGGCGACGGCGGCCTCGCGCCGGCCCACGGCGACCGGATGACCGGGGGATGAACGGGGAGTCCGGGGCAACCCGGACTCCCATGAACGACGTACTGGTGGGAGCCTGTTCCTGGACGGACCGCCAACTCGTCACGAGCGGCTGGTATCCGCGCGGGCGACGGGACGCCGAGGGGCGGCTGCGGCACTACGCCTCGCGGCTGCCCGTCGTGGAAGTGGACGCCGGGTACTACGCGTTGCCGAGCCGGCGCAACGCCGAGCTGTGGGTGGAGCGCACGCCGGAGGGCTTCCGGTTCGACGTCAAGGCCTTCTCCCTGCTGACCGGCCACCCCACGCGGGTGGAGGCCCTGCCGCCCGACCTGCGCCGGGCCGGCCCCGCCGCGCTGCGGCGCGGTCAGGCGGGTGAGGGGCTGCTGGACGAGGTATGGGGGCGCTTCGCCGAGGCGGTCGAGCCGCTGCGCGAGGCCGGGCGGCTCGGCACCGTGCTGTTCCAGTTCCCGCCGTGGTTCGCGCCCGGTTCCCAGGCCGAGGCGGCGCTCGAAGCATGCATGCGGCGCACGCAGGGCTGGCCGCTCGCCGTGGAGTTCCGGCATCCGGGGTGGTGGGCGGCGGAACAGGCGGACACCACCCACGCGCTGCTGTCCGCGCTGGGGGCCTCGGCCGTCGGCACCGACATGGCCCAGGACCTGCCCGCGTCCCTGCCGCCCGTCGCGCCGGTCACCCGGCCGGCCCTCGCGGTCGTCCGCTTCCACGGGCGCAGCCGCGCGTGGGGGAGGGGCAGCAAGGAGGACCGCTTCCGGTACGACTACTCCGCCGCCGAACTCGCCGCCTGGGTGCCCCGGCTGCGGCGCGCCGCCCGACAGGCGGACGAACTGCACGTGCTCTTCAACAACTGCTGCGCGGACGCCGCCGTACGCGCCGCCGAGACCATGCGGCGGCTGCTCACTGTGCCGCGTCGCTGATGCCCAGCCGCAGGTGCTCCACGTGGTACACGGCCTGGTCGAGCAGTTCGGCGACATGGTGGTCGTGCAGGGCGTACACCACCGACCGGCCGTGTCGCTCACCCACCACCAGGCCCAGGTTGCGCAGCAGCCGCAGCTGGTGGGAGCAGGCGGACTGCTCCATGCCGACCTCCGCCGCCAGTTCGGTGGCGGGCAGCGGGCCTTCGCGCAGGCGGGCCAGGATCAGCAGCCGGGAAGGCGTGGACAGGGCCTGGAGCGTGGTGGCGACCTTCGCGACGTTGTCCGCGTCCAGTCGCACGCGTGCGGCGGCGTCCTGCGCGGTGGTGGCGGCTCCGTGACCCATGCGGTTCATCCTACTCACCCCGCCTGAATGCATGAATGAGTCTTCATCTGTTCCTGTATGGTGGGGCGCGTGTCCACCACGCTCGTCCCCGCCCCGGTCCCCGCGCCCGCCCACCGGGCGCCCCGCCGCCGCACCCGCGTCCTCGCCCTGCCCGAGGCCCGCTGGGCGCTCGCCTCGCTGCTCGCCTTCCTCGCGGCGCTCCCGCTCGACCTCGGCTCCGCCCCCGCCTGGACGTACGGCCCGCTCTACGCGTTCGCCTACGCCGCGGGCGGCTGGGAGCCCGCGCTGGAGGGCCTGCGGGCGCTGCGCGAGAAGACCCTGGACGTCGACCTGCTGATGATCGTCGCGGCACTCGGCGCGGCGTCCATCGGACAGGTCCTCGACGGCGCCCTGCTGATCGTCATCTTCGCCACCTCCGGCGCCCTGGAGGCCCTGGCCACCGCCCGCACCGCCGACTCCGTGCGCGGTCTGCTCGACCTCGCGCCCACCACCGCGACACGCGTGACCGGGGACCGCGAGGAGACCGTCCCCACCGCCGCCCTCACCGTCGGCGACGTCCTCCTGGTCCGTCCGGGGGAGCGGATCGGCGCAGACGGCTCGGTCGCCGACGGCACCGGCGAGGTCGACCAGGCCACCATCACCGGCGAGTCCCTCCCCGTCCTCAAGGGCCCCGGCGACGACGTCTTCGCCGGCACCCTCAACGGCACCGGCGCCCTGCGCGTCCGCGTCGGACGCGACCCGGCCGACTCGGTGATCGCCCGGATCGTCACCCTGGTCGAGGAGGCGTCCCGCACCAAGGCGCCCACGCAGCTGTTCATCGAGAAGATCGAGCAGCGCTACGCGGTCGGCGTGGTGGTGGCCACCCTCGCGGTCTTCGGCATCCCGCTCGCCTTCGGCGCCGCCCTCACGGACGCCCTGCTGCGCGCCATGACCTTCATGATCGTCGCCTCGCCCTGCGCGGTGGTCCTCGCCACGATGCCGCCCCTGCTGTCCGCCATCGCCACCGCGGGCCGGCACGGCGTCCTGGTGAAGTCGGCGGTCGCCATGGAACGCCTCGGCGAGATCGACGCCGCCGCCCTCGACAAGACCGGCACCCTCACCGAAGGCGCCCCCGAGGTGACCGCCGTACGGCCGCTGCCCGGTACCGGTCTCGACGAGGACGCCCTCCTCGCGCTCGCCGCCGCGGCCGAGCACCCCAGTGAGCATCCGCTGGCCCGCGCGATCGTGGCCGCCGCCCGCGCCCGGGGTCTGCGCCTCGCGCCCGCCCAGGACTTCACGGCGACCCCGGGCCGCGGTGTGACGGCCGTCGTCGAGGGCCGCACGGTGCACGTCGGCCGCGCCGAGGCCCCCGAGGGCGCCGAGACCACCGTCCAGGTCACCCGCGACGGCACCCCCGTCGGCACCCTCGCCCTCACCGACCGCCTGCGGGCCGACGCCGCCGGGGCCACCGCCGCGCTCACCGCCCTCACCGGCACCGCCCCCACCCTGCTCACCGGCGACCACGCGACCGCCGCCGCCCGCGTGGCCGCCGCGACCGGCATCACCGACGTCCGCGCGGGCCTGCTGCCCGAGGACAAGGTCGAGGCGGTACGGGAACGGGAGCGCGCCGGCCGCAAGGTCCTCTTCGTCGGCGACGGGGTCAACGACGCCCCCGCGCTCGCCGCGGCGCACGCCGGCCTCGCCATGGGCCGTGCCGGTTCCGACCTGGCCCTGGAGACCGCGGACGCGGTCGTCGTGCGCGACGAGCTGGCGGCCGTGCCCGCCGTCGTCCGGCTGTCCCGGCGCGCCCGCCGCCTGGTGGTCCAGAACCTGGTGATCGCGGGCACGTGCATCACCGTGCTCGTCCTGTGGGACCTGATCGGGCATCTGCCGCTGCCGCTGGGCGTCGCCGGGCACGAGGGCTCGACCGTACTGGTCGGCCTCAACGGCCTGCGGCTGCTGCGCGAGTCGGCGTGGCGATCCGGACCGGCCCAGGAAGCGTGACGTCCATGTCGGATTCCCGCCAGCTCCCGCCGGGCCGGCGGGCCATCCTGGAGTCATGCAGAGGGGAATGCACACCGACACCGAGCGCTGCGTGCGTGCCGTGCGGTCGAAGGACGCGCGGTTCGACGGCTGGTTCTTCACGGCCGTCCTGACGACCCGCATCTACTGCCGGCCCAGCTGCCCGGTGGTGCCGCCCAAGCCCGAGAACATGACCTTCCACCCCAGCGCGGCGGCCTGCCAGCAGGCCGGCTTCCGGGCGTGCAAACGCTGCCGCCCGGACACCAGCCCCGGCTCACCGGAGTGGAACCGGCGCGCCGACCTCACCGCCCGCGCCATGCGGCTGATCGCCGACGGCGTCGTGGACCGCGAGGGCGTCCCCGGCCTCGCCGCACGGCTCGGCTACAGCACCCGGCAGATCGAACGCCAGCTGCTCGCCGAGCTGGGCGCCGGACCGCTCGCACTCGCCCGCGCGCAGCGCGCCCAGACCGCCCGCCTGCTCGTCGAGACGACCCCGCTGCCGATGGCGGACGTCGCCTTCGCCGCCGGCTTCTCCTCCGTCCGCGCCTTCAACGACACGGTCCGCGAGGTCTACGCCCTCACCCCGAGCGACCTGCGCACCCGCGCCGCCCCGAAGAGCCCCCTCGCCGGCACCACCCCCGGCACCCTCTCCCTGCGCCTCCCGTTCCGCACCCCGCTCCACCCCGACAACCTCTTCGGCCACCTCGCCGCCACCGCCGTCCCCGGCGTGGAGGAGTGGCGGGACGGCGCGTACCGGCGCACCCTGCGCCTCCCGTACGGTCACGGCATCGTGGCCCTCACGCCGAACCCCGACCACATCGCCTGCCGCCTCACCCTCAGCGATCTGCGCGACCTGACCGTCGCCATCAGCCGCTGCCGGCGCCTGCTCGACCTGGACGCCGACCCGGCGGCCGTCGGTGAACAGCTGCGCGCCGACCCGCTGCTCGCGCCGCTCGTCGACAAGGCACCCGGCCGGCGCGTGCCGCGCACGGTCGACGAGGCGGAGTTCGCCGTACGGGCCGTACTCGGCCAGCAGGTCTCCACCGCCGCCGCCCGCACCCACGCCGCCCGCCTGGTCACGGCACACGGCGAGCCGGTCGACGACCCCGAGGGCGGCCTGACCCGCCTCTTCCCGTCGGCGACGGCACTGGCGGAGGTGGACCCGCAGACCCTGGCGATGCCCCGGGCCCGCCGCACCACCCTGGCCACCCTCGTGGCCCACCTGGCCGACGGCTCACTCAACCTCGGCGTCGAGACCGACCGGGCCGAGACCCGGGCCCGGCTCCTCGCCCTGCCCGGCTTCGGCCCCTGGACCGCCGACGTCATCGCCATGCGCGCGCTCGGTGACCCCGACGCCTTCCTCCCCACCGACCTCGGCGTCCGCCGCGCCGCCGGCACCCTCGGCCTGCCCTCCACGCCGGTGGCGCTCACCGCCCGCGCCGCGGCCTGGCGGCCCTGGCGGGCTTACGCCGTCCAGTACCTGTGGGCGACCGACGACCACCCGATCAACCTCCTGCCCGTATGAACCTTCCGAGGAATCCCCGTGAGACAGCACACCGTGATCGACAGCCCCTACGGCGCGCTCACCCTCGTCGCCGAGGAGGGCGCCCTGTGCGGCCTCTACATGACCGACCAGCGCCACCGCCCGCCGGAGGAGTCCTTCGGCGCGGCCGACGACGGGCCGTTCGCGCGGGCGCAGGAACAGCTGACGGCGTACTTCGCCGGCGAGCTGACGGACTTCACCCTCGACCTGCGCCTGAACGGAACCCCGTTCCAGCGCACGGTCTGGGACCAGCTCCGCCGCATCCCCTACGGCGAGACCCGCACTTACGGCGAACTCGCCGACGCCCTCGGCAACCGGGGTGCCTCGCGCGCCGTCGGCCTCGCCAACGGCCGCAACCCGATCGGCATCATCGTCCCCTGCCACCGCGTCGTCGGCGCGGGCGGCGGCCTCACCGGCTACGGCGGCGGCCTGGAGCGCAAGCAGCGCCTGCTGGACTTCGAACGGGGTGCGGCGCTCTTCTGACCACCGGGGCTCCTCGGGGCGGGACGGGAAGCTGTTGCGCCGGGCCGGTCTCCGCGCGCGTCGCCCCGGGCTTCGCCCGCGCCGGGCCGGTGTCCGCGCGCGTCGCCCCGGCCTTCGCCCGCGCCGAACGGCCGAACGGCCGACCGGAGCCCGGGCCCGGGCGTCCGGCGCGGCGCCGCCACTATCACGGCACGCTCGCCTCACCCGCGCAGCGTGCCGATCCTCCGGCGGTTGCCGTCCGGGTCGCGCAGCTCGATCTCGCGTGCCCACGGCGCCTCCTCGACTCGGACGCCGCCGAAGGCGGCGGCCGCGTCGACGTCGGCCACCCGCGGGTACACCGGCGTGTCCGGCCGGGCGTCCCCGGTGTGCTCCGACGGGAACAGCCGCATCCGCCCGCGCGCGGCCTCCACGGACGCCGGCAGACCGGGCTCGAAACGGTGCTCCCACTGCTCGGCGCATCCCAGCCGCGCGTACCACCGCACGGCCGCGGCGGCGTCGGCCATGCGCAGGACCGGAACGACCTCCTCATCCACCCGCTCAGTCGCCCTCTTCGCCCCTCCCGGCGCCCAGTCGGCGCAGCAGCGCGGGCAGCGCGGTCCCGATCGGCTCCCGGACGACCTCGTCGGCGAGTTCGTCGTACGGCGTCGGTTCGGCGTTGACGACGACCAGGCGGGCGCCGTGGTCGGCGGCCACGCCGGCCAGTCCCGCCGCGGGCTGCACCTGGAGGCTGGAGCCGACGGCGACGAACACCTGGCACGCCTTGCTGATGGCGGCCGCCTCGCCGAGCACCACCGGGTCGAGGCGCTCGCCGAACATCACGGTCGCCGGCTTCAGGACGCCGCCGCACTCCAGGCACGGCGGGTCGTCCTCGCCGGCGTCGAGACGGGCCAGCACGTCCTCCATCGGCCCCGGGCGTGGCAGCCGGTGCACACACAGCTCCGTGCGCTGCCGTGCAGTTCGAGGACCTTGCGGGCGGGGAGCCCGGCGAGCTGGTGCAGGCCGTCCACGTTCTGCGTGAGCACCCGGACCGGCACCCCGGACCGCTCCAGCTCCGCCACCGCGCGGTGCGCGGCGTTCGGCCGGGCCCGCAGAGCCTGGCTCTCCCGCCGCATCCGCCAGGAGCGGCGCCTGATGTCCGGGTCGCCCATTGTAGTACTCGTACGTGACGAGCTTCTCGGCCTCCGGGTCGCGTCGCCACAGCCCGTTCGGCCCGCGGTAGTCGGGGATGCCGGAGTCCGTCGAGATACCGGCGCCGCTCAGGACGGCGACGAGGGGCCTGCGGGTCATGCGGTCGAGGGTAGGGCGCAGGTGTGCGGCCGGCGAACGGTTATCGGCCGACGCGGACGCCGTTCTCCAGCTCGGCCGTCCCCGCACCGTCCGCCAGGACGTCCAGCGCGGTCAGCACCCGGCCGTGCAACGCGCCGAGCAGGTGGTCGCCCAGTTCCTCGCGCGGCACCAGACGCCAGGACAACAGCTCCTCCTCCTGCAACCGGATCGCCTTGAGGTCGTCCTCGGACAGGACGCCGCCGTCGTACAGGTACGCCACGATCGGCGGACGGCCCGTCCCGCGCACCCAGTCCACCGCGAGCAGCCGGCCGATCGGGACGTCCAGCCCGATCTCCTCGGCGGTCTCCCGCCTCGCGCCCTGCCGCGGACCCTCCCCGTCCTCCGACTCGATCGTCCCGCCGGGCAGCGCCCATCCGTCACGGTAGTTGGGCTCGACGAGCAGCACCCGCCCCTCGGCGTCGCGGAACAGGGCGGCGGCACCGGCGAGCACGCGGGGGAGCCCGGCGATGTAGGTGGCGTAGTCAGCAGTGGTCATTGCGGAAGCGTAACGAGCCCGAGTGCCGTCCCGGTCGTTCCAGGGTGCGGGCGGGGCATGACGGCGCGGCCGTCCTCCGGTTAAGGTCGCAGCGGCGCGACTGCCTTGACGTGCGCAAGGCTCGGAGAGCAAGGGGAGAGCAAGGTGGCTGACGCTGCAGTGGACGGGGCCCGCCGGGTGCTCGTCGCCGCGGACAAGTTCAAGGGGTCGCTGACGGCCGTCGAGGTCGCCGAGCGCGTGACGGCCGGACTGCGCCGGGTCGTGCCGGACGTCCGGGTCGAGGCGCTGCCGGTGGCCGACGGCGGCGACGGCACCGTGGCCGCGGCGGTCGCGGCCGGTTTCGAGCGCCGGGAGGTCCGGGTCGCCGGGCCCCTCGGTGACGAGGTGACGGCCGCCTACGCGTTGCGCGGCGACACCGCGGTGGTGGAGATGGCCGAGGCCAGTGGGCTGCAGCGGCTGCCGGCCGGTGTCCTCGCACCGCTGACGGCGTCCACGCACGGCTCGGGCGAGCTGCTGCGGGCCGCGCTGGACGCGGGGGCCCGGACGATCGTGTTCGGCGTCGGCGGCAGCGCGACCACCGACGGCGGCGCCGGGATGCTGGCGGCGCTGGGTGCCCGGTTCCTGGACGGAGCCGGCGAGCCGGTCCCGCCCGGCGGCGGTGGCCTCGCGGCCCTGGCCTCGGCCGACCTGTCGGGTCTGGACCCGCGGCTGGCCGGTGTGGAGCTGGTGCTCGCGAGCGACGTGGACAATCCGCTGACCGGGCCGAAGGGCGCCCCCGCGGTCTACGGCCCGCAGAAGGGGGCCTCACCGCAGGACGTGGAGACCCTGGACGGAGCCCTCGCGCACTTCGCGAAGGTACTGGAGACGGGGGCCGCGGGCGCGCGGGCCGCCGGGTACGCCGCCTCGCCGGGTGCCGGCGCGGCGGGCGGGATCGGCTTCGGCGCGATGCTGCTCGGGGCGCGGTTCCGGCCCGGTATCGAGGTGATGCTGGACGTGCTCGGCTTCGCGCCGGCGCTGGACCGGGCGGACCTGGTGATCACCGGGGAGGGCTCGCTGGACGAGCAGACCCTGCACGGGAAGGCCCCGGCCGGCGTCGCCGCGGTGGCGCGGGCCGCGGGCAGGGAGGTCATCGCGGTGTGCGGGCGGCTGGCGCTGGCGCCGGAGGTGCTCGGGCGGGCCGGGATCCGGCGGGCCTACCCGCTGACGGACGTCGAACCGGACGTGGCGAAGTGCATCGCCGAGGCGGGGCCCATCCTGGAGCGGGTCGCGGAGAACATCGCGAGGGACTTCCTGACGTAGGGGGTGCTCCGCCCCCGTCCTGCCGCCCCTTCCCGTACCCGCCCCGGGGGTCCCTTGCCGGCCTGACCGGTTCCGTCCTCGACCGGTTCCGTCCTCAATCGACGGACCGGGCGGGTGGGCCGCCGCGGCCCTCGCGAACCCACCGCGTCGGGCGGCGGGCGGGCCACGGGCACCGGCCGGGGGGCGAACCCCCGGCGAGCGTGACACCGATGCCGGGCACCGCGCATGCGGAGGGCCCCGGACCCACTCACCCGGGTCCGGGGCCCTCCGCGAGCGCGTGGTGTTACGGCTGTGCCGCCCGTGCCTCGCGCCGGTTGTCCCTGAAGTTGTTCACCTTGCGGGCGGTGGCGAACAGCGGAATCACCGCGCCCATCACCAGCTGCAGAGCGCACCCCGTCTGGAGCAGCAGCTGCCCGCTCGGCGCCTCGAAGGCCCAGGCGGCCAGCAGCCCCATCGACAGCACGATCCACGACAGCATCGCCACCGCGAGCCGCCCCCGCGGCTTCGGGTACTCGACCCTGCTCACCATCAGCCAGGCGGTACCGATGATCGCGAGCAGCGTCGCCACGAAGGGCAGCTCCAGCAGCACGATCGACACCACCGTCAGCGCCCCGAACGGCGACGGCATGCCCTGGAACGTGCCGTCCTTGACGGTGACGCAGGAGAACCGCGCGAGCCGCAGCACCACCGCCAGCAGCACCACGATCGCCCCCACCGCCGCCACCCGCTGGTAGGCGTCGTCGGCGACCATGCCGTAGACGAGCACGAAGTATGCCGGCGCCAGCCCGAAGCTGATCAGGTCGGAGAGGTTGTCCAGCTCGGCGCCCATCGGCGAGCTGCGCAGCTTGCGCGCCACCAGGCCGTCGAACAGGTCGAAGATCGCCGCGCACAGCATCAGGATGACCGCGGTGGCCGCGCTGTGCCGGGCCATGCCCGACTCGTCGCTGCCCATGAGGTGCGGGATCAGGATGCCCGTGGTGGTGAAGTACACCGCCATGAAGCCGCATGTGGCGTTGCCGAGGGTGAGGGTGTCCGCTATCGAGAGGCGGAGCGAGAGCGGCATCTCCTCGTCGTCGTCCACCTCGTCGCCCTCCGGCACCCATCCGGCCTGGGTCTGTGGATCAACCACGGTCAATGCGAGTCACCCCAGCCACCGTCTTCTGCCCCACCTCGACCGCGACCTCCACACCCTCCGGCAGGTACAGGTCGACGCGTGAGCCGAAGCGGATCAGACCGACCCGGTCGCCCTGCTCGACCTTGGTGCCCTGCGGCACGTACGGGACGATGCGGCGGGCCACCGCGCCGGCGATCTGGATCATCTCGATGTCGCCGAGCTCGGTGTCGAAGTGCCACACGACGCGCTCGTTGTTCTCGCTCTCCTTGTTGAAAGCGGGAACGAAGCCGCCCGGCAGGTGCTCGACCGACGTCACGGTGCCCGCCAGGGGGGCGCGGTTGACGTGGACGTTGAGCGGGCTCATGAAGATCGCGACGCGGGTACGGCCGTCCTTCCACGGCATGATGCTCTGCACCACACCGTCGGCGGGGGAGACGACCCGGCCCTGGGTGATCTCGCGCTCGGGGTCGCGGAAGAACCACAGCATCCCCGCCGCGAGCGCGGTGGCGGGGACGGCGACGGCCTTGGCGACGCCGGAGCGGCGGGCACCAAGGAGGCTGACGGCTGCGGTGGCGACGGTCGGCAGAAGCCACGGCGATGCTCCGCGCGCGAGGCGTACGCCGGCCAGGCTGTCGCGAGATGCAGAGGTTTGGCTGTGGGGCATGGATGACCTTCGTAGCGGATGATGCCGCACACTGACGGGGGACGGCGGCTTTCCGGCGATCGTAGCGGCTTCCCGCCGCAACTGGGTAAGCCAGGAAGCCGAGTCGGCGACCGAACACTGCCTACGGGGTGTGACCTTCTTCTCCAAGAAAACACCCCGTATCCGGACATCTAACCCTGGAATCGATACTCTTCGAGCAGTCGGCGGCCGATGATCATTTTCTGGATCTCGGCGGTGCCTTCCCCGATCAGGAGCATCGGGGCCTCGCGGTAGAGGCGCTCGATCTCGTACTCCTTGGAGAAGCCGTACCCGCCGTGGATCCGGAAGGCGTCCTCCACGACCTCTTTGCAGTATTCAGAGGCGAGGTACTTGGCCATCCCCGCTTCCAGGTCGTTTCGTTCGCCCGAGTCCTTTTTGCGTGCAGCGTTCACCATCATCGCATGCGCGGCCTCCACCTTGGTAGCCATCTCCGCCAGCTTGAACTGAATGGCCTGGTGCTGGGCGATCTGCTTGCCGAAAGTGTGACGCTGCTGGGCGTACCGGACGCCCAGCTCGAAGGCGCGCTGAGCGACGCCGCACCCACGCGCCGCCACATTGACGCGGCCGACCTCGACGCCGTCCATCATTTGGTAAAAACCTCGGCCGGTGACTCCGCCGAGCACCCGGTCGGCGGGAACGCGCAGGTCGTCCATGATGAGCTCGGTGGTGTCGACGCCCTTGTAGCCCATCTTGTCGATCTTGCCGGGAATGGTCAGTCCGGGCCGGACCTCGCCGAAACCGGGCTCCTTCTCCACCAGGAAGGTCGTCATCGACCGGTGCGGCGCCGTGCCGTCCGGGTGACCCTCGTCACTCTTCACCAGAACGGCCACCAGCGACGACGTGCCGCCGTTCGTCAGCCACATCTTCTGGCCGTTCAGGACGTACTCCCCGCCGTCCTTCACGGCCTTCGAGGAGATCGCCGACACGTCGGAGCCCAGCGCCGGCTCCGACATCGAGAAGGCGCCCCGGACGTCGCCGGCGGCCATGCGGGGCAGGAAGTGGTCCTTCTGCTCCCGCGTGCCGTGCTGCTTGAGCATGTACGCCACGATGAAGTGCGTGTTGATGATGCCGGACACCGACATCCAGCCGCGGGCGATCTCCTCCACGCACAGCGCGTAGGTGAGCAGCGACTCGCCCAGGCCCCCGTACTCCTCCGGGATCATCAGCCCGAACAGGCCCAGCTCCTTGAGCCCGTCCACGATGTCCTGCGGGTACTCGTCGCGGTGCTCCAGCTCGGTCGCGACCGGGATGATCTCCTTGTCCACGAAGTCCCGGACGGTGGAGAGGATCTCCCGCTGGACGTCGGTGAGGCCGTGGGTCTGGGCGAGGTGGCTCATCTACTTCCCCTGTTCCTTCAGCTCGGGGCGGCCCGGCTGCTCGCCGCCCCGCTCCTTGACGTACGTCTCGGTGGGCACCATCACCTTGCGGCGGAACACGCACACCAGCGTGCCGTCCTGCTTGTAGCCCTTGGTCTCGACGTGGACGATGCCCCGGTCGCCCTTCGACTTGGACGGCCACTTGTCGAGCACGGTCGTCTGGCCGTAGAGGGTGTCGCCGTGGAAGGTCGGTGCCACGTGCCGGAGCGACTCGATCTCCAGGTTGGCGATCGCCTTGCCCGAGACGTCCGGCACCGACATGCCGAGCAGGAGGGAGTAGACGTAGTTCCCGACCACCACGTTCCTGCCGAAGTCCGTCGTCCTCTCGGCGTAGTTGCCGTCCAGGTGCAGCGGGTGGTGGTTCATGGTGAGGAGACAGAACAGGTGGTCGTCGTACTCCGTGACCGTCTTGCCCGGCCAGTGCTTGTACGTCGCCCCGACCTCGAACTCCTCGTAGGTGCGTCCGAACTGCATGGCCCTCAGCCCTCCGGGATCTCGAACTTCGACGTGCGCCGCATGCCCGCCGCACGTCCCTTGCCGGAGACCACCAGCGCCATCTTGCGGCTGGCCTCGTCGATCATCTCGTCGCCGAGCATCGCGGAGCCCTTCCTGCCGCCCGCCTCGGACGTGTGGTAGTCGTACGCGTCCAGGATCAGCTCGGCGTGGTCGTAGTCCTCCTGGGAGGGCGAGAAGATCTCGTTGGACGCCTCGACCTGGCCCGGGTGCAGCACCCACTTGCCGTCGAAGCCGAGGGCGGCGGCCCGCCGGGCGACCTCGCGGTAGCCGTCGACGTTGCGGATCTGCAGGTAGGGGCCGTCGATCGCCTGGAGGTCGTTGGCGCGGGCGGCCATCAGGATCTTCATGAGGATGTAGTGGTAGGCGTCCGCCGGGTAGCCGGGCGGCTGCTCGCCCACGACCAGGGACTTCATGTTGATGGACGCCATGAAGTCGGCCGGGCCGAAGATGATGGTCTCCACGCGCGGGGAGGCCTGGGCGATCTCGTTGACGTTGTTCAGGCCCTGCGCGTTCTCGATCTGCGCCTCGATGCCGATGCGGCCGACCTCGAAGCCCATCGTCTTCTCGATCTGGGTGAGGAGGAGGTCGAGCGCCACGACTTGCCGGGCGTCCTGGACCTTCGGCAGCATGATGCAGTCGAGGTTCGGGCCGGCGCCCTCCACCACCGTCACGACGTCGCGGTACGTCCACTCGGTCGTCCAGTCGTTGACGCGCACCACGCGGGTCTTGCCGGTCCAGTCGCCCTCGTTGAGGAACTTCACGACGGTGTGCCGCGCCTCCGGCTTGGCGAGCGGCGCGCAGGCGTCCTCCAGGTCGAGGAAGACCTGGTCGGCCGGGAGGCCCTGGGCCTTCTCCAGGAAGCGCGGGTTGCTTCCCGGGACCGCCAGGCAGGAGCGGCGGGGGCGAAGGCGGTCGACGGTCGTCATGCGGGGACCTCCAGGGGGTCGAGCTTGTTCGCGTTCCGGATCTCGTCGACGATCCGGCCGATGATGCCGGTGATGTCGAAATCCTTCGGAGTGAAGACCGCGGCCACTCCCGCGGCCCGCAGTTCTTCGGCGTCACCGTTCGGGATGATGCCACCGGCGATCACCGGTATGTCTGTGGCACCGGCCACACGGAGCCGTTCCAGCACGTCCGGGACGAGCCGGGCGTGCGAGCCGGAGAGGACCGACAGGCCCACCGCGTGCACGTCCTCCGCGAGGGCGGCGTCCACGATCTGCTCCGGGGTGAGCCGGATGCCCTGGTAGACCACCTCGAACCCGGCGTCGCGGGCCCGCACGGCGATCTGCTCGGCGCCGTTGGAGTGACCGTCCAGGCCCGGCTTGCCGACCAGGAAGCGCAGCTTGCCGACCCCCAGGTCCCGCGCCGTCAGGTCCACCCTGCGGCGGACCTCGGACAGGGCCGAGCCCTCCTCGGCGGCGACCGCCACCGGCGCCGACGACACGCCGGTGGGGGCGCGGAACTCCCCGAACACCTCGCGCAGCGCCCCGGCCCACTCGCCGGTCGTGACGCCGGCACGGGCGCACTCCAGGGTGGCCGCCATGAGGTTGTCGGTGCCCTGGGCGGCCTCCTTCAGCTTCTCCAGCGCCTTGCAGGGGCGCGGGTGGTTGAAGGGCGGCTGGTAGCGGGTGTCCCGCCAGTGCTGGAGCGAGGCGATGACGCGGGCCTCCACCGCCGGGTCGACCGTCTGGATCGCGGTGTCCAGGTCGGCGGTCAGCGGGCTGGGCTCGGTGGCCTCGAAGGCGTTGACACCGACGATCTTCTCCTCGCCCGACTCGATCCGGGCGCGGCGCTCGGCGTGCGAGGCGACGAGCCGGGACTTGAGGTAGCCGGACTCGACGGCGGCCATCGCGCCGCCCATCTCCTGGATGCGCTCGATCTCGGCGAGCGACTCCGCGACCAGGTCGTCCACCTTCGCCTCGACCACCTTCGAGCCCTCGAAGAGGTCGCCGTACTCCAGCAGGTCGCTCTCGTACGCCAGCACCTGCTGGATGCGCAGCGACCACTGCTGGTCCCAGGGCCGGGGCAGCCCGAGCGCCTCGTTCCAGGCGGGCAGCTGCACGG
Source organism: Streptomyces sp. JK94 (assembly GCF_053613315.1). Lineage (NCBI taxonomy): Bacteria > Bacillati > Actinomycetota > Actinomycetes > Kitasatosporales > Streptomycetaceae > Streptomyces > Streptomyces sp. JK94. Next base: position 23,406 of record NZ_JBSICH010000032.1, on the reverse strand, counting down.
CACGCGCGCGGGCGTCCTTGGAGAGGGTGACGGCCAGCATCTCCAGCACGATCCGCTGGACGTTGTTCTCCGGCTGGGCCTCGGTCAGCCCGAGGGAGTTGACCTGGACGCCGTAGCGGAAGCGGCGGTGCCTGGGGTCCTCGATGCCGTACCGCTCGCGGGTGACGCGGTCCCAGATGCGGCCGAAGGCGCGCATCTTGCACATCTCCTCGACGAAGCGGACGCCCGCGTTCACGAAGAACGAGATGCGGCCGACGACGTCGCCCATGCGCTCCTGCGGCACCTGGCCGCCGTCGCGCACCGCGTCCAGCACGGCGATCGCGGTGGACATCGCGTACGCGATCTCCTGCACCGGCGTGGCGCCCGCCTCCTGCAGGTGGTAGCTGCAGATGTTGATCGGGTTCCACTTCGGGAGGTGGGAGACGGTGTACGCGATCATGTCCGTCGTCAGGCGGAGGGACGGCCCCGGCGGGAAGACGTGCGTCCCCCGGGACAGGTACTCCTTGACGATGTCGTTCTGGGTCGTGCCCTGGAGCCTGGTGACGTCCGCACCCTGCTCCTCGGCGACGACCTGGTAGAGCGCCAGCAGCCACATGGCCGTGGCGTTGATGGTCATCGAGGTGTTCATCTGCTCCAGGGGGATGTCCTGGAACAGCCGGCGCATGTCACCGAGGTGCGCGACCGGCACCCCGACCCGGCCCACCTCGCCGCGGGCGAGGACGTGGTCGGAGTCGTAGCCGGTCTGGGTCGGCAGGTCGAAGGCGACCGACAGGCCCGTCTGGCCCTTGGCGAGGTTGCGCCGGTACAGCTCGTTGGACGCCTCGGCCGTGGAGTGACCGGCGTAGGTCCGCATCAGCCACGGCCGGTCCTTGTGACGCTCACTCATGCGGCGCTCCTCAGATGTTCCGGAAGCGGTTGATGGCGTCGGCGTGCTTGGCGCGCATCTCCTCGTCGCGCACGCCCAGGCCCTCCTCGGGGGCGAGGCACAGCACGCCGACCTTGCCCTGGTGGGCGTTGCGGTGGACGTCGTGGGCGGCCTGGCCGGTGTCCTCCAGGGAGTACACCTTGGACAGCGTGGGGTGGATCCTGCCCTTGGCGATGAGGCGGTTGGCCTCCCAGGCCTCGCGGTAGTTGGCGAAGTGGGAGCCGATGATGCGCTTGAGGGACATCCACAGGTAGCGGTTGTCGTACTCGTGCATGTAGCCCGAGGTCGAGGCGCAGGTGGTGATGGTGCCGCCCTTGCGGGTGACGAAGACACTCGCGCCGAAGGTCTCGCGGCCGGGGTGCTCGAAGACGATGTCGATGTCCTCGCCGCCGGTGAACTCGCGGATGCGCTTGCCGAAGCGCTTCCACTCCTTCGGGTCCTGGGTCCGCTCGTCCTTCCAGAACCGGTAGCCCTCGGCGTTGCGGTCGATGATCGCGTCGGCGCCCATCGAGCGGCAGATCTCCGCCTTCTGCGGCGAGGAGACGACGCAGATCGGGTTGGCGCCGCCGGCCAGCGCGAACTGGGTGGCGTAGGAGCCGAGACCGCCGCTGGCGCCCCAGACGAGCACGTTGTCGCCCTGCTTCATGCCGGCGCCGTTGCGGGAGACCAGCTGGCGGTACGCGGTGGAGTTGACCAGGCCAGGGGCGGCGGCCTCCTCCCAGCTGAGGTGGCCCGGCTTGGGCATCAGCTGGTTGGACTTGACGAGGGCGATCTCCGCGAGACCGCCGAAGTTGGTCTCGAAGCCCCAGATGCGCTGCTCGGGGTCGAGCATCGTGTCGTTGTGGCCGTCGGACGACTCCAGCTCGACGGAGAGGCAATGCGCGACGACCTCGTCGCCGGGCCGCCAGGCGTTGACGCCGGGGCCGGTGCGGAGCACGACGCCGGCCAGGTCGGAGCCGATGACGTGGTACGGCAGGTCGTGGCGCCGGGTCAGCTCGCTGACCTTCCCGTAGCGCTCCAGGAACCCGAACGTCGACAGCGGCTCGAAGATCGAGGTCCACACCGAGTTGTAGTTGACCGAGGAGGCCATGACGGCCACCAGGGCCTCACCGGGACCCAGTTCGGGCAACGGCACCTCGTCCAGGTGGAGCGACTTGCGCGGGTCCTTGTCACGGGTTTCGAGGCCCGCGAACATCTCGGTCTCGTCCTTGTGCACGGTGATCGCGCGGTACGACTCGGGCAGCGGCAGTGCGGCGATGTCGGCCGGCGTGGAGTCGGGCGACTGGATCGCGTCCAGGATGTCCTTCACGGTGTTGCCTCCGGCGGTGAGCGCCCTGAGGGAGGGGCGCTGGGGGTTACGTCGGTGCTGATGAGGGTGGGTGAGGGTGCCTGTGACGCAGGCGTTCGGACGCGCAGGGGATGAGGTGCGGGGACAGCCCGAACACCTTCAACGTATGACACCGCGTGTCACCCCGCAAGGCACTGAGTGCCAGAAATTGTTCTCAGATGAATCTTTGCCCGACAGATGAGCGATGATCGATCGAACGGGGGCCCGGGCGCCGCCGAAAAGGGGCACTGACATGCAAAAACGGCCACCCGGCGGGTGGCCGTTGCCCGTGGCCGTCGTCACAGCGGGAGGAGCCCGCTCAGCGCTCCTTGAGCGCCTGCTCGATGGTCCGCATCACCTCGTGCAGCGGTGCGTCGGTACGCGCGAGCGTCACCAGCACCTCGCCCTGCACGGACGCCGAGGCGGAGGCCGGCCGGGCGGCGGAGGCGGAGCGCCCGGCGCCGATGCCCGTGCCGAACGTCTTGCGCACGATCGCGAAGGCGTGGTCGAGCTGGGCCTCCACGTCTCCCTGCGCGCCCGCCCTCAGCCAGCGCCGCAGCACGTGGTTGTGCGCGGTGACCACGGCGGACGCGGCGACCTCCGCCAGCAGCGGGTCGTCGTTCGCGTCGTCGTCGTGCGCGTGCTCGTCGAAGTGACCCAGCAGATAGCGGGTGAAGAGGCGCTCGTAGCGGGCCACGGACGCGATCTCCGCCTCGCGCAGGGTGGGCACCTCACGGGTCAGCTTGTACCGGGCGACCGAGATCTCCGGCCGGGCCGCGTACATCTTCATGACCTCTTTGATGCCGCGGCACACGGTGTCGAGCGGGTGCTCGTGCGCGGGAGCCGCGTTGAGCACCGCCTCGGCACGGACCAGGGTGTCGTCGTGGTCCGGGAAGATCGCCTCTTCCTTGGAGCGGAAGTGGCGGAAGAAGGTGCGGCGGGCGACCCCGGCCTGCGCCGCGATCTCGTCGACGGTGGTCGCCTCGTACCCCTTGGTCGCGAACAGCTCCATCGCGGCCGCCGCCAGCTCCCGGCGCATTTTGAGCCGCTGGGCGGCGGCCCGGCCGCCGGCCGCGCTCTCCGGCGCGTCGGGCGTGGCTGGTGTACGTGGGGACCTGGCGGGCTGGGACATGACCCGAACGTACTGCATGTGCGCGCAATCATGCGCGTGACCGGGGATTCCCCCGCCCGGACGGGGCGGGGGAGACCCGGCGGGATCGAGCAGCCCGCCCCAGTCCTCCTCGGGCCGGAACCAGTCACCCGGTCGCTCAGCGGCGGGCATACTCGCGGAAGCCGCGGCCCGTCTTGCGGCCGAGGCAGCCCGCGGCCACCAGGTGCTCCAGGAGCGGCGCCGGGGCCAGGCCCGGGTCGCGGAACTCGCGGTGCAGGACCTTCTCGATGGCGAGCGAGACGTCCAGCCCCACCACGTCCAGCAGCTCGAACGGGCCCATCGGGTAGCCGCCGCCCAGCTTCATCGCCGCGTCGATGTCGTCCAGCGTCGCGTAGTGCTCCTGGACCATCTTCACGGCGTTGTTCAGGTACGGGAACAGCAGCGCGTTCACGATGAAGCCGGCCCGGTCGCCGCAGTCCACGGCGTGCTTCCCGACCCCGGCGCAGACCTCGCGCACGGTGGCGTGCACGTCGTCCGCCGTCAGCACCGTGCGGACCACCTCGACCAGCTTCATGGCCGGCGCCGGGTTGAAGAAGTGCATGCCGATCACGTCCTGCGGGCGCGAGGTGGCGCGGGCGCAGGCGACGACGGGCAACGAGGAGGTGGTGGTGGCCAGCACCGCGCCCGGCTTGCAGACCTTGTCCAGCGTGGCGAACAGCTGCCGCTTGACCTCCAGGTCCTCGGCGACCGCCTCGACGGCCAGGTCGACGTCGGCGAAGTCGTCGTACGTCCCCGTCGGGGTGATCCGCTCCAGGGTCCGCGCGGCGGCCTCGGCGGTCAGCCGGCCCTTGTCGACGCCGCGCGCCAGCGACGTGCCGATCCGAGCCCTGGCCGTCCGCGCCTTCTCCGCGCTGCGGGCGGCGAGCACCACCTCGTACCCGGCCTTGGCGAAGACCTCGGCGATACCGGACGCCATGGTGCCCGAACCGGCGACGCCCACCGCCCGCACGGGGCGGCCGGCGACCGCGGTGCCGCTCGCCCCCGGGGTCAGGGTGTCCGGCACGACGACCGCGCTGCCCGGCGCCTCGTAGGTGTAGAAACCGCGCCCGGCCTTGCGCCCCGTCAGGCCCGCCTCGCTGAGCTGCCTGAGGACCGGGGCGGGGGCGTGCAGACGGTCGTGGGAGGCGGTGTACATGGCCTCCAGGACGGTGCGCGCGGTGTCCACGCCGATCAGGTCCAGCAGCGCCAGCGGGCCCATCGGCAGGCCGCAGCCGAGCCGCATCGCGGCGTCGATGTCCTCGCGGGAGGCGTAGTTCGCCTCGTACATCGCCGCGGCCTGGTTGAGGTAGCCGAACAGCAGCCCGTCGGCGACGAAGCCGGGCCGGTCGCCGACCGCGACGGGCTCCTTGCCGAGGTCGAGGGCGAGGTCGGTGACGGCCGTGACGGCGCCCGGCGCGGTCAGCACGGAGGAGACCACCTCGACCAGCTTCATCGCCGGGGCCGGGTTGAAGAAGTGCAGGCCGAGCACCCGCTCCGGGTGGGCCGACTCGGCGGCCAGCCGCGTGACGGACAGGGCGTTGGTGCCGGTCGCCAGGATCGTCCCGGGACGCACGATCCCGTCCAGCTCCCGGAAGACCTGCTGCTTGATCTCGTACGACTCCGGGACCACCTCGACGACCAGGTCCGCGTCGGCCGCCGCCCGCAGGTCGGTCGAGGTGCGCACGCGGGCGAGGGCACCGGCGCGCTCCTGCTCGGTGAGGCGTCCGCGCTCGACGGCGCGGGCGGTGGAGGACTCCAGCGCGGCGACGGCGGTCGCGGCCTGCGCCTCGCTGACGTCGATGCCGACGACGTCACGGCCGGCCCGGGCCAGGACCTCGGCGATGCCGGTGCCCATGGTGCCGAGGCCGACGACGGCGATGGTCCGGAGCGGGGACAGAGGGGTGTCGGACAGGGGAGTGGCCATCGCGGGACTCCAGGAATGAGGGTGACGACGGGAACGTCCCCGGATACGCCTGCGGCGCACCGGGTGCGTGAGGAAAGGGGTGCGGGTGTTGCCGGGCCGACTGGCGCACACGCCCGGTGCCGGAGCGCAGGGCGTGCACACGCCCGTGCGGCGGCGGGGTCCGACCGGCCCTGTCCCGGGGCGCGGTCGTACTGCGGTACCTCGATGCCCGGTACCGGACCGACTGCTCTCACCGCGGCTGCGTCACCGGACCGCCGTGAGGAGTACCGCGAGTGGGTAACTCGCTCGTCTGAGATTAACTCGCGGGTAACGAGCGCGCCAGACCCCGGTGTTCGTGATGTACGTCCCACCCGCCCGACGACGCCCCTAACCTCGGTGTCATGGACGAAGAGTTGCGCACGCTCACGGAGCGCTTACGGGCCGAGGCGGGTGCGTCGGGGGTGCCGGGCGACCCGGTGGCGTACCAACGGCTCGTGGCGACCGGCGACCCGGACGAGCTGGCCGCGGTGCTCACCGAACCCGGCCACCGGCTCTGGGCCCGCGAACTGGCCGCCTTCCGGCTGGGCGTGGCGGGGGACCGGCGCGCCTTCGAGTCCCTCGTGCTGCTGCTGAACCACCGCGACCCCCCGCGCTGCGCCTCCGCCGCCCACGCCCTCGCCCGCCTCGGCGACCCGCGCACCGCCCGCGCCGCCGCCGCCCTCGCCACCAACGAACTGCGCGTCGCCTACGCCCTGCACCCGGTACGGCTGCTGGTCGAACTGCGGGCCCCCGAGGCGGTACCCGCCCTGATCACCACCCTGCGGCGACGGCTGCGTCCGCACGACCCGTACCGGCGCGTGGCGCTCGCCTGCGTGGAGGGGCTGGGCACGCTCGGCGACCGGCGGGCCGCACCCGTCCTGCGGGAGGCCCTGGCCCATCCGGCGCTGGCGGAGGCGGCGGTGCGGGCGCTGGCGCGGCTCGCGGGGCAGGCGTGAGCCGTCAGCCGGTCAGCCGCCTCGCGTACCGCACCTCGGGCACGGCGACCCCCTCCACCTCGAACGGCTCCCCGGCGCCGTCGGCGTGGAAACCCGCCCGTTCGTAGAAGCGCCGGGCGCGGGCGTTGCCCTCCAGCACCCACAGGAGCATGCGGGCGTGCCCGGCGGCCGTGCAGCGGCGGACCGACTCCCGCAGCAGCGCCTGTCCGACGCCGGTGCCGAGGCGCCCGGGGTCCACGTAGAGGGCGTACAACTCGGCGTCGGCGGTGCGTCGTTCCCCGTCCCGGTAGGGGCCGTGGCAGCACCATCCGACGACCTCGCCGGCCGCGTCCTCGGCGACCAGGTCCACCACGTCGTCCGGGCGCCGGGCGAAGAGGCCGCGGCGGCGCTCGGCATCCCTCGCCGCGTCGAGCCCGTCCAGGTACCGCTGCGGCACGAGGCCCCGGTACGCCGTGCGCCAGCCGCGGATCCGGATCGCGGACACGCGGTCGCAGTCGGCGAGGGTCATCTCCCGTACGCGGGGCCCGCTCACGGGGCGACGACCGCGAACGCCTCGATCTCCATCAGGAACTCCGGCCGGACCAGCCCCGCGACCCGCACCGCCGAGGCGGCCGGCAGCCGGTCGTCGGGTATGTGCGCGGCGCGGGCGGCGCGGATCGCGGGCGGGTGCGCCGTGTCCGTGACGTAGAAGGTCAGCTTCACCACGTCGTCGAAGGTGGCGCCGGCCGCCGCCAGGCACCGGCGCGCATTCTCGAAGACCTGACGGGCCTGGGCCGCCGGGTCGTCCTCGCCGACCAGCCCGCCGTCCTCGTCCAGGGCGAGCTGGCCGGAGACGGCCACGAACCGTCCGGTGCCGGCGACGACATGGCTGTACTGGGCGGCGGGCGCGACGCCCTCGGGCGCGGGGATCCTCGTCAGCTCACTCATGTGTTCATGGTGGACCACGGGTCCGACGACGCCCCGGGCGGGCGGGCGGCGGGGCCGCCGGCCCCCGGACGCGTCAGCTCCGCAAGCCGAGCAGTCCGTGCAGCGTCGAGCCGCGTGAGGACGTCGAGACCGCCCTGGACTCCAGTGGCCGCGGCGCGGGCAGCGCCGCGCACACCGCGTCCGCCTCGCCGCCGCCGCGCGGCACGGTGCCGTCGGCCAGATACGCGGCCAGGTGCTCGTCCAGGCAGGTGTTGCCGCTCAGGGTGATGCCGTGGTTCCCGCCGCCCTCCTCCACCACCAGGCCGGAGCCGCGCAGCAGCCGGTGTGCGGTGACGCCGCCCTCGTACGGGGTGGCCGCGTCGCCGGTCGCCTGGAACAGCAGGGCCGGCGGCAGTTCGTGGTTGGTGACGTCCACCGGCCGACGCGAGTCCGCGGGCCAGAAGGCGCACGGTGCGTTGTACCAGGCGTTGTTCCATGTCACGAAGGGTGCCTTCTCGTGCACGTTCCAGTTGTCGTCGCGCCACCGGTCCCAGTCGCGCGGCCAGGCGGCGTCGCGGCACTGCACCGAGGCGTAGACGCTGTAGCCGTTCTCGTCCGAGGCGTCCACGGCACCGAAGTCCTCGTACGCCTCCACCAGCGGGCCGGTGTCGGCGTCGTTCACGTACGCGGCGAACGCCTCCGCCAGGTAGGGCCAGTAGCCGTTGTAGTAGCCGCCGGGGAGGAAGGTGTCCTCCAGCTCGGAGGCGCCGACCTTACCGTCCGCCGGCTCCTTCGCCAGCGCCGTCCGCATGGCGTACCACGCGGCTGCGACCCGCTCCGGGTCGGAGCCCAGCCCGTACGCCCCGTCGTGCGCGGCGATCCAGGCCAGGAAGGCCCGGTGGCGGTCGTCGAAGGCGTGGTCCTGGCGGAGGTTGGCGTCGTACCAGACGGCGGTCGGGTCGACCACGGAGTCCAGGACCAGGCGCCGCACGCGGTCCGGGTGGAGCCTGGCGTAGACGGCGCCCAGATAGGTGCCGTACGAGTAGCCGAAGTAGTTGATCCGCTCCGCGCCGAGCGCCCTGCGGACCGCGTCCAGGTCCCGTGCGGCGCTGACCGTGTCGACGTACGGCAGCACGTCCGCGTACTTCTCGCCGCAGGCGTCGGCGAAGGCCTTCGCCCGTGCGAGGCCGGCCCGCTCGACGGCCGGCGCGGTGGGCACGGAGTCGGGACGCACCGGGGCGAAGTGGCCCGGCAGGCAGTTCAGGGCGGGCTCGCTCCTGCCCACACCGCGCGGGTCGAACCCGATGACGTCGTACTGCGCGGCCACGTCCGCGGGCAGTGAGGACGCCACGAAGCCGGCCAGCGTCAGCCCGCTGCCGCCGGGGCCGCCGGGGTTGACCAGCAACGGGCCCTGGAAGGTCTCGGCGGTGTGCGGGACGCGGGAGAGGGCCAGCGTGATCTGCTCGCCGCTCGGGCGGGCGTGGTCCAGCGGCACCCTGAGGGTCGCGCACTGGAGCGTCGGGTAGCCCTCCGTGCCGCACGTCTTCCAGGTGAGCGCCGCGGCGTCCGCGTCGCGCGCGGGGTGCGGTGCGCTCGCCCCGGCGGGGAGGGCCGTGACGGCCCCGGCGGCGATGACGGCGGCGCCGCACAGCACGGCTGCGCGTTGTCCCATGGCGTTCTCCCAGGACTCCCAGGGCGGAGAGGCTGCGGTCCGCGCGGGTCGCGGTCCTCGCCGCATCGTCCCGGGGCCCACTTCCGGAAGAACGCGTTCCGTTCATACTTGACCCGATTGGGCCGGAAGATACCCTCGAATGCTCAGAGAAGCGACAACTGAACCGGCTCGGTGGGTGCGGGCCCGGCGTCCGCGAGTCCGGTCGCCGCGGGCCCGTCGCCGGCTCCGGCCGCGCGACCCGTCGGGGCCTCCCCGTCGGCGCGGGGCAACTGAGCTGTTTCACCGGGCAGGTGAAGGACTCCGGGGAGACGCCCAGGGGCCCCGATCCCAGCCAGGCCGTCGACGAGCTCGACGACCGCACCCGCGTCCCCGCTCCCGTCCCGGGGCCACGCGGTCCCAAGGGCGAGCCCGGCAAGCCTGCTCCCACCATGACGCCTCCCCCCGGTACCGGTGCGACGCCTCCCCAGCCAGACCCGCGCCATCCGACAGCGGCGGTGCGCCCAGCCCGCCGGCCGCAGCACTGGACCCGAGCCACCGCGGGTACGCCTGATCGCCCTGGCACGGCCCTCGCCGGGCGTGCCAGGGGCGATCACCCATGTCTGAGGTCAGCCGAGACGGATGCGGCGCCGCACGGGGAGAGCGGCGGCCGCGTTCGCGGATCGGACCTCGCCGCGGGCAACCAGCTCGGGGACTCGCGCCAGCGGCACCCATTCGCGGCGTGCCGACTCGAAGCTGTCGAGTGGTTCACCGACGCGTTCCGCCGTGTCGGACCAGTAGACGCGGTGGTGACTCGTCGAGATCCCCGGCATGGGATCCACGGCGAGGAGCAGCTGTATGGGACCGGGGCGCCACCCCGTCTCCTCCTCGAACTCCCGTGCCGCGGCCGCTACTGGATTCACCGGAGCGCGTTGACGCCTCCTCGGTGGCTCTGCCCCCCGATAAAGCACCTGTTCCCTTGCTCGTGCGGGCGCGTCACGCGGGCCGCTTCACGTCCCCCGATTTGGTGGCCGGGCGGTGGGGTGGTTGGCTTGCCCCGACCCGGAACACCAGGCCCTGGAGGAACCCGATGGCGCAGGTCGAGGCGGAGACGGAGCGGATCGTCGCGGCGGACGCGGAGACGGTGTTCGACACCCTCGCCGACTACAGCGGCACCCGCGCGAAGCTGCTGCCCGAGCACTTCAGCGAGTACGAGGTCCGCGAGGGCGGGGACGGTGAGGGCACCCTCGTGCACTGGAAGCTCCAGGCGACCAGCAAGCGCGTCCGGGACTGCCTGCTGGAGGTCACCGAGCCGTCCGACGGCGAGCTGGTCGAGAAGGACCGCAACTCCTCCATGGTCACCACCTGGCGGGTCACCCCGGCCGGTGAGGGCAGGTCCCGGGTGGTCGTCGTCACCACCTGGCAGGGGGCCGGCGGCATCGGCGGCTTCTTCGAGAAGACCTTCGCCCCCAAGGGCCTCGCCCGGATCTACGACGCGCTGCTCGCCAAGCTCGCGGCCGAGGTCGAGAAGTAGCCAAAGGCCAAGCCCCGGGCGGCCGTTGGCTGTCTCACCGGTTCGAGTGATCTGCGTCCGAAAACGCCGCACTTCCGTAACTCGTCGCACTTGTTCGCAGTTGTCGCATCAGGCGGCAATTGTGAGCAGGTGTGACGAGGGGAGCGGGCCATGGGCGGGATCACTCTGGTGCAGGACGAACCGGTCACCGCGCCTCCCGAACCCCCCGCACCGAGGCCCGGACCGGGTGCGGGCCTGAGCCCGCGCCGGGTGCGGCTCGTCTTCGTCGGACTGATGCTGGCGCTGCTGCTCGCCGCCCTGGAGCAGATGATCGTCGCCACGGCGCTGCCGAAGATCGTCGGTGAGCTGCACGGCCTGGACAAGATGTCCTGGGCGATCACCGCCTACCTGCTCACCTCCACCGTCGGCCTGCCGGTCTACGGCAAGCTCGGCGACCTCTTCGGGCGCAAGGGCGTCTTCCAGTTCGCCATCCTGGTGTTCATCGTCGGCTCGGCCCTCGCCGGCCGGGCGCAGACCATGGACCAGCTGATCGCCTTCCGCGCCGTGCAGGGCGTCGGCGCGGGCGGCCTCATGATCGGCGTGCAGGCGATCATCGCGGACATCGTGCCGCCCCGCGAGCGCGGCCGTTTCATGGGGCTGATCGGCGCCGCCTTCGGACTCGCCTCGGTCGCCGGTCCGCTGCTGGGCGGCTACTTCACCGACCACCACTCCTGGCGCTGGTGCTTCTACATCAACGTGCCCTTCGGCCTGGTGACCATGGCCGTCGTCGCCGTCGTGCTGAAACTGCCCAAGCCGCAGGTCAAACCCCGTCTCGACGTCCCCGGCGCGCTGCTGCTCACCGCCGCCTCCACCTGCCTGGTACTGCTGACCAGCTGGGGCGGCACCGAGTACCCGTGGGGATCGAAGGTCATCCTCGGTCTCGCCGCCGGGGCGGTCGCGGCCACCGTCCTCTTCCTGGTCGCCGAACACTTCGCACCCGAACCGCTCATCCCGCTTCGGCTGTTCCGGGACTCCGTCTTCAACGTCACCGGCCTGGTCGGGCTCGTCATCGGCATCGCCCTCTTCGGCGCCGCCAGCTACCTGCCGACCTTCCTGCAGATGGTCGACGGTGCCACCGCCACCGAGTCCGGCCTGCTGATGCTGCCGATGATGGGCGGCATCGTCGGCGCCTCGATCATCTCCGGGCAGTTGATCAGCCGCACCGGGCACTACCGGTCCCACCCGATCCTCGGCAGCGTGCTGTCCGTCGTCGGCATGTGGCTGCTGTCCCGGCTCGACGCCGACACGCCCCGGCTGCACTACAGCGTCTGGATGGCCGTCCTCGGCGCCGGCATCGGCATGGTGATGCCCGTCCTCGTCCTCGCCGTGCAGAACTCCGTGCGCCCCGCCGACCTGGGCACCGCCACCAGCGCCAACAACTACTTCCGGCAGATCGGCGGCAGCGTCGGCGCGGCCGTCTTCGGCACGCTCTTCGCCGGCCGGCTCACCGACGCCCTCGCCGACCGGATCCCCGCCGAGGCGGGCGCCGGACTGCCCGACGCCGAGGCCATCACCCCCCAGCTCGTCCACTCCCTGCCCCCGGCACTGCGCGACGCCTACATCGGGGCGTACGCCGACGCCATGCCGCGGATCTTCCTCTACCTGGTGCCGGTGCTCGCCCTCGGGCTGTTCATCGCCTTCTTCCTCAAGGAGAAACCACTGGTGTCCCACCACGCCCCCGTCTCCGGACCGGAGACGACCGCCCACCCCGCCCAGGTCCCGCAGGCCCGTACCGCCCACGCGGCCGGCCTTCCGGTCTGCGGCACGGTGCAGCACCCCGACGGCACCGCCGTGCCCCGCGCGGCGCTCACCCTCATCGATGTCGGCGGCCGGCAGATCGGCCGGGGCGCCAGTGGCGACGACGGCCGCTACGCGCTGGCCACCCCGGGCTCGGGGGCGTACGTCCTGATCGCCGCGGCCGGCGGCCACCAGCCGCAGGCGGTCTCCGTGACCGTCGGCGAGCGCCCGGTCGAACTGGACGTCGTCCTCGGCGGCGCCGGGCGCCTCGCCGGCAGCGTGCTCACCGCCGACGGCAGCCCGGTGCGCGACGCGGCCGTCACGCTCACCAACGTCCACGGAGAGGTCGTCGCCACCACCCGCAGCGGCCGGGAGGGCGGCTACGTCATCACCGAGCTGGTGGCCGGCGAGTACACCCTGGCCGCCAGTGCCCCCGCCTTCCGCCCGGCCGCGCTGCCCGTCAGCGTCCAGGCCGCCCGGGAGACCCGCCAGGACGTGGAGCTGGCCGGCGGCGTCGTGCTGCGCGGCACGGTGCGCGCCGGCGGCGGACGGATCGTGGAGGACGCGCGGGTCACGCTGCTCGACGCGGCGGGCAACGTGGTGGACACGCTGACCACCGGACCGGACGGCACCTTCCGCTTCGTCGACCTGGCCTCCGGCGAGTACACCGTCATCGCCGCCGGCTACCCGCCCGTCGCCACCGTGCTCCAGGTGGCCGGCGGCGGCCGTACGGAGCGCGACCTCCAGCTCGGGCACGAGGACTGACCGCGGGCACCGGCGTGCGGGCGCACGCCGGTGTGTTCGCGCGCCACCGATCCCCCCGCCGCCGGCACATCCGGCCCCGAAGCGGCTGCTCGGGCCGCCCGCCGGCGCGGACGGGCTGCGGTGGGACCGCGGCGAGGGAGGCGGTGGGGGCGCGTGCCGTTCGCACGTCCGGTGAAGGAATGCGCCGGGCGCTTGTGGCCGTGCGCCGGGCGCGGTACACCGTACGGGCCCGTCGCCTCCGACGGGCCCGTACGTCGTCGTACCTGGGGAGACGGGCATGAGCGTGACGAGTCGGTACCGGGACGCCTGGGAGAGCTTCTGGAGTGAGGCGCCCGAGGGGCAGGGGGCGGTGTTCTGGGACGCGGAGCCGATGCTGACCGCCGGCCGCCACCTGGCCCACTTCGAGCCGTACCTGCTCGACCCCGGCCTGCCGATGATCGACCTCGGCTGCGGCAACGGCACCCAGACCCGCTACCTCGCCGACCGCTTCCCGCACGTCGTCGGCGCCGACCTGAGCACCGCCGCCCTCGACCGCGCCCGCCGCTCCGATCCCGCAGGGCAGGCCGTGTACCGGCGGCTGGACGCCGCCGACAAGGCCGAGACGGAGATGCTGCACGCCGAGATCGGGGACGCCAACGTCTATGTGCGGGGCGTCCTGCACCAGTGCGAACCCGACGACCGGCAGCCGCTGGCCGACGCCCTCGCCGCACTCCTCGGCGCCCGCGGACGCGCCTTCCTGGTCGAGCCCACCCAGGCCGCCGGGACGGTCCTGGCGCGGCTGGCACAGGAGCCCGAGGGCCCGCCGGCCAAGCTCGCCCCCGTCCTGCGGCACGGCCTGACGCCCGGAGCCGTACCCGACGACGCGGTGCCGGAGTACCTCCGCGCGGCCGGTCTGACCGTCCTGTCGAGCGGTGAACTGCCGCTGTACACCACGGAGTACACGGTGGACGGCGCCAGGATCGAGCTGCCGTCGACGTGGAGGGTGACGGGGCGGGGCACGGGGTGACGCAGCCCGCCCGCCGATGACACCCGAGTGCGGTCGTCTTCCCGCCCACCGGGGCGGGCGACCGGGCGGAGTCCGCGTACGAGAGCGCCGTGCGCCTGACGGAGCGCCCGGAACCGGCCGGCCGGCCCGGTTCCGGCACCGGGAACGGCGTCCGGCCCTCCCTCCCGGGACCGGCCCCCGCGGTGGCGCGCCGCTGCGGCCGGGGCGTCGTCCGAGCACTGGTGGCAGCCGTCTCCCCTCCTTCGTAGCCCCCTTCCGCCCCGGCGCGTAACGTGGCGCCCCATGAAGATCCTCATCAGCGCCGACATGGAAGGCGCCACCGGCGTCACCTGGCCGGCCGACGTGCTGCCGGGGACGCCGCAGTGGGAGCGGTGCCGGTCGATGTTCACCTCGGACGTGAACGCCGCCGTGCTGGGCTTCCTGGACGGCGGCGCCGACGAGGTGCTCGTCAACGAGGCCCACTGGACCATGCGCAACCTGCTCCTGGAGCGGCTCGACGAGCGCACCCGGATGCTCACCGGCCGCCACAAGGCCCTCTCCATGGTGGAGGGCGTGCAGCACGGCGACGTGGACGGCATCGCCTTCGTCGGGTACCACGCCGGCGCCGGCATGGAGGGCGTCCTCGCGCACACCTACCTCGCCAACCAGATCACCGGCGTGTGGCTGAACGGCGTACGGGCCAGTGAGGGCCTGCTCAACGCGCACGTCGTCGCCGAGTACGGAGTGCCGGTGGTCCTGGTCACCGGCGACGACGTGGCCTGCGAGGACGCGCTCGGGTACGCGCCCGAGGCACGGAAGGTCGCCGTCAAGGACCACGTGTCGCGCTACGCGGCCGTGTGCCGGACGCCGGCCAGGACCGCCGCCGACATCCGGGCGGCGGCCAAGGAGGCGACGGCGCTCGCGGTGCGGTACGAGCCGGTGAGCGGCGGACCGTACACCGTCGTGGTGGAGTTCGACGCCGAGCACCTGGCCGCGGCCTCGACCGTGGTACCGGGCGTGGCCCCGGCCGGGGAACGCAAGGTGGCGTACACCCACGCCACCATGTTCGAGACGATCCGTACCTTCAAGGCGGTCACCACGATCGCCTCCGCCGCCGTGGAGGAGCAATATGGCTGAGCAGCCGCAGCACACCGGCGCACTGGCGCTGGAGGAGGTCGTCCGGTTCACCTCCGAACTCATCCGGATCGACACCACCAACCGGGGCGGCGGCGACTGCCGGGAGCGCCCGGCCGCCGAGTACGCGGCCGAGCGGCTCGCCGAGGCGGGGATCGAGCCCACGCTGCTGGAGCGGACCAGGGGCCGGGCCAACGTCGTCGCCCGCGTCGAGGGCACCGACCCGTCGGCGGGCGCGCTGCTCCTGCACGGCCACCTGGACGTGGTGCCCGCCGAGGCCGCCGACTGGAGCGTGCACCCGTTCTCCGGGGAGATCCGCGACGGGGTCGTCTGGGGGCGCGGCGCGGTCGACATGAAGAACATGGACGCGATGATCCTGGCCGTCGTCCGCGACTGGGCCCGGCGGGGCGTACGACCCCGGCGGGACGTCGTGATCGCGTTCACCGCGGACGAGGAGGCCAGCGCCGAGGACGGCTCCGGCTTCCTCGCCGACCGGCACGCCGGCCTGTTCGAGGGCTGCACCGAGGGCGTCAGCGAGTCCGGGGCGTTCACCTTCCACGACGGCGCCGGCCGGCAGTTCTACCCGATCGCCGCCGGTGAACGCGGCACGGGCTGGCTGAAGCTCACCGCGCGCGGGCGGGCCGGCCACGGCTCCAAGGTCAACCGGGAGAACGCGGTCACCCGGCTCGCGGCGGCGGTCACCCGCATCGGCGACCACGAGTGGCCGCTGCGGCTGACCCCGACCGTGCGCGCCGCCCTGCGCGAACTCGCCGCCGTCCACGGCATCGAGACCGACCTCAGGGACGTCGACGCCCTGCTGGACAAGCTCGGGCCCGCCGCCAAGCTGGTCGAGGCCACCGTCCGCAACAGCAGCAACCCGACCATGCTGGACGCCGGCTACAAGGTCAACGTCATCCCCGGCGAAGCCGCCGCGCACGTCGACGGGCGCTTCCTGCACGGCTGTGAGGACGAGTTCCGCAGCACCCTCGACCGGCTCACCGGACCGGACGTGGACTGGGAGTTTGTCCACCGCGAGGTCGCCCTCCAGGCGCCGGTGGATTCGCCGACCTACGCCCGGATGCGGGCCGCCGTCGAGGAGTTCGCCCCGGAGGGGCACGTGGTGCCGTACTGCATGTCCGGCGGCACGGACGCCAAGCAGTTCTCGCGGCTCGGCATCACCGGCTACGGGTTCACGCCGCTGAAGCTGCCCGAGGGCTTCGACTACCAGGCCCTTTTCCACGGTGTGGACGAACGCGTCCCCGTCGAGGCGCTGCACTTCGGCGTCCGCGTCCTCGACCGGTTCCTGCGTACGGCCTAGAAGCGAGACTGGAGGAGAAGTGGCGGAGTCAGTGCGGACCCTGGCGTACGGATCGTGGCCCTCACCCCTCGACGCGGCCCTCGCCGCCGCGCACGACGGACGGCCCGACGACGTCGGTTTCGTCGGGGACGAGGTGTGGTGGACCGCGCCCCGGCCCGCCGAGGGCGGCCGGCGCACGCTGGTGCGACGGCGTCCCGACGGCACCGAGGAACCGGTGCTGCCCGCGCCGTGGAACGTGCGCAGCCGTGTCATCGAGTACGGCGGCCGGCCCTGGGCCGCGCGCATGACCGACGCCGGGCCGCTGCTGGTCTTCGTGCACTTCACCGACCAGCGGCTGTACGTCCAGGAGCCGGGCGGCGGCGAGCCCCGCCCCCTGACGCCGGTCTCCCCGGTGGGAGACGGGCTGCGCTGGGCCGAGCCGCAGCTGCGTCCCGGGCGCGGTGAGGTCTGGTGCGTCCTGGAGGAGTTCACCGGTGACGGGCCCACCGACGTGCGCCGGGTGCCCGTGGCCGTGCCGCTGGACGGCTCGGCGGCCGACGACCGGGACGCCGTCCGTGAACTCACCGGCGACCGCCACCGCTTCGTCACCGGCCCCCGCCTCTCGCCCGACGGCCGGCGCGCGGCCTGGCTGGCCTGGGACCACCCGCGCATGCCCTGGGACGGCACCGAGCTGATCGTCGCCGAGATCGGCCCCGAGGGAACCCTCCGGGACGCGCGGACGGTCGCCGGCGGGCCCGAGGAGTCGATCGCCCAGGTGGAGTGGGCCCCCGACGGCTCCCTGCTCCACGCCTCCGACCGCACCGGCTGGTGGAACCTCTACCGCGACGGACAGCCGCTGTGCGCCCGCGAGGAGGAGTTCGGCGGGCCGCTGTGGAAGCTCGGGCAGCGCTGGTTCGCCCCGCTGGACAGCGGCCTCGTCGCCGTCCTGCACGGCCGGGGCGCCGCCGTCCTCGGCATACTCGACCCCGAGACCGGCGAGGTCGTCGACGCGGCCGGCCCCTGGACCGAGTTCGCGGCCACCCTCGACGCCCACGGCGAACGGATCGCGGCCGTCGGCGCGAGCCCGCGCAGCTCCTACGAGGTGGTCGAGCTGGACGCCCGCACCGGCCGGTCCCGGGTGATCGGCGCCCCGCACGTCGACGCCGTCGATCCCGCGTACTACCCCGAGCCGCAGGTCCGCACCTTCACCGGGCCCGCCGGGCGCGAGATCCACGCCCGCCTCCACCCGCCGCACCACCCCGGCTGCCGCGCCCCGGACGGCGAGCTGCCGCCGTACGTGGTCTGGGCGCACGGCGGTCCCACCAGCCGGTCGCCGCTGGTCCTGGACCTGGAGATCGTCTACTTCACCTCGCGCGGCATCGGCGTCGCGGAGGTCGACTACGGCGGCTCCACGGGGTACGGCAGGGAGTACCGCAACCGGCTGCGCGGGCAGTGGGGCGTGGTCGACGTCGAGGACTGCGCGGCCGTCGCCCTCGCCCTCGCGGACGAGGGCACCGCCGACCGGGAACGGCTCGGCGTGCGGGGCGGCAGCGCCGGCGGCTGGACGGCCGCGGCCTCGCTGGCCACCACCGACGTCTACGCCTGCGGCACCATCGTCTACCCGGTCCTCGACCTGACCGGCTGGGGCGCGGGCGAGACCCACGACTTCGAGTCCCGGTACCTGGAGAGCCTCATCGGCCCGTACGCCGAGGTGCCCGAGCGGTACGCCGAGCGGTCGCCCGCCGAGCACGCCGACCGGATCACCGCGCCGTTCCTGCTGCTCCAGGGGCTGGACGACGTGATCTGCCCGCCCGTCCAGTGCGAACGGTTCCTCGCCCGCACGGCGGGCCGGGGCGTGCCGCACGCCTACCTCGCCTTCGAGGGCGAGGGCCACGGATTCCGCCGGGCGGACACCATGGTGCGCGCCCTGGAGGCCGAACTCTCCCTGTACGCCCAGACCTTCGGCCTCGCCCCGGGCGGCATCCCGACGCTGGAGCTGACCAGGTGAGGGAACTGGCCCGGCCCCTCCGGCTCGCCCCCGGCGCCCGGGTCGCCGTCGTCGCGCCCAGCGGGCCCGTGCCCGAGGAGAGGCTGCAGGCGGGCCTGGACGTCCTGCGCGCCTGGGACCTCGACCCGGTCGTGGCCCCGCACGTCCTCGACCGGCACGGCACCTTCGACTACCTCGCGGGCACCGACGCCGACCGGGCCGCCGACCTCCAGGCCGCCTGGTGCGACCCGTCCGGGGACGCGGTCCTGTGCGCCCGTGGCGGGTACGGCGTCCAGCGCATGACCGACCTGCTCGACTGGGAGGCGATGCGCGCCGCCGGCCCCAAGGTCTTCGTCGGCTTCAGCGACATCACCGCCCTGCACGAGGCGTTCGCCACCCGGCTGGGCCTGGTCACCCTGCACGGGCCCATGGCGGCGGGGACCGACTTCCTCAAGAACGCCCGGGCCCAGGAGCACCTGCGGGCCACCCTGTTCGCCCCGGAGACCGTACGCGTCATCGCCTCCGGCGGCAGGCCGCTGGTGCCCGGCCGGGCACGGGGTGTCACCCTCGGCGGCTGCCTGTGCCTGCTCGCCGCCGAACTGGGCACCGCGCACGCCCGCCCCCGGGCACGCGGCGGGCTGCTGTGCCTGGAGGACGTGGGGGAGGAGACCTACCGGCTGGACCGCTACCTCACCCAGCTGCTGCGGGCCGGCTGGCTCGACGGGGTCGGCGGTGTCCTGCTCGGCTCCTGGCACGCGTGCGAGCCGTACGCGGGGCTGCGGCCGATGCTCGCCGACCGGCTCGGCGGCCTCGGCGTGCCGGTGGTCGAGGACTTCGGCTTCGGCCACTGCGAGGGGGCGCTGACCGTCCCGTTCGGCGTAACGGCGGAACTGGACGCGGACGCCGCCACCCTGACGCTGGACCGGCCGGCACTGCGCTGACCGGCACTGCGCTGACCGGCACCGCGCTGACCGGCACCGCGCTGACCGGCACCGCGCGGGGCGGCACGCCGTCGTAGGCTGGCGGAATGCCGCACCACACGTCCCGCCACCTCGCCGAAGGCCCTCGCGTGGGCATACGGCACTTCACCCCCGAGGACGGCGCCGAGTTCACCGCCCGGGCCCGGCAGAGCAAGGACCTGCACCACCCCTGGCTCTTCCCGCCGGACAGCGCCACCGCGTACCAGGCCTACGCGGCCCGGCTGACCGAGGACCGCACCAAGGCCGGGTTCCTCGTGTGCGAGAAGGAGGCGCGGGGTACCGACGGCGGCTCCATCGCGGGGTTCGTCAACATCAACAACATCGTCGAGGGCGGCTTCCTCAGCGGAGCGCTCGGCTACGGCGCCTTCGCGCACGCGGCGGGGCGCGGCCTGATGCGCGAGGGACTGGACCTCGTCGTGCGGTACGCCTTCGGACCGATGCGGCTGCACCGGCTGGAGATCAACGTGCAGCCCGGCAACGCGGCCTCGATCGCGCTGGCCCGCGCCTGCGGCTTCCACCTGGAGGGCTTCTCGCCGAGGATGCTCTTCGTCGACGGGGCCTGGCGGGACCACCAGCGCTGGGCGATCACCGCCGAGACCGTGACTTCCGGTTGATCTTCATCGTGTCCAGGTCCGTCACCGTCGACCGCAGATCCCGGAACCCGTAGCCGAGCCCGCGCAGCGCCGTCTCCGCCCGGTCCTCGGCGATCGCACCCGCCATCTCCTCGCCGTCCGCCGCGTCCGACACCACGACGTACCGCATCGAGAAGTGCTTCAGCGGCGAGGATTCGTACGTCAGGGAACCCTCCTCGGTGAAGCGCATGCTCGCCATCCCGTGCTCCGCGGCCTCGGCGAGCAGCCGGGCACGGGCCCGATCGCTGAGCCCCTCCCAGGTGCCCCGGACGATCACCCGGTAGGTGTGCTGCTCACTCATGCCGCTCCTTCGTACGCGTGCCGACCGCCCGACCCTACGCCGCCGCGGACGCGGACCCCAGGCAATTGAACGTGAGCGACATCGCCCGAAGACGGCCGGCGGCGCCCCTGTTCACGGCACCGGTGAACGGCTTCCATGGGGAAGCGTGACGACGATCCGACGTGAGGTACTGACCCTGCCCGCCGCGCCGCTGGGACCGGACAACCCCCTGCCGCCGCTGCGCCCCCTGGACGAGGCCCACCGCATCGACGAACGCGACCGGGCCGGCCTGCCGCGCGACATGGCCCGCCAGGTCGGTTACGAACCCCTGCGCAGCCTGCTGCCCGCGCCGGTCCGGGACGGCTACGGGCGGGTGCGCGCACCCCGCGCGTTCGACGCCCTCGTCATCGAGAACGACCGGCTGCGGGCCACCGTCCTGCCGGGGCTCGGCGGTCGCGTCGCCTCCCTCCACCACAAGCCGACCGACCGCGAACTCCTCTACGCCAACCCCGTGTTCCAGCCCGCCAACTTCGCCCTCAACGGCGCCTGGTACTCCGGCGGCATCGAGTGGAACATCGGTGCCACCGGCCACACCGCCCTGTCCTGCTCGCCCGTGCACGCCGCCCGCGTGCCCGCCCCCGACGGCGGGGAGATGCTGCGCCTGTGGGAGTGGGAGCGGCTGCGCGACCTGCCGTTCCAGGTCGACCTGTGGCTGCCGGACGGCTCGGACTTCCTCCACGTCGGCGTCCGCATCCGCAATCCGCACGAGCGGGCGGTGCCCACGTACTGGTGGTCCAACACCGCCGTCCCCGAGGAACGGCGCGTCCTGGCCCCGGCCGACGAGGCCTGGCACTTCGGCTACGAGCGGCGGCTGCGCCGGGTGCCCGTGCCCTCGTACGGCGGAGCCGACCGGACGTACCCGCTGAACAGCAGGTACGCCGCCGACTGGTTCTACGAGGTGCCCGAGGGGCGGCGCCGCTGGATCGCCGCGCTCGACGAGCGGGGCCACGGGCTGGTGCAGACGTCGACCGACACACTGCGCGGCCGCAAGCTGTTCGTGTGGGGCACGGGCCCCGGCGGGCGGCGCTGGCAGGAGTGGCTCACCGAGCCCGGCACCGGCGGCTACTGCGAGATCCAGGCGGGGCTCGCCCGCACCCAGTTGGAGCACGTCAGGCTGGAGGCGGAGAGCGAGGTGTCCTGGCTGGAGGCGTACGGGCCGCTCGACGCGCCGCCCGGGGGCGAGTGGCAGGCCGTACTGCGCGGCGCCGAGGACCGGCTGGAGACGGTCCTGCCGCGCGCCGGCGTCGACGCGGCGTACGCGGCCTGGCAGCCGTACGCCGACGCCGAGCCCGGCGAGGGTCTCGCCACCGGGTCGGGCTGGGGCGCGCTCGAGGTGCTGCGCGCGGGCTGGAAGCTGCCCGGCACTCCCTTCGAGGAGAGCACCCTGGGCGAGGAGCAGCGGCCCTGGCTGCAGTTGCTGCGTGCCGGTTCGCTGCCCGAACCGGGGCGCGGCGAACCGCCCGGTGGCACGCTGGTCGCCCGGCCCTGGCGGGACATGCTGGAGACCACGGCCGCCACACCCGCCGCCGAGTACCACCTCGGTGTCGCGCAGTGGCACGGCGGTGACCGGGCCCAGGCGGTGCGCAGTTGGGAACGGGGCCTGAAGACCGCCACCGCCGCCTGGCCGCTGCTGCGCTGCCTCGCCGTCGCCGACCAGGAGGGTGGCCACCACGAGCGGGCCGCCGACCGCTACGCCGCGGCCTTCGACGACCTGTGCGGGCAGCTTCGGGAGGAGTCGGCCCCGAGCGGTGACGAGCGGTGGGCGGCCGTCACCGCCGCGCTCGGCCGCGAGGCCGTCGAGGCGCTGCTCGCGTCCGGGCGCGTGGCGGACGCCCGTGCCGTGTGCGAGCGGCTGCACCCCGCGACCCGCGCCCGCGGCCGGTTCCGGCTGGCCGAGGCGGCGCTGCTGGTCGCCGAGGGCCGGCACGAGGAGGCACGGACCGTCTTCGACGAGGGCTTCGAGGTCGCCGACCTGCGGGAGGGCGACGAGGTCATCGGCCGCCTGTGGGCCCGGCTCGGCGACGAACCGCTCCCGGACCGGTACGACTTCCGGATGCGGCCGGACGGGGAGTGAGCCCCGTCCGGCCCTGGCCCTACGCCCGCCGGTCCACGTACTCGTAGATCGCCCCGTCGGGATGCCGGGCGATCAGGTTGCGGCCGGCGGGCGTCGGGACCGGCCCCGCGATGACGTCCGCGCCCAGCGAGGTCAGGACCCGGTGGGTCTCGTCGACATCCGCCACGGCGATCGTCGCGACCACCTTGCGCAACACCTCGAGCTGGGACTCGGGCCCGCTCATCAGCAGGAAGCAGCCGACCGCGGCGACGTGGACGCCGCCGCGTTCGAAACGCAGGGCCTGGCCCCCGGCCAGACCTTCGTAGAAGGGGATCGCCTTCTCCAGGTCGTCGACGTAGATGCGCAGTGTGGCTCCCAGAATGTCCATGCGGACGAGCCTAGTTGGAGGCCGCGGGGCCGGTCCCGCGGTCCCCCATGGAAGCCCCGGACGCGGGTACCCGCGGGACATGGACCGCATGGATCACTTGGAACACCTGGACAAGCATCTGGTCGACGAACTGGCGCAGGTGGCACGCGAGACCGTGCGCGACGAGCTGCGCGAGCAGACGAGGAAGCAGCGCCGCAAGGCCACGCTGTACGCCGCGTCCGGTGCCGCCGCCCTGTACGCGGGCGCCGCCCTCGCCCTCGCCGTGGGCCTGGCCCTCGCCCTCGCCCTGCCCGGCTGGGCCGCCGCGCTGATCACGGCCGCCCTGCTCGGCGTCGCGGCCTACCTGCTGCGGGGCGCGGCCCGGCCGGGGTCCGCCCACGGCCCGGGGCAGGACCACGTCCGCGGCGGTGACGCCCCCGTGGCGCCGCCGAACGGCCTCGGCGTGCCCTACCCGCCGATGCCCCCCGTCGCGCCCGGCGGAGTCGGCGGCGCGACCGGCGCCCCGGGCGCGGGCACACCCGCACCGGGCGGCCCCGGACGGGCCGCGCCGCGCCAGGACGACATCGACCCCGAGGCCCCGCACGGCGGCGGCTGACCGTCCTCGACCCGGACGGCGCGGGGGCCCCCAAAAAAGATTTGGGGGGGGGAAGCAGAACATCCGAGGCCCTTTCCCAAGCGAGG
>NZ_JBSICH010000031.1:0-5728 GCF_053613315.1 Streptomyces sp. JK94 | reverse complement strand
TCTCCCCCCCCCTCTCCCTTCTTGTCTCCCCCCCTCTCTCCTCTTTTTTGTCCCCCCCCCCCCGCGCCGTCAGGCGCTCTGCCGGAGCTGCGGCAGCACCTTCGTACGGTAGAAGTCGAAGAAGCCGCGCAGGTCCGGGCCGATCTGGTTGACGTAGACGCGGTCGAAGCCGGCGTCGGCGAACTGCCTGAGCTGCGTGACGTGTTCGTCCACGTCGTCGCCGCAGACCCGGTTCTCCCGGACCATGTCCTCGGTGACCAGGGTCTGCGCCTGCTCGAAGTGCTTGGGCGAGGGCAGCACCTGGCCCAGCTCGCCCGGCAGCAACTCGTTGGCCCACAGCCGGTGCACGGTCCGCACCGCCTCCTCCCGGTCGGTGCCGTAGCAGACCTTGGTGCCGCCGCTGACCAGCTTGCCGCCGCCTCCGCCCTTGCGGTACTGCTCCACCATCGAGCTGTCCGGCATCATCGTCACGTAGCCGTCGCCCACCCGGGACGCCAGCTTCGTCGCCGCCGGGCCGAAACCGGAGATGTCGATCGGGACGGGCTCGTCCGGGACGGTGTAGAGGCGGGCGTTCTCCACCGTGTAATGCGTGCCGTGGTGGTTGACCTCCTCGCCGGTGAACAGCCGGCGCATGATCAGGATGGCCTCCTCCAGCATCTCCAGGCGGACGTGCGCGGCCGGCCAGGCGTCACCGAGGATGTGCTCGTTGAGCGCCTCGCCGGTGCCGACGCCGAGCCGGAAGCGGCCTCCCGTCATCACCGCGCTGGTCGCCGCCGCCTGCGCCACCACCGCCGGGTGGATGCGCACGGTCGGACAGGTCACCGCCGTCTCGACGGGCAAGGACACCGCCTCGGAGAGCGCGCCGATCACCGACCAGACGAACGGGCTCTGACCCTGCTCACCGTTCCAGGGGTGGTAGTGGTCCGAGATCCACAGCGCCTGGAAACCGGCCTGCTCGGCCATGCGCGCCTGCTCGATCAGCTCCGCCGGGCCGTACTGCTCGCACGAGAGGAAATAGCCGTACTCGGGCATGGGGGGTTGCCTCCGGGACATGGGGCGGGTGGGACCCGGGCCGAGTACCCGGGCACAAGGGCGGAAACAGGGGGCCGGCGGGCGCCCCGCCGACGTTTGGGGGACCGTGCCGAGGGGACGCGGAAGGCTCACGAGGTACGCGACAGCCCGGAGGCGAACCGTGAGCCGACCCCGCATCGTGATCGTCGGTGCCGGCTTCGCCGGGTACCGGACGGCCCGCACCCTGTCCCGGCTCACCCGGCACCAGGCCGACATCACCCTGCTCAACCCGACCGACTACTTCCTCTACCTGCCCCTGCTGCCCCAGGTCGCCGCCGGGATCCTGGAACCGCGCCGGGTCAGCGTGTCCCTGTCGGGCACGCTGCCGCGGGTACGGCTGGTGCTCGGCGAGGCCGACGGCATCGACCTCGACGGGCACACCGTGCACTACACGGGCCCGGAGGGCGGCGAGGGCACCCTGCCCTTCGACCGGCTGGTGCTCGCCGCGGGCAGCGTCAACAAGCTGCTGCCCATTCCCGGGGTCGCCGAGCACGCTCACGGCTTCCGCGGGCTGCCGGAGGCGCTGTACCTGCGCGACCACGTGACACGGCAGGTGGAGCTGGCCGCCGCGGCCGACGACCGGGAGGAGAGCGCCGCGCGGTGCACCTTCGTCGTGGTCGGGGCGGGCTACACCGGCACCGAGGTCGCCGCGCACGGCCAGATGTACACCGACGCGCAGGTGCGCAGGCATCCGATGCGCACCGGCATGCGGCCCCGCTGGATGCTGCTGGACGTGGCGCCGCGGGTGCTGCCCGAGATGGACGAGCGGCTCTCCCGGACCGCCGACCGGGTGCTGCGGCAGCGGGGCGTCGACGTGCGGATGGGGATCTCCGTGAAGGAGGCCACGCACGACGGGGTCCTGTTGACCGACGGCACGCGTGTCGACACGCGCACGCTGGTCTGGTGCGTGGGCGTACGGCCCGACCCCTTGGTCGAGTCCCTCGGGCTGCCCACGGAACGCGGCCGGCTGCTCGTCGACCCCCACCTCCAGGTGCCGGGGCGGCCCGAGATGTTCGCCTGCGGTGACGTGGCCGCGGTGCCCGACCTGAACCAGCCCGGCCAGTACACGCCGATGACCGCGCAGCACGCCTGGCGGCACGGCAAGGTCTGCGCCCACAACGTCGCCGCGTCGCTCGGCGTCGGCGAACGGCGCGCCTACCGCCACCGCGACATGGGGTTCGTCGTGGACCTGGGCGGTGCCAAGGCCGCCGCCAATCCGCTGGGCGTCCCCCTGTCCGGTCCGGCGGCGGGCGCGGTCACCCGCGGCTACCACCTCGCGGCGATGCCCGGCAACCGCGTCCGGGTCGCCGCGGACTGGCTGCTGGACGCGGTGCTGCCCCGTCAGGCCGTCCAGCTGGGTCTCGTACGGTCCTGGTCCGTCCCTCTGGAATCGGCGTCGCCGGAGGTGGCGCGGGTCCCGGGGCGGACGGAACCGGCAAGGACGAAGGCGGGCCCGGGACCGGCGGGAGGACCCGGTCCGCAGGCACCCGGCGGCGAGGCCGCCAAGAACCAGCCCGGTGGTGAGCCGGCCAGGAACCAGCCCGGCGGCGAGGCCGCCAAGAACCAGCCCGGCGGCGAGGCCGCCAAGAACCAGCCCGGCGGCGAGCCGGCCAAGAGCCAGCCCGGCAGACCCCGGTCCGCCGGCGCGGCACCCGGCCCGGACCGGTCCGCCGGCGCGCCGCCCGACCCCGGCCCCGAACCCCCGGCGGACCAACCGCCCCCCGGACCCGACATCGCACCCGGCCCCGTCAAACGAACCGACGGCCGTGCCGCGGAAGGAGACTCATGAACACCGGTGAACTCGTCGACCTCGGACAGCAGTTGCGCATCGACAGCGTACGGGCGTCCGCTGCCGCGGGCTCCGGCCACCCGACGTCGTCGATGTCCGCCGCGGACCTGGTGGCCGTGCTCCTGGCCCGCCACCTCCGCTACGACTTCGAGCGCCCCGCACACCCCGGCAACGACCGGTTCGTCCTCTCCAAGGGGCACGCCTCGCCCCTGCTCTACTCCGCCTACAAGGCGGCCGGAGCCATCGACGACGAGGAGCTGCTCACCTTCCGCAAGCTGGGCAGCCGCCTGGAGGGGCACCCCACGCCGCAGCGGCTGCCGTGGGTCGAGACGGCCACCGGCTCGCTCGGCCAGGGGCTGCCCGTCGGCGTCGGCATCGCACTGTCCGGCAAGCGGCTGGACCGCACCGACTACCGCGTGTGGGTGCTGTGCGGCGACAGCGAGATGGCCGAGGGCTCGGTGTGGGAGGCCGCGGAGCACGCCGGGTACGAGCACCTCGACAACCTCACCGTGATCATCGACGTGAACCGCCTCGGCCAACGCGGGCCGACCCGGCACGGACACGACCTCGACGCGTACGCGCGCCGCTTCCGGGCCTTCGACTGGCACACGATCGAGGTCGACGGCCACGACGTCGACGCGATCGACCGCGCCTACGGCGAGGCGCTGTCCACCAAGGGCCAGCCCACCGCGATCATCGCCCGCACCCTCAAGGGCAAGGGCGTCGAGGCCGTGGAGGACCGCGAGGGCCGGCACGGCAAGCCGCTGCCGGAGGCCGAGGAGGCCATCGCCGAACTCGGCGGCCCGCGCGACCTCACGGTCCGCGTCCAGGAGCCGCCCGCCGCCCGGGCGTTGCACTCGGCCGGCTCCGGTGAGACCGAGCCGCCCCGCTACGAGCAGGGCGACGAGGTCGCCACCCGCGACGCCTTCGGCCAGGCGCTCGCCGCCCTCGGCACGGCCCGCGGCGACGTCGTCGCCCTCGACGGCGAGGTCGGCGACTCCACGCGCGCCGAGTACTTCGCCAAGGAACACCCCGAGCGCTACTTCGAGTGCTACATCGCCGAGCAGCAGATGGTCGCCACGGCGGTGGGGATGGCGGCGCGCGGCTGGGTGCCGTTCGCCACCTCGTTCGCCGCCTTCCTGACCCGGGCCCACGACTTCGTGCGCATGGCCTCGATCAGCGGCTCCGGCATCAACCTCGTCGGCTCCCACGCCGGTGTCGCCATCGGCGAGGACGGCCCCAGCCAGATGGGTCTGGAGGACCTGGCGATGATGCGGGCCGTCCACGGCTCGACCGTGCTGTACCCGTGCGACGCCAACCAGACCGCCCGCCTCGTCGCCCAGATGGCCGCGATGGAGGGCATCCGGTACCTGCGCACCTCGCGCGGCGGGAGCAAGGTGATCTACGGCCCCGACGAGGAGTTCCCGGTCGGCGGCAGCAAGGTCCTGCGCTCCTCCGACCGCGACCGCCTCACCGTCGTCGCGGCCGGCGTCACCGTGCACGAGGCGCTCGCCGCGGCCGACGCCCTGGAGCAGGACGGCATCCAGGTCCGCGTGATCGACCTGTACTCCGTCAAGCCCGTGGACCGGGACACGCTGCGCCGCGCCGCCGAGGACACCGGCTGCCTGCTGACCGTCGAGGACCACCGCCAGGAGGGCGGCATCGGGGACGCGGTCCTCGACGCGTTCTGCGACGGACGCCCCGTGCCGCGCCTGGTCCGGCTGGCCGTCGGGACGATGCCGGGCTCCGCGTCCCCGGCCGAGGAGCTGCGCGCCGCGGGGATCGACGCCGGGTCCGTCGAGGCGGCCGCACGGATGCTGGTGGAGCAGGCGATCGTCCCGTGACCGGTGGCGCCGTCCGGACCGTCCGGGCCGGCCGGCACACGGTGGAGGTCCACCGCCCCGGCAAGGTGCTGTTCCCCGCGGACGCCGGGGGCGGCGCGGACGGCGGGAGCGCCGAGGAGTACACCAAAGGCGATCTGGTGGACTACTACCGGGCCGTCGCCCCGTTCATGCTGCCGCACCTGCGGGGGCGGCCGCTGATGCTGGAGCGGCATCCGGACGGCGTCGGCGGACCGCGGTTCATGCAGAAGAACACCCCGGAGCACTATCCGGACCGGATCGGCCGCGTCGAGGTGGACAAGGAGGGCGGCACCGTCTGCCACACCGTGTGCGACGACACCGCCACCCTCCTCCACCTCGCCGACCAGGCCGCCCTCACCCTGCACCGCTGGCTGTCCCGGACCGGGCGGGTGGACCGGCCGGACCGGATGGTCTTCGACCTCGACCCGGCCGGTGACGACTTCGGGGCGGTCCGGGAGGCGGCCCGGCTGCTGGGCGAGCTGCTCGACGAGCTGAGGCTGCCCTCGGCCCTCATGACCACCGGGTCCAGAGGACTGCACGTGGTCGTTGCGCTGAACGGCCGTCAGGACTGCGACACGGTACGGGAGTTCGCCCGGGACGTCGCGGAGGTGCTGGCCGCGGCCCATCCCGACCGGTTCACCACAGCCGCCCGCAAGAAGGACCGGGGCGGCCGGCTCCACCTGGACATCCAGCGCAACGCCTACGCGCAGACCGCGGTCGCCCCCTTCACCGTCCGCGCCCGGTCCGGCGCACCCGTGGCCACGCCCCTGTCCTGGGACCAGCTCGACGACCCCGGGCTGCACGCCCGCCGCTGGTCGATCGCCGACGCCGTCGACCAGGCGCGCACCCGGCCCTGGGCGGGCGTCCTGAGCCGCGCCCGGGCCCTCGGCCCCGCCCGCCGGCGGCTGGAGGCCCTGCGCGGCTGACCGCCCCCGCGCCGCAGCGCCCGCTCCCACCCCCCAAAAAGGAGGTGTGGTGCGGGGGGCAGGGATGTGGTCGTTGGGGG
>NZ_JBSICH010000030.1:0-68138 GCF_053613315.1 Streptomyces sp. JK94 | reverse complement strand
CCCCCCTCTTGCTTGGGGAGTCCTTGCGTGGTGACCCCCCCACTCACCGCAGCGCCCGCTCCCACCCCGGGAGCGGGCGCTGCGGCGCGGGGCACATGCATGCGCTCGTGGAGGTTTGGCGAACACACTTGCGGCCACACGGGAGGAGAGGTGGCCATGTCGAACACGAACAACACGCCCGAATCACAAGACACACAACAGAGTTCGCAAGCATCGCAGAAAACTCAAGAGTCACGTAAGTCGAACAACTCGCAGAAGGTACAGGGAACACAGGGGTCGCGTCGACCCCGTCCGATGGAGGTTCTGCGCGAGGCGCGTGCCCAGCTCGCGGAGTTGACCGGCATGACCGCCGAGTCCGTGTCGTCCTTCGAGCAGACGGAGGGCGGCTGGGCGCTGGAGGTCGAGGTCCTCGAACTCGAGCGCGTGCCGGACACGATGAGTCTGATGGCGAGCTACCAGGTGGAGCTCGACGACGAGGGGCAGCTCACGGGTTACCGGCGCGTCCGGCGTTACGAGCGCGGTCGGGCCGACACGCGCGGCGGCCGCTAGGCCGGCCGGACCCGTCGGACACACACCCACGGAACAGATGGAGGGATTGCTGGCATGACTGTCGTACCGGCACAGCAGACCGGCGGCGGAGGCGGCAGCAGCGGCCTTTACGACGTGCTCGAGCTTGTACTGGACAGGGGGCTCGTCATCGACGCATTCGTGCGCGTCTCCCTGGTCGGCATCGAGATCCTGAAGATCGACGTCCGTGTCGTCGTCGCCAGTGTCGACACCTATCTGCGCTTCGCCGAGGCGTGCAACCGGCTCGACCTGGAGGCCGGGCCGCGCAAGGACCCGGGCCTGCCCGACCTGGTCGGATCGATCACCGAGTCCGGTGCCAAGGGCAAGTCCAAGGGGGCGCTCTCCGGCGCCGCCGAGACCATCTCGGACGCGTTCAAGCAGGCGCGTGACGAGGGCGACTCCGAGCGTGAGACCACCTCCCGCCCCCGTGCCCGCAAGGCCGCGCCCTCGCGCCGTAAGGAGGAGCAGGAGTGAGCACGTACGTCTACGGCATCACCGCCGGCTCGCATCCCGCGCTCCCCGAGGGCCTCAACGGCGTCGGCGAGCCGCCGCGCCCGGTACGGATCCTGACGGAGGGCGAGCTGGCGGCCGTCGTCAGTGACGCGCCCGAAGGGCTGCGCCCCAAGCGCAGGGAACTGCTCGCCCACCAGAACGTGCTCAGCGAGGTGGGCGCGGAGGGCTGTGTGCTGCCCATGCGCTTCGGCAGCGTCGCCCCGGACGACGCCGCGGTCACGGGAGTGCTGGCCGAACGGGCCGAGCACTACAGGGAGCGCCTCGGGGCGCTGGACGGCCGGGTCGAGTACAACATCAAGGCCAACCACGTCGAAGAGGCCGTCCTGCACCACGTGATGGCCGAGAACCCGGAGATCCGCGCCCTCGCGGAGTCCAACCGGCAGTCCGGCGGCGGAAGCTACGAGAGCAAGATCCAGCTCGGTGAGATGGTCGCGGCCGCCGTCAAGGGCAAGGAGTCCGAGGACGCCACGACGCTCGAACGGATGCTGGAGCAGGCCGCCGACGCCGTGAGTGTGGGCCCCGAGTCCACCGGCTGGCTGGCCAACGTGTCGTTCCTGGTGAACCGTGACGCGGCCGAGGAGTTCCTGGCCGCCGTCGAGCGGGCCCGCCAGGAGATGCCGCACCTCGAGGTGCGTGTGCACGGTCCGCTGCCGCCGTACAGCTTCGTCGAGCCCGGCCCGGCCGAGCCCGCGGGTACCGCGGCGGGCGGGATGGACGTCGGAACGGAGTGAGGACGTGGGACTCATCTCGGAGGTCCTGATGCTGCCGCTCGCCCCGGCGCGCGGCAGCGCCTGGGCCATCAGACAGGTGCTGAACGAGGCCGAGCGGATCTATTACGACCCCGCCACGGTCAGGGCCGAACTTGCCCGGCTGGAGGAGCAGTTGGAGGCCGGCGAGATCACCGAGGAGGAGTTCGACCGACAGGAGGACGTGCTCCTCGACCGGCTGGAGATCGCTACGCGCACGAGCGCGGGATTGGGCAACGGGACGGCGCCATGAATCGAGTGGGACTGGGCCTCGCGGTAGGGGCCGGATATCTGCTGGGACGCACGAAGAAACTGAAACTGGCGGTCGCCGTGGGCACCATGGTGGCCGGCAAGAAGATGAACCTGACTCCGAAGGGCATCGCGGAACTGGTCTCCTCGCAGTTGCAGAACAACCCCCAGTTCAAGGAGATCGGGGACCAGCTGCGCACGGACCTGCGGGGCGTGGGCAAGGCGGCCTCGGGCGCCATGGTCGAGCGGCAGATCGACGCGCTCGCCGACCGCCTGAGCGGGCGCACCGCCCAGGTGCGCGACCAGCTCTCCGGCGTGGCGTCCCGGGCGCCGGGCGCCGGGTCCGACGACTCCCGCGACTCCGAGGACTCGGAGGACTCGGAGCCGCACGAGGAGTACGACGAGGACGAGCACGACGACGAGCCGCCGCAGGACGAGCACGAGGAGGAATCCGGCGGACGGGACCGGGACCGCCGCGAGCCGCGGCAGGAACGGGACGGGGAGGAGACCTCGCCCGAGGGACGCAAGGCGGCCCGGAAGGCGCCCGCGAAGAAGGCCGCCGCCAAGGCACCGGCCAAGAAGGCCGCTGCGAAGCGGACCCAGCCCGCCAGGAAGGCGGCCGGCAAGAAGACCGCCGGGACCAGGAACGCCGCCCGCGGCGCCGGCCCCCGGCAGACGAAGGGCGGTGGTGAGTGATGGCCGACACCCTCGGTTCCGCGGCGTCCACCGCGGGCAAGGCGGCGAAGAAGAACCCGCTCGCCGACGTGGCCCGGAGCGAGGCGGCCGACCGCCTCAAGGCGGAGGCGCAGGAGTACCTCGCCGCCCAGGTCACGCGGCTGCTGACCGGCGTCGGCACCAAGCTGGGCGAGACCACCGGCAAGCTGAACGACATGGCCGAGGGCAAGAGCCCGGGATTCGGCAAGCTCGCCCTCGACGGCGGCCGCAAGCTCGCCGAGGGCAAGGGCCCGATGCGGGCCGCGTTCGAGGTCGGCGCCGGCAAGGTGAAGGACAACGTGGCCGGCGCCTTCAAGAACCTCACCGGCGGCAAGGGGAGGAAGAAGGGCGGCGCGGGCCAGAAGCCGACCGTCATCATCGAGTACGTCGACGTCGGCGTCCCGCTGCGCACGGCCTACGACCAGTGGACCCAGTACCAGGACTTCAGCACCTTCGCCAAGGGCGTGAAGAGCGCCAACCGTGCCGACGACACGTCGTCCGACTGGCAGCTGAAGGTCTTCTGGTCCAACCGCAGCTGGAAGGCGAAGACCACCGAACAGGTGCCGGACGACCGGATCTCCTGGACCTCGGAGGGCGCCAAGGGCACGACCAAGGGTGTCGTCAGCTTCCACGAGCTGGCCGACAGCCTCACCCGCGTCGTCCTGGTGATCGAGTACTACCCCAAGGGCCTGTTCGAGAAGACCGGCAACATCTGGCGCGCCCAGGGCCGCCGGGCCCGCCTCGACCTGAAGAACTACGTCCGCCACATCACCTTCAAGGGTGAGGCGGACGACGGCTGGCGCGGAGAGATCCGCGACGGCGAGGTCGTCCGCAGCCACGAGGACGCCCTCGCCGAGGAGCAGGAAGAGCAGGAGCAGCAGGAGCAGGAGGACGGCCGGGACGCGGAGGAGCCCGAGGAGGAGTACGAGGGCGAGGAGGAGCCGCACGCCGAGGAGGAGGGCGAGGCGGACGCCGAGTACGAGCAGGAGCCGGAGGGCGAGCCCGAGGAGGAGTACGAGGAGCCCGAGGGCGAGTACGAGGACGAGCAGGAGCCCGAGGGCGAGTACGAGGAGGACAAGGAAGCCGGCGAGGACGAGTACGCGGCCCCTGAGGAGCACGAGGACGCCGGCAGCGGGAGCCGTCGATGACCACACCCAGCCGGCTGCCCGATCCCTACGGCCAGGGACAGAGCGCCAATCTCGCCGACATCCTGGAGCGGGTGCTCGACAAGGGGGTCGTCATCGCGGGCGACATCCGGATCAACCTGCTCGACATCGAGCTGCTCACCATCAAGCTGCGGCTCATCGTCGCCTCTGTCGACAAGGCCAAGGAAATGGGCATCGACTGGTGGGAGAGCGACCCCGCCCTCTCCTCGCGCGCCCGGCGCGACGAACTGACCCGGGAGAACGCCGAACTGCGTGAACGACTGCGCGAGCTGGACCCCGGCCGCGTACCGAGGGAGGCACCGTGACCGGACTGCGGTACGTGTACGCCGTCTGCCGCCCCTTCGGCGCGGCCCTCCAGAGCCAGCTGACGGGGGTGGCGGGCGACCCGCCCCGCCTGCTGCCCCACGGCGGCCTGGTCGCCGTCGTCAGCCACGTCCCGGAGGCCGACTTCTCCGAGGAGGCGCTGCGCGCCCACCTCGAGGACCTCGACTGGCTCGCCGGGACCGCCCGCGCCCACCAGCAGGTCATCGACGCGCTCACCGCCGTCACCACCCCGCTGCCGCTCCGGCTGGCCACCGTCTTCCGGGACGACAGCGGCGTACGGGTGATGCTGGAGGAGCGGGAGCAGGCCTTCCGGCGCACGCTCGACCGGCTCGACGGGCGCGTGGAATGGGGCGTCAAGGTGTACGTCGAGACGGAACCGGAGCAGGCTCCGGGGTCGGCGCAGCCCGCCCCCAAGCCCACCTCGGGCCGGGACTACCTGCGCCAGCGGCGCATGCGGACACGGGCGAACGAGGATCTGTGGACCAGGGCCGAGGGGTTCGCCACCGGCCTGCACGAGGCGCTGTCCGCCCGGGCCGACGACGCGCGGTTGCACGCGCCGCAGAACCCCGGCCTGTCCGGTGCCGCCGGACGCAACGTGCTCAACGCCGCCTATCTGGTGCGGCGCGACGTCTCCGAGGAATTCGTGGAAATGGTGGACCGGACCAAGGACGACGCCCCCGGTGTGCGCGTGGAACTCACCGGGCCGTGGGCGGCCTATTCCTTCGCCGGCGAGGAGAAGCCGGGGGAGGGGTCATGACCGTCGTGGAACGCCGTGAGATCGCCCTCGTGGACCTGCTCGACCGGCTGCTGGCCGGCGGGGTCGTCATCACGGGCGACGTCACCCTGCGCATCGCGGACGTCGACCTGGTCCGCATCGACCTGAACGCGTTGATCAGCTCGGTCAACAGCAACGTACCCTCACCGTTCGGGGACTGACGTGAGCGAACATGCCGAGCCCCGCAAGCGCCTCGACCTCGAACCCGACACGGTCGAGCGCGACCTGATCAAGCTGGTGCTGACGGTGGTCGAGCTGCTGCGCCAGCTCATGGAGCGCCAGGCGCTGCGCCGTGTCGACGAGGGCGACCTGAGCGAGGAGCAGGAGGAGCGGATCGGGCTCACCCTGATGCTCCTCGACGACCGCATGACCGAGCTGCGCGACCGCTACGGACTGCGGCCCGAGGACCTGAACCTGGACCTCGGGCCGCTGGGACCGCTGCTGCCCCGGGAGTGAGTCTTCCGCGGCAGCAGCCTCGGCGTCCGCGGATCATCACCCGTACCCCGGGAACCCGGGTACCTCGGGTGGTGCTCCGCGGACGGTTCACCACCTGTACCAGCGGCCCCTGCCGCCGCCGGCCGTCGTCCCGCGGACCAGGAAGCCCAGAAGCCACAGGACCAGGACTGCCAGGGCAATCCACCAGAGGATCTCCACGGCGAATCCGACGCCGAAAAGAACCAGTACGAGAAGCAGTACGAGCAGAAGTGGAACCATGGTGACCAACCTCCTTTCGTACTGATGTCCCGAAATGTGCCGATCAGGCGCTCAACGGGTTTCCTTCCGGCACAGGATCTCCCCGTGCAGCACGCCGAACCAGCCCTCCGGACGCGCGCCCCACTCCCGCCAGGCCGCCGAGACGGCCCGCAGCCGCTCCGGCGTGGCATGGCCGCCCGCCACGGCCCGCTCGGCGTACGCCGGCTCCAGGGTGCGGTCCGCCCACAGGCCGCTCCACCACTCCCGCTCCCCGGGCGTGGTGAAGGTCCAGGTGGCCGAGGTGGCCGTGACGTCCGTGAACCCCGCCTCGAGCGCCCAGGCCTTCAGCCGGCGTCCGGCGTCCGGCTCGCCCCCGTTGGCGCGGGCCACCCGGCGGTACAGGTCCAGCCAGTCGTCCATGCCCGGCGACGCCGGGTACCACGTCATGGCGCCGAAGTCCGAGTCGCGGACGGCGACGATCCCGTTCGGCCTCACGACCCGTCTCATCTCGCGCAGCGCCCGCACCGGGTCGCCCACGTGCTGGAGTACCTGGTGGGCGTGGACCACGCAGAACGTGTCGTCCGGGTAGTCCAGCGCGTGCACGTCGGCGACCGCGAAGTCCGTGTTGGCCGCCCCGCGCCCGGCGGCTCTCGCCCGTGCCGTCTCCACGATCCCGGGCGCCCGGTCCACGCCGGTGACGTGCCCGTCCGGCACCAGCTCCGCGAGGTCCGCGGTGATGGTGCCGGGGCCGCAGCCGACGTCCAGGATCCTCATGTGCGGCTCCAGGGAGCCGAGCAGGTAGGCGGCGGAGTTGGCGGCGGTGCGCCAGGTGTGCGAGCGGAGCACGGACTCGTGGTGCCCGTGCGTGTAGACGGCGGTCTCCTGCGGCTTCGGCATGGTGGGCCCCTCTCCCGGCACTCCCGACAGTGGGGCCACCGTACGCGCGTCGGCCGGATGGTGAGACCGGCGTATTGCCATACGGGCTGACGGAGTGTCAGGAAAGGAGTCCGTCGCCGGGCAGGGGGCGGTACACCGTGAGCGCCTTGGGCAGCTTCTCCAGCGTCAGATCGCCCTCGGTCTCGGTCAGTTCACCATCGAACGCCATCAGCGTGCCCGGCGCGACCCCGGACAGGCGCAGCCGGCTCACCTGTACCGCCGCATGGGCGGGGGAGCGGGTCAGCGGTCCCGCGAGGGCCGCGGACAGCAGCCGCAGAGCCGGCCGGCGGCCACCGTGCACCACCCGTACGTCCAGCTCTCCGTCCGCCAGGTCGAGCCGGCGGCCCGAGGCGATGCCCCGGCGGTGGTACGTGCCGTTGCCCGCGAACAGCATCCACAGCGGGCGCCTGCGGCCCCGGATCACGGCTTCCAGGGGGTGCCGGTCGGCACGCAGCACCCGCACGGCGGCGACCACCCCGGCCGGCCAGCCGCCGATCCGGGGCGACCAGCGTTCCCGCTCGCGCACCAGCTCCGGGTACACACCGAGGCTGAAGGTGTTCAGGAAGACGCCGCGCTGCCCGCCGGAGGCGAACCGGCCCACGTCCACCCGCACGCCCTCGCCCCGCTCCAGCGCCCGGCACAGATCCCGTACGTCCTCCACGCCGAGGTCGTAGGCGAAGTGGTTCAGCGTGCCGCCGGGCAGCACCGCCAGCGGCAGCCCGTGGCGCAGCGCGATCTCGGCGCCGGCGTTCACGGTGCCGTCGCCGCCGCACACGCCGAGCACCCGGGCGTGGCCCGCCGCCTTCTCCAGCTCCGCCCGCACGTCCTGCGGCTCGCACTCGACGACCTCCGCCTCGGGCAGCGCGTCGCACAGCGCCCGTACCCGGTCCGAGGTGCCCGAGCCGATGTTGGCCACCATCACGAGCCCCTCGCCCCCGGGCAGCGCCGGCACGTCGGCGCGCGGCCGGGCCGGCGGGGTGAGCTGGGCCCGCGTGGGCACCATGCCCCGTACGGCGAACGCGGCCCCCGCCCCGAGCGCCGCTCCGGCCAGCACGTCGCTCGGGAAGTGGACCCCGGTGTAGACACGGGAGAGGACGACCGCGGCGGCGACCGGGGCCACCGCCGCGCCCCACGCGGGGGACTCCAGCGCGACGCCGGTCGCGAACGCGGCGGCCGACGCGGCGTGCCCGGACGGGAAGGACGTCGTGATCGGCTGCCGCTTCAGCTGCCGCACCAGCGGCACCGGGTCCAGCGCGGGGCGGGCGCGGCGCACCGAGCGCTTGCCGAGGGTGTTGATCGTCAGCGAGGCCAGGCCCAGCGAGGCGAGGCCGCGGGCGGCGGCGCGGCGGGCCCTCGGCGTGCGGGACGCGGCCAGGGCGGCGGCCGCCGCGAACCACAGCGCGCCGTGGTTGGCGCTGCGGCTCAGGCGGGGCAGCACGGGGTCGGCGCCGGGCCAGGCACGGGCGGCGACGGCCTCGAACACACGCTGGTCCAGGCGCAGGAAGCCGTTGCGGACCGGGTGCGGGCCGGGCGTGAGGGAGGTGAGGTCTACGTCGGGGCTCATGCCTCCCGCCTACCCGGTGGGCGGCGTTTCCTGCGGCCGGCGCGCCCCACGGGCCGGAGCCGTCGCCGGCACCCGGACGAAACGGGTTTGCCCGAGGCGTGCCGGGGGCCGCAGAATCCGGTCCCATGGGTCATCTCGAAGCCGCACACCTGGAGTACCACCTCCCCGACGGGAGGGCGCTGCTCGGCGACGCGTCGTTCCGGGTGGGGGAGGGGGCCGTCGTGGCCCTCGTCGGACCCAACGGAGCGGGCAAGACCACCCTGCTGCGCCTGCTGGCCGGGGAACTCAAGCCGCACGGCGGGACCGTCACCGTCGGCGGCGGGCTCGGGGTCATGCGGCAGTTCGTGGGCTCCGTCCGGGACGAGACGACCGTGCGCGACCTGCTGGTGTCCGTGGCGCCGCCCCGCATCCGCGAGGCCGCGCGCGCCGTCGACGACGCCGAGCACGCGATCATGACGGTCGACGACGAGGCCGCGCAGATGCGGTACGCGCAGGCGCTCGCCGACTGGGCCGAGGTCCAGGGGTACGAGGCGGAGACCCGGTGGGACATCTGCACCACGGCCGCGCTGGGCGTCCCCTTCGAACGCGCCCGGTGGCGGCAGGTGAGCACGTTGTCCGGAGGCGAGCAGAAGAGGCTGGTGCTGGAGGCGCTGCTGCGCGGCACCGACGAGGTGCTGCTGCTCGACGAGCCGGACAACTACCTCGACGTGCCCGGCAAGCGCTGGCTGGAGGAGCGGCTGGGGGAGACCCGCAAGACGGTCCTGTTCGTCTCCCACGACCGGGAACTCCTCGCCCGCGCCGCCGAGAAGATCGTCTCCCTGGAGCCCGGCCCCGCGGGCGCCGACGCCTGGGTGCACGGTGGCGGCTTCGCCACCTTCCACGAGGCCCGGCGCGAGCGCTTCGCCCGCTTCGAGGAGCTGCGCCGCCGCTGGGACGAGAAGCACGCGCAGTTGAGGAAACTGGTACTGACGCTGCGTCAGGCAGCCGCGGTCAGCCACGAGATGGCCTCCCGCTACGCCGCCGCCCAGACCCGGCTGCGCAAGTTCGAGGAGGCCGGGCCGCCGCCCGAACCGCCGCGCGAGCAGGACATCAGGATGCGCCTGAAGGGCGGTCGCACCGGCGTACGGGCCGTCACCTGCGAACAGCTGGAACTCACCGGCCTGATGAAGCCGTTCGACCTGGAGGTCTTCTACGGCGAACGGGTCGCGGTGCTCGGCTCCAACGGGTCCGGCAAGTCGCACTTCCTGCGGCTGCTCGCCGGTGAGGACGTGGCGCACACCGGCGCCTGGAAGCTGGGCGCGCGCGTGGTGCCCGGTCACTTCGCGCAGACCCACGCCCACCCGGAACTGCTGGGCCGGACCCTCCTGGACATCCTGTGGACCGAACACGCCCAGGACCGGGGCGCCGCCATGTCCCGGCTGCGCCGCTACGAACTCACCCAGCAGGCCGAGCAGACCTTCGACCGCCTCTCCGGCGGCCAGCAGGCCCGCTTCCAGATCCTCCTGCTGGAGCTGAAGGGCGTCACCGCGCTGCTGCTCGACGAGCCGACCGACAACCTCGACCTGGAATCGGCCGAAGCCCTCCAGGAGGGCCTGGAGGGCTTCGAGGGCACGGTCCTCGCGGTCACCCACGACCGCTGGTTCGCCCGCTCCTTCGACCGGTACCTGGTCTTCGGCAGCGACGGGCGGGTCCGCGAGACGGCGGAACCGGTCTGGGACGAACGGCGGGTGGAACGGGCCCGCTGACGCCCAGGAGGAGGTCACTTCCAGCGCAGCAGCGCCCCCAGGCCGCCGACCGGGGTCTTCTCCGCCGCCTCGGACGGCAGGGCCGGCGTCACCGAGATCGCCGGGGCACCGGTCATCACCGCCGAGCGCAGCAGGGCGTCGTCCGCGCGGGCCGCCCAGGAGTTCTGCTCGCCGAGCGTCTTCAGCTCCGTACGGCGCACCGCCAGCTGGTCGGCGTCCTCGCCGATCCACACCTCGCGGTGGGTGTCGGGGGCGTCCGGGATGATCAGCAGCTCGTCGATGCGGTGCTCCCGGGCGGCCTCGACCAGCGCGGGCACGCCCTCCACCGCGCCGGTCCGGCCCGCGTCGTCCGGGGCCCGGGCGGCGAGGAAGCGGTCCAGGTCCCGCCGCGCCCGCGCCCGGACGTGGTCCTCGCGCAACCCCGCCACCTCGTCGTCCAGCAGCCTGCTCCCGATGCCGCGCGCGGCCTCGGCGATCCGGTCCTGCAGCCGCTTGGGCAGCCGCTCGTGCACGGACCGCCGCTCCCGG
Organism: Streptomyces sp. JK94; assembly: GCF_053613315.1. Taxonomy (NCBI): domain Bacteria; kingdom Bacillati; phylum Actinomycetota; class Actinomycetes; order Kitasatosporales; family Streptomycetaceae; genus Streptomyces; species Streptomyces sp. JK94. Next base: position 57,618 of record NZ_JBSICH010000030.1, on the reverse strand, counting down.
TCGTCACCGACCAGGATCAGCAGGTCGGCGCCCGTCTCCTCCTGGCACACGGCGAGCGCGTCCGCGATCTCCGCCGCGTTGTGCTCCCAGGTGTTCTCCACCCGCAGCTGGAAGTGGCGTTCGGACCAGTCGGCGGTGCTCGTGCGGTGCAGCGGCCACTGCCGGCCGGTCACACCGCCCGCGTCCGAGCTGCCCAGGGCGCTGCGCAGCTCGAAGTCGGCGCCCTTGCGGTCGATGTACGCCACCACGCACACCGGGTCCTCCCCGGCCAGTTCGAGCAGCGGCGCGACATGCGGCAACGGCGCCCAGTCGGCGGTGGTCCCGCCGTACGGGGGCCGGGCGAGCGGCGGATCGAGGACGACCCGGCCGGAGCGCGCGAACAGGGCCCGGCCGTGCGGGTCGGAGGCGTGGCGCAGTTCCTCCACCGCCTCCCGCACGGCCCGGCAGGTCGCGTCGTCGGCGCCCTGGTCCGCCAGCTCCCGGGCCACCGCGGCGGCCGTCAGCTCGCGTTCGTGGGCGGTGTCCTCGGCGTGCCGGGACAGGTCGACGTACACGGAGGCCCAGGGGCCCTGATGCTCGTAGAGGGGGTGCAGAAACGCGAGGTCCATGTGGCTGCCCTCCCGGGTGCCGCTCGGGGGTGGTAGTGCTCGGGGGCGGGTACCCGGACCGCATGAACGAACACGACATACGCGACATGGGGGACGACACCCCGACCGGAGTGGACCCGGGACGCCTGGAGGACCAGCAGCTCATGAAGGAGCTGGAGACCATCCACCGCACCCGCCACGACACGCTGCTGCACGGCTCGAACGACGCGCTGCGGGCCCACAACGAGCGCATGGCCCAGCTGGAGGGCGAGTGGCTGCGCCGCAACCCCCGGCGCCCGGTGGCCGCGGGCCGCACCCGTGAGGGCGCCCGGGAACGCGGCTGCGGGCAGGCCGCCGCTCCCGGCGGCTGAGCGCGGACCCTGCCACCGCCGGACCACGCGGCCGGGCCCGCTGCGGAATCCGGGCTCCCGCCCCCGTGTCAGCCGCCCGCCTTGGCGAACTCCGCGAGGAACGTCTCGCAGAACGCCTTGAGGTCGTCCGGCTTGCGGCTGGTGATCAGGACGTTGTCGCCGTGGTCGCAGACCTTCACCTGCTCGTCGACCCAGGTGGCGCCGGCGTTGCGAAGGTCGGTCCGCAGGCTCGGCCACGAGGTCACGACCCGGCCGCGTACGACGTCCGCCTCGATCAGCGTCCACGGGGCGTGGCAGATGGCGGCCACCGGCCGGCCCTGCTCGAAGAAGGCCTTGACGAACGCCACGGCCTTCTCGTCCATCCGGAGGAAGTCCGGGTTGGCCACGCCGCCGGGCAGGACCAGCCCGCCGAACGAGTCGGCGGCCGTGTCGCCCACCACCTCGTCCACCGGGAACGTGTCCGCCTTGTCGAGGTGGTTGAAGCCCTGGATCTCACCGGACTGCGTGGAGACGAGCACGGGCTCGTGGCCCGCGTCCTTCGCCGCCTGCCACGGCTCGGTCAGTTCGACCTGCTCCACGCCCTCGGGCGCGGTCAGAAACGCGATGCGCATGTGGTTCGTATTCCTTTCCCGGTGAGCCGGCCGGTTTCGCCGTCCGGCGTGCGTGTGTGGTTCGGCCGGGCGTGCCGGCCGGCTGCGGTGTCGTCCGCCCGGGCCGGCCGCCGCGCGCCGCCTCGGCAAGGGAGGAGTCCGGGCGGACGGCGGCCACGCCCGGGGCATGGCGTCCCCCACGTACTCGGCCTGTGCGGGGCACACCCTCTCCGGCGCTAGGCGCCGCGTGTTCCGGCCGGCCCGGACCCGCCGCTCTCGGTCAGGGCCACCGCCAGTTCCTGCACGTTGTCGTAGCGCGCCTTGTGCGGCAGCCGCTCCAGTCCCTCGACGAGGGCGTCCGGTGCGTGGCCGCGGCGCAGCGCCCGGGTCAGTTCCCGCGGGTTGGCGGGGAAGGAGCCCCGGGTCAGGTTCCGGGCCAGTTCGAGCCGGAGGGCCTCCAGGTACGTCGGTCCGCGGCCCGGCGTGACCGGTCCGTACGTGACGTCCGGGTCGTCCTCGGCGGCCGGTTCGGGGTCGTGCCACTCCTCGGTGCGGGTGGGGTGCCCGGACCGGAGCAGGCCCTGGAGTTCGTGCTTCATCTCGTCGTCGCGGTGGACGCTCATCCGGTCGCTGCCTCGCTGCATGTCTCCCTCCAGATCCTTCGGGGGTGCCGACCGCGTACCCGGACACCGCGGGCCGACACGGAATCAACCGGACGGTTCCGGTCCGACGGTTCCGGACACAGCGTGTGCCGCCGCGGGCACGGTGGGGCGGCCCGGCGGGCCCGGGGAACCCGGCCCGCGCCACCACCCCCCGCGCCCACCCCTTCTCGGGAAGGACGGATCATGGCGGTGCTGCTCGCCGTGGTCGTCCCGGTCCTCATGCCCGGCGTGGTGCCGGCCCCGGGCCGCCATGAGGAACTGTTGCTTCCGGACACCGCCCCGCCGTCCCGGGAGACCGGGCCGGCCGCGGCGTCCCGACGGATCAGTAATCGAGAAGCGGGAGCCACCGGCCCCCGTCTAGCGTGTCACTGCCGACCCGCCCGACGGAGGAGACCCGATGAGCAGCGCCAAGAGAAGCGACGCGCGGCCCGCCGTGCCGCACGTCGCCGACAGCCACGACATGATCCGTGTGCACGGCGCCCGCGAGAACAACCTCAAGGACGTCAGCATCGAGATCCCGAAGCGCCGGCTGACGGTCTTCACCGGCGTCTCCGGCTCGGGCAAGAGCTCACTGGTGTTCAACACGATCGCCGCCGAGTCGCAGCGCCTGATCAACGAGACCTACAGCGCCTTCGTGCAGGGATTCATGCCGTCCCTGGCCCGGCCCGAGGTCGACGTCCTGGACGGCCTCACCACCGCGATCATCGTGGACCAGCAGCGGCTGGGCGCCGACCCCCGCTCCACGGTCGGCACCGCCACCGACGTCAACGCGATGCTGCGCATCCTCTTCAGCCGGCTCGGCGACCCGCACATCGGCCCGCCCAGCGCGTACTCCTTCAACACCGCCTCGGTCCGGGCGAGCGGCGCGATCACCGTCGAGCGCGGCAACAAGAAGGTCACGAAGGCAACCTACGAGCGCACCGGCGGCATGTGCACGCACTGCGAGGGCCGGGGCACGGTCTCCGACATCGACCTCACCCAGCTCTACGACGACTCCAAGTCGCTCGCCGAGGGTGCCTTCACCATCCCCGGCTGGAAGTCGGACAGCCAGTGGACCGTCCAGACCTACGCCCAGTCGGGCTTCGTCGACCCCGACAAGCCGATCCGCGAGTACACCGAGCAGGAGCTGCGGGACTTCCTCCACGGCGAGCCGGTCAAGGTCAAGGTCAACGGCGTCAACCTCACCTACGAGGGCCTGATCCCGAAGATCCAGAAGTCCTTCCTGTCCAAGGACAAGGAGGCGATGCAGCCGCACGTCCGGGCCTTCGTCGAACGGGCCGTCACCTTCACGACCTGCCCCGAGTGCGACGGCACCCGGCTCAGCGAGGGCGCCCGGTCGTCGCGGATCGGGAAGCTCTCCATCGCCGACGCCTGCGCGATGGAGATCCGCGACCTGGCCGCATGGGTCCGCGGACTCGACGAGCCGTCGGTGGCGCCGCTGCTCAGCGCGCTGCGGGACACCCTCGACTCGTTCGTGGAGATCGGCCTCGGCTACCTCTCGCTCGAGCGTGCGGCGGGCACGCTGTCGGGCGGCGAGGCCCAGCGCGTCAAGATGATCCGCCACCTGGGCTCCTCGCTCACCGACACCACGTACGTCTTCGACGAGCCCACCATCGGCCTGCACCCCCACGACATCCAGCGGATGAACGACCTGCTCCTGCGACTGCGGGACAAGGGCAACACCGTCCTCGTCGTCGAGCACAAGCCGGAGACCATCGCGATCGCCGACCACGTCGTCGACCTCGGCCCCGGTGCCGGCACGGCGGGCGGCACCGTCTGCTTCGAGGGCACCGTCGAGGAACTGCGGGCCGCCGGCACCGTCACCGGCCGCCACCTCGACGACCGGGCCTCCCTCAAGAAGACCGTCCGCGAACCCACCGGGACCCTGGAGATCCGCGACGCCACGCGGCACAACCTCCAGGGCGTCGACGTCGACGTCCCGCTCGGCGTGCTCTGCGTGGTCACCGGCGTGGCGGGCTCCGGCAAGAGCTCCCTGATCCACGGCTCGATCCCCGCCGGCGCGGACGTCGTCTCGGTCGACCAGAGCCCCGTCAAGGGCTCCCGGCGCAGCAACCCGGCGACGTACACCGGGCTGCTCGAACCGATCCGCAAGGCCTTCGCCAAGGCCAACGGAGTGAAGCCGGCCCTGTTCAGCGCCAACTCCGAGGGCGCCTGCCCCACCTGCAACGGCGCCGGCGTCATCTACACCGACCTGGCCATGATGGCGGGCGTCGCCGCTCCCTGCGAGGACTGCGAGGGCAAGCGGTTCCAGCCCTCGGTGCTGGAGTACCGCCTCGGCGGCCGGGACATCAGCGAGGTGCTCGCGATGTCGGTGGCCCGGGCCGAGGAGTTCTTCGGTGCCGGCGAGGCCCGCACCCCGGCCGCCCACAGGATCCTGGAGCGGCTCGACGACGTCGGGCTCGGCTACCTCACCCTCGGGCAGCCGCTCACCACGCTCTCGGGCGGCGAGCGGCAGCGGCTGAAGCTGGCCACGCACATGGGCGAGAAGGGCGGCGTGTACGTCCTCGACGAGCCCACCACCGGCCTGCACCTCGCCGACGTCGAGCAGTTGCTCGGCCTGCTCGACCGGCTGGTCGACTCGGGCAAGTCGGTCATCGTCATCGAGCACCACCAGGCGGTCATGGCGCACGCCGACTGGATCATCGACCTGGGCCCCGGCGCCGGCCACGACGGCGGCCGGATCGTCTTCGAGGGCACCCCCGCCGACCTCGTCGCCGGCCGCTCCACCCTCACCGGCGAGCACCTCGCCGCCTACGTCGGCGCCTGACCCGCGACCGCGATCCCGCGGCGCCGGTGGCCGGCACCGGTGGTGTCCGGCGCTGTGGGATCGTGGTGGGGTGACGACGCTGGAGGACCTGGCCCGGCTGCGCCGGGCCCGCGACCTGATGGACCGCGACTACGCGAAGCCGCTCGACGTTCCGGCGCTGGCACGCGTCGCCCTCATGTCGGCGGGCCACTTCTCCCGCAGCTTCCGCGCGGCCTACGGCGAGACGCCGTACAGCTACCTGATGACCCGCCGGATCGAGCGGGCCAAGGCGCTGCTGCGACGCGGCGACCTGAGCGTGACCGAGGTCTGCTTCGAGGTCGGCTGCACCTCGCTCGGGTCCTTCAGCGCGCGCTTCACCGAACTGGTCGGCGAGAGCCCGAGCGCCTACCGGGCCCGCGACCATGCCGACGGCGCCGACATCCCGGCCTGCGTCGCCAAGATCTACACGCGACCGGTCAGGAACGGAGAAGCGAAGCCGCCGGGCCGCCCGTAGCGTGCGACGCATGGACATCAGCCTCTCGCAGTGCTTCATCGCCGTCGACGACCACGACAAGGCGCTCGCCTTCTACCGGGACGTACTCGGACTGGAGGTGCGCAACGACGTCGGCTTCGAGGGGATGCGCTGGGTGACCGTCGGCTCGCCGGCCCAGCCCGCCGTGGACATCGTCCTCGAGCCCCCGCTCGCCGACCCGAACGCCTCGGACGCCGACCGCAAGGCCATGGCCGAACTGCTGGCGAAGGGCATGCTGCGCGGCGTCATCTTCACCACCGACGACGTCGACGCCACCTTCGAACGCGTCCGCGCCGCGGGCGCCGAAGTCCTCCAGGAGCCGGTGGACCAGCCCTACGGCGTCCGCGACTGCGCCTTCCGTGACCCGTCCGGCAACATGCTGCGCTTCAGCCGGCCGCGCGAACGGTGACCCCCCGGGTCGGGCCGCCCGCCCGGCCCTCGTCCTCCACCCCTGTCCTGCCCCGGCCGGAGCCGCCGCGCCGTCGCCTTGAACCCGTGCTCCGCACGGGCACGACATCCGTGTGTTTGACGGGGGCGCCGGTGGGCAGGCGCAGGTCAGTGCTTCGGACAGGAGGCACGTCCGTGGGAGCGGCGCGACGCCGTCACGGGCGCGTCCGTCCGTACGCCGGACGCCCTCCCACGGTGACCGCCCGACCGAGGGCCGGGTCGTCGTACCGGCGCCCGCCCCGCACCCAGGGGGTCGCAGGCGCTCCCCGGGTGCCGTACCGCGCCGGGGCCGGCACCCGGCGCGCCGACCGGACCCCGCGCTCCGAGGGAGTTGCGACGCACATGCCGATCCACGCCAGCGTGAGGCACCCGCACGACGACGCCCCCGACACGGCCGACGCCTTCCGCCGGCTCACCGCTCTGCCCGACGGCCCGGAACGCGAGGCGGTCCGCGACCGGATCGTCGAGGCCTGGCTGCCCATGGCGGAACGGCTCGCGGGACGGTTCCGCAGTCGCGGCGAGAGCTACGAGGACCTGCGCCAGGTCGCCGCCCTCGGCCTGGTCAAGGCCGTCGACCGGTACGACCCCGAGCGCGGCAACGCCTTCGAGAGCTACGCCGTGCCGACGATCACCGGCGAGATCAAGCGCCACTTCCGCGACCACATGTGGACCCTGCACGTGCCGCGCCGGGTCCAGGATCTGCGCAACCGCGTGCGCTTCGCCGGCCAGGAACTGTCCCAAACGATCCCGGGCCGCAGGCCCACCGTCGCCGAGATCGCCGAGCACGCCGACCTGAGCGAGGAGGACGTCCGGGCGGGGCAGGAGGCCCTGGAGAGCTTCACGGCCCTGTCCCTGGACGCCGAAGTGTCCGGCGGCGAGGACGGATACTCGCTCGGCGACGCACTCGGCGGCCCCGACCCGGCCCTCGACACGGTCGTCGACCGCGAGGCCGTCAAGGACCGCCTGGCCGCCCTGCCCGAGCGGGAACGGGCCATCCTCTACATGCGTTTCTTCGACGACATGACCCAGAGCCGCATCGCCGAACAGCTCGGCATCTCCCAGATGCACGTCTCCCGGCTGATCAGCCGGTGCTGCGACCGGGTGCGGGAGCAGGTGCTGCGGGACCCGGCCGGCTGAACCGGCGGGGACTGGACCGGCGGCGCCGGGTCCGAAACCCGGCACTCACCCGCTCGGGCGCCTCGTTCCCGCGAACGGCGCACGGCGGCGCGCGCGGGTGTGCCGCGCGGGCTGTGATGGCCGCAGGGGCGCGCGTGTGCCGTGCCCTCCGCAGCCGTCGCTCGAAGGAGCCCGCCCCCATGCGCCGCACCGCCCGTGCCCTGTCCGCCGCCGTCCTGGCCGGCGCCGCCCTCGGCGTCTGCACGGGGCCCGTCTCGGCCGAACCCGGCGTGCCCTCGCCGCCGGCCGAACCCCGAGCGCCGTCCCCGCCCGTCGCGCCGGGCACGCCGTCCCCGCCCGTCGCGCCGGGTGCGCCATCCCCGCCTGTCGCGCCGGGTGCGCCCACGGCGCCCGTCGGTCCCGGTGCGCCTGTGCCGCCCGCCGTTCCCGGCGTGCCCGCTCCGCCCGCCGGTGCCGGCGAACCCGTCGCCGAGGCCGGCCCGGCCGACGTCGCGCGGGCTGGCACGGTGACCGTCTCCGTCTCCTGCGCCCCCACCGGTGGGTCCGTGCCCGCACCCCCGGACGCCGTCTCACCGGCCATCGACGAGGGCACCACGGCCCTGCGCGAGGTGGTGGCCGACGACGGGTCGGCGTCCGGTCCCGCCTACCGCGGCACCGTGCGCACAGCCGCGGCCGAGGACGCCGAGGAGCCCACGGACGCCGAGGACCTCATGGACGCCGGCCCCACGGACGGAGTGGGCGGCGAGGACGCGTGGACCGTCGACGGCGCCTGCCCGGAGGATTCCGGCGGCGAGGGCGGCTCCTGGAGTACGACGACGACCGTGCCGGAGCCGGAGGAGGGGAGCGCCGCGGGCGCACCCCCGTGCCCCGAGCCCGCCCCGCACGGCGAGGCCCCGGTGCCGGGCGGGGCCCCGGTGCCGGACGGGGCTCCCGCGCACCGTGAGGCTCCGGCCCCGGGCGAGGCTCCCGCGCGCGGTGCCTCCTGTGCCACCGAGCCGGCCTGCCCCGAACCCGTCGCGCCGCCCGGCGGAACCTCCGCGAAGAAGCCCTGTGGTGGCGCGGCCGTGGAACACGGCGTGCGGGCCGGCGCGGGCGGTGCCTTCACCGACTCGACGCCCGCCCTGGTCGCCGGTGGCCTGCTGCTCGCGGGCGCGGGCGCCGCGGCCGCACACCGGCTGCGGCTCCGGCCGCGCGGCGACACCGGGCACCGCTGACCCCGCACCGCCGCCGGCCCGCCTGTGATCGGCGCGACCCGCACCACAGCCATGGCAGGGCGCCGCGGTGGGTACTGGGAGCAACGACAGGGCAAGCAGGGCACCTGGCCGGCGACGACGGCACACGGCACCACGGACTGCGCGGAGGCACGCATGCGGCGGACGGACCCCGAAGGGCCTGACCCCCGGGGGCAGGAGTCCGAGCAGCGCGGTCCGCAAGGGCGTGGCCCCGAAGACGGTGCCACCGGACGACCCGGCCCTGGACGGGACGGACTCGAACGACCCGGACCCGAGCCTCCCGAGTCCGGTCGGGACGGGTCCGGACGACACGATTCCGCACGGCACGGCCTCGCGCGGCACGGCTCCAGACGACACGGCAGCCCCGAAGGACGTGACGGCGAAGGACGCGACGGCGAAGGACACGAGCCGGTAGGACACGGCCCCGTCCGCTACGGCCCGCACCTCCCCGGGGACGGCCTGCCCGTGCTGCCCGAGCTGACCGCCGTCCTCGCCGCCGCGGCCGACCGCGGTCACGAGGAACCGGTCGGCGGCGCTCGGGCCCTCCTGGCCGCCGCGAGCGGTTACTGGGACCGGCGCGGCCTGCCCACCGACCCCGGTCACGTGGCCGCCGCTCCGGGCGCCAACTCCCTGCTGCTCGCGCTGACCGCCGTGCTCGGCGGCGACGTCCTGGTGCCGCGCCCCTGCGCGGCCTGGTGGGCGCCGTACGCGCGACTGCTGGGCCGGCCCGTCTTCCACGTCCCGACACCGGCGGAGTCCGGCGGCGTACCCGATCCGTACGCCCTGCTGGAAACCGTCCGCCGGGTCCGTGCGGAGGGCGGCGACCCCCGCCTGCTCGTGCTGTCCGTCGCCGACGACCCCACCGGCACCGTCGCACCCCCCGAACTGCTGCACGAGACCGTCGAGGCCGCGGCCGGCGAGGGACTCCACCTGGTCAGCGACGAGACCTGGCGCGACACCCTGCACGACCCGCACGCCACCGTGCTGCTCAGCCCCGCCGAGATGCTGCCCGAACGGGTCACCGTCGTCACCGACCTGGCCGGCGCGCTGCTGCCGCCGGGCTGGCCGGCCGCCGTCGCCCGCTTCCCCGCGTCCGCCACCGGGGACGGCCTGCACGCGCGCGTGCAGGACGCGCTCACCGCACTCGGCGCCCGCGTCGCCGCGCCCGTCGCCGCCGCGGCCGGCCACGCGCTCGCCGAACCCGAGGCGGTCACCGCCCGCCGCTCGGCCACCGTCGCCCTGCACGCACGCGTGGCAGCCGCCCTGCACTCCGTCGTCGTCGCCGCGGGCGCCACCGCCCGGCCCCCGCAGGCCGGCCGCCACCTGTACGCCGACCTCGGCCCGCTGCGTGACGCCCTCGCCGCCCAGGGTGTCGGCGACGCCCAGGAACTGGAGGACTTCCTCGGCGCCCGCCTCGGCATGCCCGCGCCGGGCGGTCACCGCTTCGGCGACGACCTCCAAGCATTTCGCGTCCGGATCTCCACCGGCCCTCTGCTCGCCGGCGGTACACACGAGCAGCGCGCTGAGTGCCTCATGTCCCCCGACCCGTTGGAACTGCCACACGTGCAACGCGCGCTGATCGGTCTCCAGTCGGTCTTCGCCGATCTCCGCGACGCTCAGCGATGGGAGCCTCCTCGATGACGCAGCAGCCCCGGTCGACCACGAGTACCCGCACGTCCGTCAAGGACGTCGACGCGCCGGCGGCCACGCCCTCGTCGGCGCCCCCGGACCCACCACTCGCCGAACCCCGTCCGCTGGCCGAGCACCGGGTGTGGCCGCGGACCTTCCACGACCGGCTGACCACGCCGCTGCCCGGCCTGAAGGCGTGCGCCAGATTCGCCCGCGAGGGCGCGGTGAGACCCGGCCCCGAGGGCCTCGCCGACATCCCGAGGCTGCCGTACACCCCCGGCCGACCGCCCCGCGTGGACGCCGGGACCGTCGCCGTGACCTGGGCGGGACACGCGAGCTGGGTGGTGAACATGGGCGGACTCACCGTGCTCACCGACCCGGTCTGGTCCCGCCGCATCCTCGGCACCCCGGCGCGCGTCACGCCCGTCGGCGTCCCCTGGAGCGCCCTGCCGCGCGTCGACGCGGTCGTCATCAGCCACAACCACTACGACCACCTGGACGCCCCCACCCTGCGCAGGCTGCCCCGCGACACCCCCGTCTTCGTGCCGGCCGGCCTGGGCCGCTGGTTCCACCGCCGGCGCTTCACCCGCGTCACCGAGCTGGACTGGTGGGAGGCGGCCGAACTGAACGGCGTCCGCTTCGACTTCGTGCCGGCCCACCACTGGTCCAAGCGCACCCTCACCGACACGTGCCGCACACTGTGGGGCGGCTGGGTCCTCACCGACCCCGACGGCACGCGCGTGTACTTCGCCGGCGACACCGGGTACGGCCACTGGTTCAGCCGCATCGGCCGCCGCTACCCCGGCATCGACCTCGCCCTGCTCCCCATCGGCGCCTACGACCCCCGCTGGTGGCTCAGGGACGTCCACTGCGACCCCGAGGAGGCGGTGCGGGCCGCCCAGGACGTCGGCGCCCGGCGGATGGCTCCGATGCACTGGGGCACCTTCGTCCTGTCCGCCGAACCCGTGCTGGAGCCCCTCACCCGGGTGCGGGCCGCCTGGCAGCGCGCGGGCCTGCCCCGGGAGCGCCTGTGGGACCTGCCGGTCGGCGGCTCCCGCGTGCTGGAGTGACCACCCGGCCGGGGCGGCACGGTCCGAGGCCAGGGGCGCCGCCGTGGACCGAGGCGTACGCGGCGACGGCACGGCCTCGTACGCCCTACGCCGTACGCCGCGCGCCCCTGCCGCGCCCCGTGCGAGACGCACGCACGCGAGACGCACGCACGCGGGGCGCACGCACGCGAGGACGGAACGCGGGCCACGGGACGCGGGCGACAGGCGGCAGGGCGCGCACCACGCCGCCCCCGTCCCGCGCCCCCGCCCGCCTCGCGCGCCGGTGCGGCGCCTACGCCTTCGCCGGTCCCCGCAGCCGCCGCCACACGCTCGGCGCCCCGCTGACCAGCACGGTCAGCGCGATCGCGGCGGCCACGCCCTCCCACGGCTTGTCGAACAGGGCGCCGCTCAGCACACCGATCAGCTGGTACGTCACCGCCCACGCCAGGCAAGCGGGAAGGTTGCCCCGGGCGAACCGGCGCAGCGGCCACGCGGCCAGGAGACAGGCCAGCATCACCGGTATCCGCCCCGCCGGCACCAGCCGGGACAGCACCAGCACGGCGACGTCGTGCTCGGCGAGCTTCCGCTGCGCCTGCGCCAGCCGGTCCTCGGGCGCCCGGGACCGGATCGCCTCCAGCCAGCGCGAGCCGTTCCTCGAACCGACACCGCGCCGCCCCAGCCAGTACAGCGCCATGTCCCCGCAGAACGCGGCCAGCGAGGCCGTCACGAACACCATCAGCATCGAGAACGGCAGTGCCTGATGCATCGCCACCACGGCCGCCGAACTCACCAGCGCACCCGTCGGCACCACCGGCACCAGCGCCCCGATCAGCACCAGCAGGAACAGAGAGGGATAGCCGAACGCCTGCTGGGCCGGCGCGGCAGGGAAGTGCGTGGCGGCGTCCAGCCAGCTCACCGCGCGCCCCCCACCCGCACGCTCTCGCCGTGCCCCAGCCGGTGCACGGACACGTCCGGCGCGCTCAGCGCCGACAGGCGCACGAACTCGTCACCCGGCGTGTGGAACATGTGGGGGCGCACGGCGTCCAGCCCGATCGGCCAGTACGTGCCGTGGTGCACCGGCACCGCGGTGCTCGGGGCCAGCCGGGCCAGCGCCTCGGCCGCCCGGCCCGCGTCCAGGTGCTCCTCGCCGAGGGACGGCCCCCATCCGCCCACCGGCAGCAGTGCCGCGTCGACCGGCCCGACCTCCTTCTCCATGCCGTCGAACAGGCCGGTGTCCCCGGCGAAGTACGTCCGGGCCTCGCCCTCGATGACGTAGCCGAGGGCGGGGGAGCGGCGCGGCCCGAACGGCAGCCGCCGCCCGTCGTGCCGCGCGGGCACCGCCCGTATCCGCAGGTCCCCGACGGTCGTCTCGTCGCCGGGGGCCACCTCGGTCAGCCTCAGGTGCCCGAGCCGGCGCAGCCCCGGCACCGAGCGGCGTGCGCCCCGGGGCACGAGCAGGCGCGTGCCCGGCGCGAGCCGCGCGAGCGAGGGCACGTGCAGGTGGTCGGCGTGCAGATGGGACACCAGCGTCACGTCCGCGCGCCAGGCGTCCGGCGGCGGCATCGCGCCCCGCCTGCGGCGCAGATGGGCCAGTCTGCGGGCGAACAGCGGGTCGGTCAGCACACGTATGTCCGAGTCCTCGACCGTGCAGGTGGCGTGACCCCACCAGGTGAGCTCCACCGGCACCTCTTTGCCTCCTTCGCGCGACTGCCCGAAGCCTACGTCCAGGAGTAGGGTCGGCGGCGAAAACGGGAGGTGAGGGGGGACACCATGGGTCTGGTACGAGTGACGGCGATCGCGAGTCTGACGCCGCTGGAGCAGCTGGACGACGATCCCTTCCTGGTCGATTCCCGCGGCCAGCACGCCATGTGTGCCCGCTGGGCCGCGGAGCACGGCTACGTCGTCGCCAGGGAACTGCTGGTGCGCGGTCTGCGACCCGACCACGACGCCCTGTGGGACGGCGTCCGGCCCGGACGCGACGTGTTCGTGGCGCCCAGCCGCCGGGTGCTGGAGTGCGCCCTGTCCTCGGTGGAGGAGTTCTCCGTGGAGTGCGCGCGGCGCGGGGTCCGCGTCGAGACGGCCGGTCTCGCCGAACCGTCCTACGACGCCCGGATGAAGGCGTGCGTGCACCGGCGGCTGTCGATGCCGACGGCCGGGTACGACGGCCGCTGACCTGCGCCGCGGCGCCGCGGGGGTGTGTGAACCGGACCCGGGGGGACAAACGGGTGCTCAGCACCGTTGTGACAGGGTGGGGCAGGCCCGCGCCGAAACGGGCCGGGACGTGAGGTGTGCGGAGCGTGGGTGGAGGGCGTTGGCGCCGGGTCGCCAGTCAGATCGGGCGGAGTGCCGCGGTGTGGGCCGTGTCCACCGCCACCATGCTCGCGCTCGCCGGCATCCTGCCCGACTTCCGGCTCCAGTCGCCCGACGGTGACAGCGCCACCGACATCGCCGTCACCGCCGCGGTGGGGGCCGGCGGCTTCGGCCTGCTGTCCGCCCTGGTGTGGCCGCTGATGGTCCGGCTGCTGCTCCTGGTGCCGGCGCTCGTCCTCGGGCTGCTGGTCTTCTTCCTCAACGGCGCGCTGCTGCTCCTCGCGATCGACGCGAACCCGGCCGGGAGCGGCGGCGTCGCCCCGGAGACGGCGGTCGTGGTGGCCGCCGTCATGTCCGCGGTCGCCTCCGCCACCGGCGGCGCCCTGGCCGTGCACGACGACGACGCCTACCGGCGCCGGCTGTACCGCCTCGCCGACCGCCGCCGCAGATCCGGCCCGCCCTGCCCGGCCGGGCCCGGCACCGTCTTCCTGCAACTGGACGGCGTCGGCCACGACGTGCTGCTGGACGCCGTCGACAGCGGCGCCATGCCCACCGTCGCCCGCTGGCTGGGCCGCGACGGCAGGTCCGCGACCCACCGGCTCGCCGTGTGGCACACGGACTGGTCCAGCCAGACCGGTGCCAGCCAGCTCGGCATCCTGCACGGCAGCAACCACGACGTCCCCGCCTTCCGCTGGTACGAGAAGGACAGCGGCGAGGTCGTGGTCTGCAACCGCCCCACCAGCGCCGCCGAACTCCAGCGCCGGGCCGTCGAGCGCACCGGCGACGGCGGGCTGCTCACCTTCGACGGCGCCAGCCGCGGCAACCTGTTCGGCGGCGGCGCCGACGAACAGGCCCTCGTGCTGTCCATCGCCACCCGCCGCCGCAGCCCGGAGACCCGGTCCCGGTCCGGCTACTTCGCCTACTTCTCCGACCCGGCCAACGCCGTCCGCACCGCGTTCTCCTTCGTCGCCGAGGTGGGCCGTGAGATCGGCCAGTCCACCCGGGCCCGCGTGCACAAGGTCCGCCCGCGTGTCTCGCGCGGCGGCCTCTACCCCTTGGTCCGCGCCTTCGCGACCGTCGTCGAACGGGACGTCGTGGTCACCGCGGTGATGGGCGACATGCTCGCCGGACGCACCGCCGTTTACGCCGACCTGGTGGCGTACGACGAGGTGGCGCACCACTCCGGACCGCGTGGCCGGGACGCCGCGAAGGTCCTCCAGCGCCTGGACCGGTCCCTCTCCCTGATCGAGAAGGTCGCCGAGCACGCCCCCCGCAAGTACCGGATCGTCGTCCTGTCCGACCACGGCCAGAGCCCCGGCGAGACCTTCCGCGCCCGCTACGGCCTCACCCTCGGCGACCTGGTGCGCGCGGGCTGCGGACTGCCCGTGCCGCGCCGGGCGCAGCGCACCCGAAGCGGAGCCGAGGCCCGCAACACCGTACGGGCCGCCCTGCACCGGCCCGTCGAGGAGGGCGCCGAGCAGCAGCGCCCCGCCGACACCCCCGCCGGCCGCCGCTCGGAACCGATCGTGCTGGCCTCCGGCAACCTGGGCCTGGTCTCCTTCCCCGACGTGCCGCACCGGATGACCAGGGAGGAGATCGACGCCCGCCACCCCGCCCTGCTGCCGACCCTCGCCAATCACCCCGGCGTCGGCTTCCTGCTCGTCAGCAGCGAGCGGCACGGAGGCGTGGTGCTCGGCGCGCGCGGCGCGGAGATCCCCCTGGACCGCCTCGACGAGGACCCCGGCCCGCTCGCCGCCTTCGGGCCCGGTGCCGCCGACGCCGTCCGCCGCACCCACTCCTTTCCGCACACCGCCGACATCATGGTCAACTCCTTCCACGACCCGGCCGACGGCGAGGTCCTCGCCTTCGAGGAGCAGATCGGCTCCCACGGCGGACTCGGCGGTGCCCAGTCGCGCGCCTTCCTGCTGTCGCCGGCCGTCCTGTCCGCACCGGTCGGCGAGGGCGCGGAGATCGTCGGGGCCGAGCACGTCCACCACATCCTGCGCCGCTGGCTGCGGGAGTCCAACGGCCCGCAGGTGCCCGTGGAGGATCCCCGGTCCAGGGCCGCCGACAGCACACCGTTTCCGGTCGTGGAGGAGGTCGTGCGGGAGAACAGCGCCTGACGCGGCGTCGCGCCGGACCGCGCCCGGCCACGGGCGCCGCCCCGGCCGCCCCGGGCACGCGCGCCGCCCGGCCGTCCCGGGCACGGTGCGGGCCGGCACCGTGCCCGGAGGACTCCTGCACGACCCGGAGCCGGCCGGTCCGACCGCCGGGGAAGTCCACGACCGCATCGCCGGTGACCCGCGCCGCACGCGCCGCCCGTCCCCCTGCGCGGCTGCGTTCACCGCCCGAGGGCAGGTCCCCTGGGTGAGCTGAGCCGGAGTGTGATCGGATGGGGGTGGGCTCCCGGGCCCGGGAGCCCACCACCTCAGTACAGCAAGCGAATTCGAGAGGACCCGCCGTGGCAACCACGCGCTCCGCACACACCGTCTGGGAAGGCAACCTGCTCGAGGGCAAGGGTGTCGTCACCTTCGACTCGTCCGGCATCGGCGAGCAGCCGGTGTCGTGGCCGTCGCGCGCCGAGCAGGCGAACGGCAGGACCAGCCCCGAGGAGCTGATCGCCGCCGCCCACTCCAGCTGCTTCTCCATGGCGCTGTCGCACGGCCTGGCCGGCGCCGGCACCCCGCCCACCAAGCTCACCACCTCGGCCGACGTCACCTTCCAGCCGGGTGAGGGCATCACGGGCATCCACCTCACCGTGGAGGGCACCGTCCCCGGCCTCGACGGCGACGCCTTCGCCGCCGCCGCCGAGGACGCCAAGAAGAACTGCCCGGTCAGCCAGGCCCTGACCGGCACGACCATCACCCTCACGGCGAAGCTGGCCTAGCCGGGTCGGGAGCCCCGCGCGTTCCCAGCCCCGCCGGTCCGGGCGCGGCCCCAGCTGCCTGGGGCCGCGCGACCGGTACACCACGTACGGCCGGGTGAGGTGCTGCACCGGCGCGAGGACGGGCGCTTTGGTGCGACGCCGGTGAACCAGGGGCAGCATCCCCGCCACCGCCACCGCCACCGCCACCGCCACCGCCGGCGTCCCGGCCGCCGTGCCGCCGTACAGGGACAGCAGGTGGTGGGCGTGTTCGCCCACGCCGAGCGCGTCCCTCCACGGCTGGGGGACGAAC
This sequence comes from Streptomyces sp. JK94, assembly GCF_053613315.1. Lineage (NCBI taxonomy): Bacteria > Bacillati > Actinomycetota > Actinomycetes > Kitasatosporales > Streptomycetaceae > Streptomyces > Streptomyces sp. JK94. The sequence goes on along the minus strand of NZ_JBSICH010000030.1, from coordinate 41,129 downwards.
AGCGCGACGAGGACGAACGGGACGCCGTGCTGGAACGCCGGCGACGCGATGTCCAGCAGCCTGGACCCGTGGATCGGGGAAGACCGCGTCGTCCGGCCGGAACGGTCGTAGCGGTGGCGCCGGAGCAGGCCGGCGATCAGCAGGACGAAGGCGGCGTAGGGCGGCACACCCGGAGGAGGAGGGTCATCGGCGGGCTCCGGCCGACGCGGGCGGCAGGGTGGCGCACACGGCGTCCAGGACGCACGCGTAGGGCGTGCCGCAGGCGGTGAGCCGGGTACGGAGCCGGTCCAGGGCGTCGCGGTGTTCGGTGAGCATGCCGATGTCCCCGGTGCGGGAGACGAACTCCAGCACCGCCGGCAGGAAGTCGGGCAGCTCCTCGCCGGTGAACTCCAGTCCGTGGGCGCGGTACAGCTCCATGAAGCGGACCAGCGACATCCCGCGGTCGCGGGCGTCTCCGCCGGTCCACCAGCTCAGGTACAGGCTGTGCCGGTTCTTGAGGCCGAAGACCTCCACGTAGTGCGCCTGGAGTTCGTCCTGCGGGGTGACGGCGGCGTGGTCGGTGAAGGCGCGCAGTGGGGGCGCGGCCTCGCGCAGCAGGGGCAGCCGGGCGCGGAAGTCGTCGTCGGGATAGGTCAGGCAGAGCGCCGCCGCCTGGTACAGCACCTCGAATCCGGGCATCGGACCTCCTCCTCGTCGTCCGCGGTCTGCCGCCTGTGCAGGAGGTGGAAGTTCTCCACCGGCACCAGCGGCAGCCTCCTGCGCAGGCCGGGCGCGGCGGTGCCGGGCCGGAAGAACCGCCCCGCGCGCGGCAGAACCGCGCCCGGCCCGGTGGGCGGTGTCCGTGTGTCCGTCACGTGCGCTCCCTCGATCGCCCAGGCCCTGACCACCGAACCTAGGGGCGGGCGCGGGAGCGCACCCGTTCGCGGGGACCGTACGGGTCAGGGCGGGCCGGCCGGGGCGGCTCAGGCCTTGCGCGCGACCCCCGCGTACACCGGCACGATGCCCTGCGCCTGGGCCGCCACGTCCTCCGGGTCCGGCCGCCACCCGGCGACCGGGATGACGCCGGGGCCCAGCAGCTCCAGGCCGTCGAAGAAGCGCGCGAACTCGTCGAGCGGGCGCGGGTGGAACGGTGTGCCGCTGCGGGCGAACAGGCCGGCGGCCCGGCCCACCGCCTCCGGGTTCAGATCGGGCGTGACCTGGGACAGGACCAGGTGACTGCCGGGTGCGAGGGCGTCGACGTACCGCTTCAGCAGTCCGTGGACGTCGTCGCCGTCGGCCGCGTCGCCGAGGTAGTGCGTCAGGGCCACCAGTGACAGCGCGACCGGCCGGCCGAAGTCCAGGGACTCGCCCGCCAGCCGCAGGATCGTGTCGGGGTCCCGGACGTCCGCGTGGACGTAGTCGGTGGAGCCCTCCGCCGAACCGTGCAGCAGCGCCTCCGCGTGCCGCAGGACGATCGGGTCGTTGTCGGCGTAGACCACCCGCGCCTCGGGGGCCACGGCCTGCGCCACCTGGTGCAGGTTCGGCTCGGTGGGAATGCCGGTGCCGATGTCCAGGAACTGGCGGATGCCGGCCTCGGCGAGCGTCCGGACGGCCCGGTGCATGAACCGGCGGTTGGCGCGGGCCCCCCGGACGGCCGTGTCGTCCGCGGCGAGGATCCTCCGGGCCAGTTCCTCGTCCACCGGGTAGTTGTCCTTGCCGCCCAGCCACCAGTCGTAGACCCGGGCCGGATGCGGCCGGCTGGTGTCGAGCGGGGCGGGGAGGGCGTCGGATCCGGTCATGCGGTGTCGTCTCCTCGGGGCCTGAGGCCTGAGGCCTGAGGCCTGGGGCCTGAGGCCTGGGGCCTGGGGCCTGGGGCCTGGGGCCTGGGGCCTGGGGCCTGGGGGGGTGGGGAGGGGCGGGGACGCGGGCTCAGAAGTACTCGCGGTACTCGCGCAGGACCTTCTCGGTGCGCCGGGTCGAGGCGGCACGCGCCGTCATGTGGTCCAGGACCTCCAGGTGGGTGGAGACCTCCGTGCGGGAGTCCAGGTACAGGGCGCCCGTCAGGTACTCGGTGAAGACCATGTCGGGCAGCTCCGGCTCCGCGAACCGGAACAGCGTGAACGGCGCGTACGTCCCGGGATGCGGGCCGTCCTCGAACTCGGCGACCTGAAGCGTCACCCGGTCCCGGACCGAGAACTCCAGCAGCTTGTCCACCTGGTCGCGCATCACCCGGCCGTCGGTGCTCACCGGGCGCCGCAGCACCGTCTCGTCCATCACCACCCACAGATGGGGCGGCTCCGTGCGCTCCAGCAGTCGCTGGCGCTCCATGCGCAGGGACACGTGCCGCTCGACCGCGTCCTTGCCCGCGTTCCCGATCGTCCCGGCATCCAGGACCGCGCGGGCGTAGTCCTCGGTCTGCAGGAGCCCCGGAACGAAGTGGGGTTCGTAGGAGCGGACGATCCGCGCGGCGCCCTCCAGGCTCACGTACATGCTGAACCAGTCCGGCAGCACGTCGTGGTACCGCTGCCACCAGCCCGGCTGGTTCGCCTCCTCGGCCAGAGCGACGAACCCCGCCACCTCGTCCTCGGGCACACCGTACGCCGTCAGCAGTATCTGGACGTACGGTATCTTCAGCGCGACCTCGGCCGTCTCCATGCGCCGCACGGTCGCCGGGGCCACCCGGAGGACCTTGGCGGCCTCCTCGCGTCTGAGGCCCGTGGCCTCCCGCAGTTCCTGCAGCCGCCTGCCCAGGACCACCTGGCCCACGGTGGGTGCGGCCCGCCGCTCACTCACGCCACGCCTCCCCAACGCGCCCACGTCTCACCACAGTCTGTCATGTTCACCCGTCGGCCTCACAGGGGAGGCCGCGGACGGCGTCATGACCCGGCGGGTCATCGACCCGGCGCGGACCGGACGGCATCGTGGGGTCCACCGGGTTCCGGGCCGGCGCACTCCGGCCCGGGACCCGGCTCCCACAGCCGTGCCCGGCCCCGACGGAGGGACCTCCGGACGTTCGCCGCCACCGGCTTCGCGCCGCCCCCGTACGCCGCGCCGAGGCCGCGTCAGGGCAGCAGCGTGCGCAGGTACTCGACCGTCGCCGGGTCGGCCGGGAGCAGCGTCTCGATGGCCAGCTCGGCGACCGTCACGTCCATCGGCGTGTTGAAGGTGGAGATGGACGAGATGAACGACAGGGTCCGGCCCTCGTGCTCGATCTGCATCGGCAGCGCGAAGTACGGCACCGGGGCGGACGGTTCCCCGCCCGGCGCGGTGTCCGGCACGGGATACGCCGCCACCTCCTCGTACAGCGCCCGCAGCGGCTCCGAGCGGTGCAGCGCGATCTGCCGTTCCATCTGCTCCAGCAGGTGCCCGCGCCACGCGCGCAGGTTGCGGATGCGCGGCGCCAGGCCCTCGGGGTGCAGGGTCAGCCGCATCGCGTTGAGCGGCGGTGCGAGCAGGTGCTCCGGGAGGCCCTCCGTCAGCATCGCGACGCCCCGGTTGGCGGCCAGCACCCGGTACGTCGCGTCGACGACCAGCGCGGGATACGGCTCGTAGCCCCGGATCAGCCGCTCCATGCCCTCGCGCACGGAGTCGAGCGCCGGGTCGTCCAGCGGCGTGTCCGGACCGTGCGGGGCGTAACCGGCCGCGAGCAGCAGCGCGTCGCGCTCCCGCACGGGGACGTCGAGGTGTCCGGCGAGCCGCAGCACCATCTCCTCGCTCGGCCGCGAGCGGCCCGTCTCGACGAAACTGATGTGCCGGGCGGAGGAGCCGGCGCGCAGCGCCAGCTCCAGCTGGCTGACCCGCCGCCGCTCCCGCCAGGCCCGCAGCAGCGGGCCCACGCCCTGGGCGGCGGGGGCGGTGCCGGAGACGGGTACGGTCATGGTCCGCACGGTAGCCGACCAGGGGGCGCGCCGGGGCTCCGCCGTCGCTCGCGGCCGGGGCCCGCCGGCCGGGCTGTGGCAGGCTGACGGAGTAGCCGCCACCCAGGTGAGGAGAAGAGCCCGTGCCCGTCGAACCGCTGTCGCGGACGGAGATCGAGGAACGACTGGCGCAACTGCCGGGCTGGTCCCTCGACGACGGCCGTCTCACCCGCTCCTACCGGCTCGGCTCGCACTTCGCGGCGACCGCGATGGTCGTGCACGTCGCCCAGGTGCAGGAGGAGCTCGACCACCACTCCGATCTGACCCTCGGCCACCACACGGTCCGCCTGGCCGTGCACACCCACAGCGCGGGCGGCGCCGTCACCGAGAAGGACGTCGAGCTCGCCCGCAGGGTGGAGGACCTGGCCGCCGGGCATGGGGCACACTGACGGACGTGCTCGACTACGACGAGGAAGCGGAGCGCTACGACGCCTCCCGCGGCGGTGAGCCCCGGGCCGCGGCCGCCGCGGAGGCCGTACTGAGCCTCGTACCGCCGCGGGCGCGCAGCCTGCTCGACGTCGCCTGCGGCACCGGCATCGTCACCCGGCGGCTCGCCGCCGGACGGGACGGCATGCGCGTGACCGGCGCCGACCTCTCCTCCGCCATGGCCCGTCGCGCCGCCGCCCGGCTGCCCGGCGCCGTGGTCCTGGCCGACAGCCGCCGACTGCCCTTCGGAGCCCGGGAGTTCGACGCGGTCAGCAGCGTCTGGCTGTTGCACCTGGCCGAGGGCCCCGGCGACGTACGGGCCGTCGTCGGCGAGTGCGCCCGCGTCCTCGGGCCCGGCGGGGTGTACGTGACGACGGTCGACAAGGGCGCCTCGCACAACGTGGGCAGCGACATCGACGCCGTGCTGGCCTCCCGCCCGCCGAGCACCGCCCACGACACCGCCGAGCGGGTCGAGTCGTACGCCCGCGCACACGGCCTGGTCCCGGCGGGGCACACCCGCTTCACCGGCCGCGGCCAGGGGCGCAGCCCGCGCCGCACGATCGCCGACCTGCGCCGCGGCTGGTTCGTCACGCTGCCGCCGGGCGATCCGCGCGCGGAGGACTTCGCCGCCCGGCTCGCGGCCCTCCCCGGCCAGGACCGGCCCCGGCCCGACCCCGTCTTCACCCTGCGGGCGTTCGCGAAGCCGTAGGCCGGGGGTGGTCCCGCCGCCCCGCACCGCGGCCGGCCCGGACTTCACCCGCCCCGCCGGCCTCGGCCTCGCCGCCTGCCGGGCGGCGTACCGACGCGAGGGCCAGCGCCGGCCGCACCGCGGCGCAACGGGTCGGGAGACCCGGCAACCCCGCCGCCCCGGGCGGCGACTGAGAGGCGGAACCCATCCGTCCTCAAGGAGGTCCGTCCCGTGAGGCACTCCCGCAGGTACCGCAGACGCCCGCTCGTCCTGGCCTCGGCCCTCGCCGCCGCCGGTCTCGTCGGCGCGGGTCTGACCACGCTGGCCCCCGACACCGCCGAGGCCGCCACGGCGCGGCAGGTCGAAGCCCTCGACCGGGGCGTGGTCAGCGTCCACACCGGTGACGGCAACCTGGTCGGCTGGCGCTGGCTGGGCACCGACCCGGACAACGTCGCGTTCAACGTCTACCGGGCCGGCACGAAGGTCAACTCCAGCCCGGTCACCGGCTCCACCACCTACTTCCACTCCGGCGCCCCCTCCCACGCCGACTACACCGTCCGAGCCGTGGTGAACGGCACGGAACAGGGCGACTCGGTCCACGCGATCCAGTTCCGGGCCGGCTACAAGGACGTGCCCCTCAGCCCGCCGTCCGGCGGGACGACCCCCGACGGCGTCTCCTACACCTACGAGGCCAACGACGCCTCCGTCGGCGACCTCGACGGCGACGGCGCGCTCGACCTCGTCCTCAAGTGGCAGCCGACCAACGCCAAGGACAACTCCCAGTCCGGTTACACGGGCAACACCGTCGTCGACGGCCTCAAGCTCGACGGCACCCGGCTGTGGCGCGTCGACCTGGGCCGCAACATCCGCTCCGGCGCCCACTACACGCAGTTCCAGGTGTACGACTACGACGGCGACGGCCGGGCCGAGGTCGCCATGAAGACGGCCGACGGCACGAGGGACGGCACCGGCGCGGTGGTCGGCAGCTCCTCCGCCGACCACCGCAACTCCTCCGGCTACGTCCTCACCGGCCCCGAGTACCTGACCATGTTCAACGGGCAGACCGGCAGGGCCATGGGCACCGTCGACTACGTCCCCGCACGCGGCAACGTCTCCTCCTGGGGCGACTCCTACGGCAACCGCGTCGACCGCTTCCTGGCGGGTACGGCCTACCTGGACGGCTCCCGGCCCTCCCTCGTCATGGCGCGCGGCTACTACACCCGCTCGGTGATCGCCGCCTGGGACTGGCGCGACGGTGCCTTCACCCGCCGCTGGACCTTCGACACCAACTCCTCCACCAACGCCGGCAAGGGCTACGACGGCCAGGGCAACCACCAGTTGTCCGTGGCCGACGTCGACGGCGACGGCAGGGACGAGATCGTCTACGGCGCGATGGCCGTCGACGACAACGGCGCCGCCCTGTGGACCACGAGGAACGGCCACGGCGACGCCATGCACGTCGGCGATCTCGACCCGTCCCGCCCGGGCCTGGAGGAGTTCAAGGTCGACGAGGACAGCTCGAAGCCGTCGTCGTGGATGGCGGACGCGCGCACCGGCCGGATCATCTGGGCCACCGGCGCGAGCGGCGACAACGGCCGGGGCGTCTCCGCGGACATCTGGTCCGGCAGCGCGGGCGCCGAGTCCTGGTCGTCGGCGGAGAGCGGCATCCGCAACCCGAAGGGCGCGGTCGTGAACAGCCGCAAGCCCTCGAGCGCCAACTTCCTGTCCTGGTGGGACGGCGACCCGGTGCGCGAACTCCTCGACGCCACCCGCGTCGACAAGTACGGCACCTCCGGCGACACCCGCCTCCTCACCGGCTCCGGCGTCGCCTCCAACAACGGCACCAAGGCCACCCCGGTCCTGGCCGGCGACATCCTCGGCGACTGGCGCGAGGAGATCATCTGGAGAACCGCCGGCAACACGGCCCTGCGCATCTACTCCACCCCGCACGACACGGACCGCAGGATCACGACCCTCCTCCACGACCCCCAGTACCGCACGGCCCTGGCCTGGCAGAACACCGCCTACAACCAGCCCCCGCACCCGAGCTTCTTCATCGGCGCCGGCATGGCGACACCACCCCGGCCGACGGTGTACACGCCCTGATCCGGCGGCTACCTGCGCCGACATGAAGCCGAGGTTCCCCCGTCTGTCCATGGGGGTGGGCCCGCTGCCGTCCCGGTGCATCCGCCGCCCGGGCGCCGGGGGAAAGGGGGACGAGGGCTCATCCTCGGGACCCTCGCCGCCCCCGGTGCCCGGCGGAATCACCACCGGGGGCGGCTCCGGCCCGCGGCCCCGGCTGTGAGCCGCAGACGGCGCTCCCCACGGGACGGGTCAGGTGCCGGCCGAGCACTTCCTGCCGGCCACCTCGAAGGCGGACGGCACCGCGTTCGTCCCCGACCAGCTGCCGGTGAAGCCGAAGCCCACCGACGCGCCGGGTGCCACGTTCGCGTTCCAGCCGGTGTTCCTCGCGCTCACCGTGGCGCCCGACCGGGTGTGCTCGGCGTTCCACATCTGGGTCACCTGCTGGCCGTTCGCGAAGGGCCAGGTGAGGGACCAGCCGCTCCAGGGTGACGTACCGGTGTTGGTGAGCCGTACGTCCGCCTGGAAGCCGCCGGACCACTGGTTGGTGATCGTGTACGTCACCGCGCACGCGCCCGTCGGCTCCGGGTCGGGCCCCGGGCCGGGACCGGTGCCGGCCGTGTCGCCGTAGACGACGCCCCGCCCGTTGGTCGCCACGTACACCCGCCCGTACACGCGCGGGTCGCCCGTGATGGCCGCGCCGGTCCAGCCCCACTGGTGGGCGTCGTCGTTGACGCGGGTCCAGGTGGCGCCCTGGTCGGTGGAGCGGAAGATGCCGCGGACACCGCCGATCTTCGCGCTCGTGTAGAGGGTCTGGTACGAGGCGTCCGGTGCCGCCTTGCCGAAGCCGACGGTGTCGGCCTCCTCGACGTTCGGGAGCTTGGTGAAGGTCGCGCCGCCGTCCGTCGAGTGCCACAGGCCGTACGGTCCGTCCGCCGCCCCGCCCGCCAGCCAGACGTCGCCCTCGCCGCCCGGCAGCGCCTTGAACCGCACGCTGTCACCGGCCGGCAGGCCGTTCGCCGCCGACGCGGTGAAGGTCGCGCCGCCGTCCCTGCTGACGTAGAACGTCCCGGACTTGAAGCCGTAGAAGGTCTTCGGGTCCACCCGGTCGGACTCGACGACCGCGCCGGCCGGGATGCCGCTCGACGCCTGCCAGGACGTGCCGAAGCCCGTCGTGTGGTGCACGCCGGTGCCCTCGGGGCTCCACACGAAGCGGCTGCCGTCTGCGCCCGCCGCGACCGTGCCGCCGCCGCTCACCCCGGAGGGGTCGCTGCCGCCGAACCAGTGGGCGCCGTTGTCCGTCGAGAACGCGATGTGCGGGCCCGAGTCGAGGTTGCCGGCCCGCACGACCGTGTCCGGCTTCTGCTCCGCGAAGTCCAGACTCGTGGAGGAGGCGAAGTTCGGGGCGGTGAACATCATCGACGGCACCTCGGTCAGGCTGGTGTGCCGGAAACCGCCGATGTCGCCCAGCGCGCTGAGCAGGGGGGCACCGGAGGGGGGAGAGGCCAGGTCGTTCACCGCCGTCTCCTCCAGGCCGCGCACCATCGGTTCGATGGCGAACTTGCCGCCCGAGTCCCAGTTCGTGAGGTTCTCCGTGCCGTAGATCGTCGCTCCCGTCCCGTACATCATCCGGTCCGGGTCGAACGGGTCGATCTCCAGCGCCTCCGTCATCCAGCCCAGCTTCGGCGTCTGCTCGGGCGGGGCCGGGTTCGCGCCCCACGTCAGCCAGGGTGAGGAGGAGACGTCCATCGTGTACCGGTTCTCGCGGGCCGGGTACGACGTGTAGTCCCAGGCCTGCGTCCACGTGGCGCCGCTGTCCGTGGAACGGAAGATCTGCGTGTCCGGCCACCAGGAGCTGTACGCCGTCGCCATCACCGTTCCGGGGTTCTGCCGGTCGACGCTCAGGCCGCTGAAGCCGTAGAAGGTGTCCGCCTCGGCGACCGGGCTGATGTCCGTCCAGGCACCGGTAGCCGTCGCGTACCGGTACAGCCGGCCCTTGCCGCCGTCGTACGGGCCGCCCGTGTCGCTGTAGGCGAGGTAGAGGTGGCCGTTCTCCGCGTCCAGCACGCCCTTGTGCGCCAGGTACCCCGTCGGCTGACCGGCGATCCGCTGCCAGCTCGCGCCCGCGTCCGTCGAGCGGTAGACGGTGTTCTCCTTGTCGGCGACCCCGACGTAGACCGTCTTCGTCGCCGTTCCCGCGGAGCCCGTCGACTCGTCGAAGGTCACCCAGACGACGCCCTGGTTGTCGGAGGCGTAGCCGCTGGGGTCGTCCGGGTCCTGCGCGTAGTTCCCGGGGTTCGGGAAGGCCGTCACCTCGGCCCAGGTCGCGCCCGCGTCGGTCGACCGCCACAGGCCGTTCCCGCTGGGCGCGCCCAGGTACAGCACGTCGTTGTCGTGCGGGTCGACGGCCAGGCGCTCGCCCATGCCGCGGCCCGGCATGTTGCCGCCCAGCTTGAACGGCAGGTCGGCCTTCTCCCAGGTCGCGCCGCGGTCCGCGGACCGCAGCACCGCGCCGTTGCCCGGGTCCCAGTCGTTGGTGTAGGTGCCGACCGCCGCGTACACCCGGTCCGGGTCGACGGAGTCGGAGGCGACGCTGACCACACCCGTGTGGCCCCAGTCGTCCCAGCCGACGTGGTCCAGCAGCGGTGTCCACGTCTTCGTCGGTTCCTGCCAGCGGTAGGCGCCGCCGATGTCGGTACGGGCGTAGGCGAGGTCCTTCTCGGTGCGGTTGAAGACGATGCCGGGGACGAAGCCGCCCCCGTCGATGCGGGCGTTCTTCCAGGTGTAGGTGTCGGCGGCGACGGCCGCCTTCGGCGTCTCGGCGGCCAGGGCCGCGGGCGGGCTGCCCGCCAGGACGCCGGCCGCCAGCGCCAGTGCCGTGGTGAGGATCCGGGTTCTTCGCACGAGGGGAGAGCGCACGGTGGGGAACCGTCCTTCCGTCAGGAGGCAGGAGGGGACGTGCGACGACCGGGCGGCCCCTGTGCGGGTGGGGCCGCCCGGCCCGGTACGCGGAGAGCGGGGGCTATTCCAGTAGCTCCGCGTACGAGCCCATGGCGAGGGCTATGTCCGCCTGGGCCCAGAACCGGTGGTAGGTGAAGGTGGGCGCGGCACCGCCCGCGAGGTAGCTCTCGATCTTCGGCCAGGCCGGGTCGTCCCGGTAGAAGGAGCGGATCGAGGTGAAGGTCGACGACGCGTCGATCGTGTCGCCGTTCGGCATGGTCCCGGTCCAGCCGTCCGGGACGTGCACCGGGTCGTCGAAGCGGCTGTAGTCGGCGCGGGTCTCCGGGACGGCGATGCCGAGCGCGTCCTGGTTGTTCTCCCACATGCCGTCGAGCAGCGCCTTGGCGGTCGCGGCCGCCTCCGTGTCGCCCGAACGGTCGGCGTAGTACGTCAGGGTCTTGGCGTACGCCGCCGCCACGCCGACGTCGTTGGTGTAGTCCGAGACGGTGACGTGCAGGCCGCTGTTGTCACCCGGGGAGGAGGCGTTCCAGGTGTCCGGCTGCCCCGACCACTGCATCGTCGAGGGGATCCGGAAGGTGCCGTCCGGGTTGACCGTCGTCTCCGACAGCGCCCAGTCGACCCACTTGTCGAGGACCTCCTCGGCCCGCGCGTCGCCGCTCTGCTGGTAGTACTCGGCGACCCGCTCCATGGACCACGCCTGGAAGCCGAACCACTGGTTGGACGGCGGGTCGTGGTACACCGGCTTCTCGTCGTAGTACATGCCGTAGAAGGTCGGCGTGCCGGCCGGCGGGGTCGCGTACCGGCCCGCCCAGCTGTTGGTCGCGCCACCCGCGATGGCTCCTTCGTCGGACTGGAGCCAGCGGTAGAACTCCACCTGCCGGTCGAGGGACTTGGCCCAGTCGGACGCGCCCGTGGCCGACTTGGGCTTCAGGTCGTCGTAGGTGCTCAGGGCGTAGGCGGCCAGCGGGTTCTGGTAGCCGCCGTGGGCGTGGCTGGAGCCGATGCGCCAGGCCCAGCCCGCCGAGGTGTCCACCGCGCCGCCCCAGGCGTAGTACCAGGACAGCAGGTAGTGCGAGGAGTCCTTGCCGGTGCCGGCCGGGCAGGCCGCCGGCCCCACGCAGCCGCCGGCCTTCTTGAAGTACTTGTCGAACATGGCGTAGCGCAGGTAGTCGCCCATCTTGGCGGCCTTGTCGAGGGTCCCGGCGATCTCGGCACCCCTGCCCTGCTCCTCGGCCCACTTGTCCGCCCAGTACGCCGCCTGCACGGCCCGCGCGTCGGCGTCCGGGGCGTTGGTGAACTTCCACTGCCTGGCGTAGGAGGCGTCCCCGGTGAACAGGTCCAGGTAGCCGTTCCTCCCGCCGTACTTGAAGGCGTCGCAGGTGGGCTGCGGCACCGTCTCCCACACCGACTCCTGCGCGCCGCGCTGGAAGGTGTTGACGTACGAGGGGCCGGTGTCCGACGGCCCCGCCTCGCACTTGCCGGGCGAGTTGCCGTAGCCGTAGGTGTTGTCGACGTCCTGCAGCCAGTGCATGCCGTACACGTCGTCCGTGCCGTACGCCGACTTCAGCTCACCGGCGATCGGGTCCGGGCCGACCGGGACCGCGCCGTCCAGCTGCGCCGGGTACTCCTGCGGCGTGTCCAGTTCGGGGGCGTACGTCGCCGGCTTCGAGGCGTTGTAGGCCGAGTTGGTCGGCTGGTCGGCGTGGGTGGGGATCATGTACGTCTCCATGATCTCCCAGGCGTTGTTGAACCTGGTCCAGTCGCCGGTCACCTTGCCGTACATGGCCTGGAGCCACAGCAGGTAGCTGTACGCCTCGGACGTGGTCTCGTGCCCGTGGTCGGGCGCCTCGACGATCAGCGTCTCGACCGAGTGGTACGGGATGCCCTCGGGCGAGAAGTAGCCGCTGGCCGGGTCGGTGATCTTCCCGTACAGCTCCAGGAAGCGGGCGTCGTAGTCCTTCGCGGCGGCCAGCTGGGTCACGGTGACCGCGGCCTTGCCGTGTCCGGGGGCCGTCGACTCGAAGACCGCCGATCCGGTGCCGGACGCGTCGGCCGCGACGGTCACCTTCTGGGCGGTGTCCCAGTTCGACGGGGTGAAGGTGAGGCTCGCCCCGCCGGTGACGGACAGGCCGGTGTTCCCGCTCGCGCGGGCCGTCGTCACGGCGATGTTCGCGGCCGGCCGCTTCGACAGCCTGACCTCGTACGTGCCCGACTCGCCCTGTTGGACGCCCAGGTGGGACGGTGCGGCGACCACGACCGGTCCCGAGGCGACCGTGATGCCGACCGGTGTCGAGTCCGCGAAGGCGCCCGTGCTGTCGTACGCCTTCGCCACCAGGGAATGACTGCCCACGGTCAAGCCGGAGGCCGTGTGCGTGTACGGGGAGCTGGTGTCGGTGCCCAGCAGCCGCGTGTCGTCGTAGAACTCCACCTTGCTGATCGTGGCGCCGTCGGCGGCGGCCGCCGTGGCCGCCAGCGGGACCGCCTCGCCCTGCGTGTACACGGCGCCCGCCTCGGGGCTGGTCAGCACGGCGATCGGAGGCTGGTGGGCGCCGGTGCACGCGGTGCCGTTGACCGTGAAGTTCGCCGGTGCGGCGTTGGTGCCGCTGTAGGTGAACTGCCCGCCGGTGGTGACGGCGGCGCCGGCGGCGATCCGGGCGTTGTACGAGGCGTTCTGCACGGTGACGGTCCGGCCCGACTGGGTCCAGGTGCCGTTCCACCCGTTCGTCAGCTTCTGGTCGCCCGCGTAGTCGTAGGACAGCGTCCAGCCGTCGATGGTGTCACTGCCGCGGTTGGTGAGCGTCAGCTCCGCGGTGAAGCCGGAGCCCCAGTCGTTGGTCCGGTAGTCGACGCCGCACTGGAGTGCCGCCGCCTGGGCGGGAGTCGAACCCGCCCCCAGCATCGTGAGGGGTAACGCGATGGCCGCCAGTGCGGCCGTCCACAGCCGCCGCGCGGTGCGGCGTCTGCGTCTGTGTCCGGGGTGCATGGTGCTGGTTCCTCCTTGCGGCTCGGGGAGGGTGGAGGAGGGGCAACAAGCCTTGAACCAGTGGGAGCGCTCCCATAGTGAGGAGGGGGCCGACCGCGGTCAAGATGTGTGGAGAGTCGAAAAGATTCGACAGGTGCCGCCGGGAGAAAGTCGGTAACTCCTCTGTTCTTTACCGTCACTTGGCGCTACCTTCGCTGGCACCAGTGGGAGCGGTTCCATCAGTCGACGCGTCCGTCACGGCGTGCCCGAACTGCGAGGAGTCGCTCATGCGCCACCCCCCGTTCCACGTTCCGCGTTCAGGACTTTTAGCCGCCGGTGCGGCGGGTCCGGCGCGTCATCGGCCGGCGTGCCGGCCCGCACCACCCCCGGGCGGTTCCACCGTGCCCGCGGGCCGTTCCTGATCTCCCCGGACCCGGCGGCATCCCCATGCCGTCCGGCAGCGGGCCGCGCCCGGAAGGCGCGCGGCCCCGGACGACAGCACCCGCACCCCCACGAAAGAAGGAATCCGCACTCATGACCCGTAGCAGAACCGCGATGCTCGCCGCCCTGACGCTGGTCGCCGGGGCATCCGGCACGGCCCTGGCCGCCCATTCCGCGAGCGCCGGCGTGGCGGCCGTCCCCTGCACCGTCGACTACCAGGTGCAGAACGACTGGGGCAGCGGCTTCACCGCCGCCGTGACCGTCACCAACAACGGTGCGGCCACGTCCAGCTGGTCGCTGGGGTGGACGTACGCCGGCAGCCAGAAGGTCACCAACAGCTGGAACGCGAAGGTCAGCCAGAGCGGTGCCGCCGTCACCGCGGCCAACGAGTCCTACAACGGCACCCTGTCCACGGGGGGTTCGGCGAGCTTCGGCTTCCAGGGCACCTACAGCGGCAGCAACGCCGTCCCGGCCACCTTCCAGCTCAACGGCGTGACCTGCAACGTCGACGACGGCGGTTCGACCGACCCGGACCCGACCGACCCGCCGGACCCCGGCGGCCCGTCCGACCGGGTGAACAACCCCTACGACGGTGCCAAGGTCTACGTGAACCCCGAGTGGTCCGAGAAGGCCGCCGCCGAACCCGGCGGGAACCGCATCGCGGACCAGCCCACGGGCGTGTGGCTCGACCGGACCGCCGCCATCGAGGGCGTGAACGGGGGCATGGGCCTGCGCGACCACCTCGACGAGGCGCTGGCGCAGAAGGGTTCCGGTGAACTCGCCATCCAGCTCGTCATCTACAACCTGCCCGGGCGGGACTGCGCGGCGCTCGCCTCCAACGGCGAGCTGGGCCCGACGGAGATCGACAAGTACAAGACGCAGTACATCGACCCGATCGCCGCGATCCTCGCCGACCCGAAGTACGCGGGCCTCAGGATCGTCACCACGGTCGAGATCGACTCGCTGCCCAACCTGGTCACCAACGTCACGCCGCGGCCGACCGCCACGCCGAACTGCGACGTGATGAAGGCCAACGGCAACTACCAGAAGGGCGTCGGCTACGCCCTGAACAAGCTCGGTGACATCGGCAACGTCTACAACTACGTCGACGCCGGCCACCACGGCTGGCTCGGCTGGGACGACAACTTCGGTGCCTCCGCCGACATGTTCAAGACCGCCGCCACCACCGAGGGGGCGACCGTCGCCGACGTGCACGGCTTCATCGTCAACACCGCCAACTACAGCGCCCTGAAGGAGGAGAACTTCACGATCACGGACTCCGTGAACGGAACCTCCGTGCGCCAGTCCAAGTGGGTGGACTGGAACCGCTACACCGACGAGCTGTCCTACGCCCAGGCCATGCGCGACAAGCTGGTCTCGATCGGCTTCGACCAGAACCTCGGCATGCTGATCGACACCTCCCGCAACGGCTGGGGCGGTGCCGCCCGGCCCGCTGGACCCGGCCCGCAGTCCAGCGTCGACGCCTATGTGGACGGTGGCCGCTACGACCGCCGCATCCACCTCGGCAACTGGTGCAACCAGGCCGGAGCCGGCCTCGGCGAGCGCCCGCAGGCCTCTCCCGCCGCCGGGATCGACGCGTACGTGTGGATGAAGCCCCCGGGCGAGTCCGACGGCGCGAGCAAGGAGATCCCGAACACCGAGGGCAAGGGATTCGACCGCATGTGCGACCCGACCTACGAGGGCAACGCGCGCAACGGCAACAGCCCGTCGGGCGCCCTGGCCGACGCCCCGATCTCCGGGCACTGGTTCTCCGCGCAGTTCCAGGAGCTGATGAAGAACGCCTACCCGCCGCTGTCCTGAGCGGGCTCCGGCGTAGGTGACGTCGTCGGGGTCCGGCCCTCCCGGCCGGGCCCCGGCGGCGCGTCTTGCGGTAACGGCAACAGGAGTTGCCTCCTCGCGGTGAGTCGTCGCACCCTGGCGGCACCGCGAACGGGAGGTTGACCACCATGGCGCACGACCACCAGCACGAGCACCGTAACGACCACGAGCATGCCGTACCGGGGCACGGCCACGCCCACGGCCACGTCGACTGGGCCGCCATGGCCCCGTTGCTCGAAGCGCAGGCGGAGCTGTACACGCCGCTGTACCGGCAGGCCCTGACCTGGCTGGCCCGGGAGGTGACCGAGCCCGGCCTGGTCGTCGACCTGGGCAGCGGACCCGGCGTCGTCTCCTGCCTGTTCGCCGAGACCTTCCCCGGTGCCCGCGTCGTCGCCGTCGACGGCGACGCACCGCTGCTGGAGCGGGCCCGCGACCGCGCCGCCCGCCTCGGTGCCGCCGACCGCTTCGGCACCCTCGCCGGCGACCTGCCCGGGGTGCTGGGCGAGCTGGACTACCCGGCCGACCTGATGTGGGCGAGCCAGAGCCTGCACCACCTCGGCGACCAGCGTGCGGCGCTCGCCGAGATCGCCGGGCACCTCGCCCCCGGGGGCACGCTGGCCGTCCTGGAGGGCGGCCTGCCGGCCCGGTTCCTGCCCCGTGACCTCGGGACCGGGCGTCCCGGGCTCCAGGCCAGGATGCACGCCGTGGAGGAGGACTTCTTCGCCGAGATGCGCGCGAGCCTGCCCGGCACGGTGGCCGAGGCCGAGGACTGGCCCGCCCTGCTGACCGCGGCGGGACTGAAGCACACCGGCACCCGCAGCTTCCTGCTGGACCTGCCGGCGCCCGTGCCGGACGAGGCGCGCGCGTACGTCGCCGCCTCCCTGTCCCGGCTGCGCGGCCGGGTCGGCGACGGGCTCGACGCCACCGACCGGGCCACGCTCGACCGGCTGCTCGACCCCGGGGACGAGGCGAGCGTGCACCGCAGGCAGGACGTGTTCGTGCTGCTGGCGCACACGGTCCACACGGCGGTACGGCCGGTCTGAGCGGCCGTGGGGGCGGTAAGGCCGGACGGCCACCGGGACGCCCCGGGCCGCGGCACGCGAAGGGCCCGGTCGCACCGACCGGGCCCCCGCACTCGGAACGACGCCTCAGCGGCGACGTCTCATTCCCCGTTGACCTCCGCCGGGTCCCACCCCAGACGCCGGTCCTCGTTCAGCGCGCTGATGGCCGCCAGGTCCTCGGTGTCCAGGGTGAAGCCGAACACGTCGATGTTCTCCTTGATCCGCGACGGCGTCACGGACTTCGGGATCACCACGTTGCCGAGCTGGAGGTGCCAGCGCAGCACGACCTGGGCCGGGGTGCGGTCGTGCTTGCGGGCGATCGCCACGATCGCCGGGACCTCCAGCAGGCCCTTGCCCTGGCCGAGCGGGGACCACGCCTCGGTGGCGATGCCCCGCTCCGCGTGGTACTCGCGGGCGGCGGGCTGCTGGAGGTGCGGGTGCAGCTCGATCTGGTTGACGGCCGGCACGACCGACGTCTCGCCGATCAGCCGCTCCAGGTGCTCGGGCAGGAAGTTGGAGACGCCGATGGCCCGGACCCGGCCGTCGGCGTGCAGCTTCTCGAACGCCTTGTACGTGTCGACGTACCGCTCCCTGGCCGGCATGGGCCAGTGGATCAGGTACAGGTCCACGTACTCCAGGCCGAGCTTCTCCAGCGAGGTGTCGAACGCCCGCAGGGTGGAGTCGTACCCCTGGTCGTCGTTCCAGAGCTTGGTGGTGACGAAGAGGTCCTCGCGGGCGACGCCGGAAGCCGCGAGTGCCTTGCCGGTGCCCTCTTCATTGCCGTAGATCGCCGCTGTGTCGATGCTGCGGTACCCGGCCTCCAGCGCCGACGTCACGGCCGACTCGGCCTCGGCGTCCGGCACCTGCCAGACGCCGAAGCCCAGCTGGGGCATCTCGACGCCGTTGTTCAGGATGATCGGGGGGACCTTGCTGCTCACGAGCTCTTGATCCTTCGGTTGTGGTCAGGTGGTACTCACATGGTCAACGATCAGGGGTTCCCACACATTCCTGACCGCCAAACTCACACCGTGTACAACGCCTCGACCTCGGTGCCGTAGGCCTTCTCGATGGCCCTGCGCTTCAGTTTCAGCGAGGGCGTCAGCAGTCCGTGCTCCTCGGTGAACGGCTGGGCCAGGATGCGGAAGGTGCGGATCGACTCGGCCTGCGACACCAGCGTGTTCGCGGCGACGACCGCGCGCCGCACCTCCGTCTCCAGGTCGGCGTCGTGCACCAGCTCGGCCGGGGGCATCCGGGACTTGTTGCGCATCGCCAGCCAGTGGTCGACCGCCTCGGTGTCGAGGGTGATGAGCGCGGCGACGTAGGGGCGGTCGTTGCCGACGACGATGCACTGGGCGACCAGCGGATGGTCCCGGACGCGCTCCTCCAGCGGGCCGGGGGAGACGCTCTCGCCCCCGGAGGTCACCAGGATCTCCTTCTTGCGGCCGGTGATGGTGAGGTAGCCGTCCTCGTCCAGTGTGCCGAGGTCTCCGGTGGCGAGCCAGCCGTCGTCCAGGGTCCGGTCGGTGGCCTCGGGGTCGTTGAGGTAGCCCCGGAAGACGTTGTCGCCGCCCAGCCAGACCTCGCCGTCGTCCGCGATGCGCACGGTGACGCCCGGGACGGGACGGCCGACGGTGCCGTAGCGGGTGCGGTCGGGCGGGTTGGCGGTGGCGGCCCCCGTGGACTCGGTCAGGCCGTAGCCCTCGTAGATCTGCACGCCGGCGCCGGCGAAGAAGAGCCCGAGCCGGCGGTCCATCGCCGAGCCGCCCGACATGGCGTTGCGGATGCGTCCGCCCATCGCGGCCCGCACCTTGGCGTAGACGAGCCTGTCGAAGAGCCGGTGCTGCACGCGCAGGCCCGCCGACGGTCCGGGGCCGAGGCCCCAGGCCTTCGCCTCCACCGCGTCCGCGTACTTCACGGCCACCTCGACGGCCTTCTCGAAGGGACCCGCCTTCCCCTCCCTCTCGGCCGTGCGCCGGGCCGCGTTGAACACCTTCTCGAAGACGTACGGCACGGCCAGGATGAAGGTCGGCCGGAAGGCGGCCAGGTCGGGCAGCAGGACGGCCGCGTTCAGCTGCGGCTGGTGGCCGAAGCGGACCTGGCCGCGGACCGCCGCGACCTCCACCATCCGGCCGAAGACGTGGGCGAGCGGCAGGAAGAGCAGGGTCGCCGCCTCGTCGCCCCTCCTGGACTGGAACACCGGCTCCCAGCCCTCGATGACGGCGTCCGCCTCGTACATGAGGTTGCCGTGCGTGAGGACGCAGCCCTTGGAGCGGCCCGTGGTGCCCGAGGTGTGGATGACGGTGGCGACCGTGTCGGGCGTGACCGCCCGCCGGTGCCGGTGCACCACCTCGTCGTCGAGGTGGGCGCCCGCGTCGTACAGCTCCTGGACGGCGTCGGAGTCGAGCTGCCACAGGCCGCGCAGGTGCGGCAGCCGGTCGATGACGGTGGCGATCGTCATCGTGTGGTCCTCGTGCTCCACGACCGCGGCGGTCGCCTCGGCGTCGTACAGCGTCCACAGGCACTGCTCGGCCGAGGAGGTCGGATAGAGGGGCACCACCTGGGCGCCGACCGTCCACAGGGCGAAGTCGAAGAGGGTCCACTCGTAGCGGGTGCGGGACATGACGGCGACCCGGTCGCCGAAGCGGACCCCCTGGGCCAGCAGGCCCTTGGCGAGGGCCAGTACCTCGTCGCGGAACGCGCCGGCGGTCACGTCGCGCCACCGGCCGGTCTCGTCCTTGCGGCTCAGCGCGACGTGCTGCGGGTCCTCGAGCCCGTGCCGGAAGACGACGTCGGCCAGACCGCCCACCGGAGGTGCCGACGTCGTCGGAGGACTGGTGAACTCGCGCAAACCCCGCTCCCCGCTTGTCATGTCACCCCCGCACGGCGCGGTGAAAGCTACCCCACCCGGGGCGGGGGCGGGAGGGGTGCCGGGATCGAGCAACACTCCTGTTCACGCTGGTCAGCGACAGGAAATGCACCCACATGGGGAAGGGTCGGACACTTTCCTGACCGTTGAGTAAGTTTCGGCCCCGTAATCTCCACCGAATCCGTACGACCCGCTTACCGTCGGTACGGTCGGTGTCCCGACGGCCGTCAGGACTCTGTGAGGCCCGTTCGCCGGGCCCGGCGCAGACGGTCGCCGCCCGCCAGGACGGCCGCCGCCAGGGCTTCGGCGGCGCCCTGCGCCGCGGGGTGGCGCCGGCCGTGCACCAGCACGAAGTCCACCCGGCCCAGCCCCGGCAGCCCCGCCCGGTCCGGTACCCGTACCAGGCCGGGCGGGACGAGTCCGCGCGAGTGCGCCATCACGCCGAGGCCCGCGCGGGCGGCGGCGATCAGGCCGTTGAGGCTGCCGCTGGTGCACGCGATGCGCCAGTCGCGGCCCTGCCGCTGCAGGGCGTCCAGCGCGAGCGCACGGGTGATGCCCGGCGGCGGATAGACGATGAGCGGGACCGGACGGTCCGCATCGAGGCGCAGTCGCTCCGCGCCGATCCACACCAGCCGGTCGCGCCAGACCGGCTCGCCCCGCGGATCCTCGGGCCGCCGCTTGGCCAGCACCAGGTCGAGCTTCCCGGCGGCCAGCTGTTCGTGCAGGGTGCCCGACAGCTCCACCGTCAGTTCCAGGTCGACCTCGGGGTGCTCGTACCGGAAACCCTCGAGGATCTCCGGCAACCGGGTCAGCACGAAGTCCTCCGACGCTCCGAAACGCAGCCGCCCGCGCAGCCGGGTGCCGGTGAAAAACGCCGTCGCCTGCTCGTGCACCTCCAGGATCCGGCGCGCGAACCCCAGCATCGCCTCCCCGTCCTCCGTCAGCTCCACGGAATGCGTGTCGCGGCTGAACAGCTGCCGGCCGGCGGCGTCCTCCAGCCGCCGCACGTGCTGGCTCACGGTCGACTGGCGCAGCCCGAGCCGCCGGGCGGCCTGCGTGAAGTTCAGGGTCTGGGCCACCGACAGGAACGTGCGCAGGTGGGAAGGGTCGTACACCCCGCCAGCCTATCGCCGGACGTGATGACAGTCAGAGCGGCGCAGCGGATTCCCGATCGCGGCGCGAGGGAGCACGATGGAGCGGGCCGAGCCGGTTCCCCTGCCCCCGGACGACAGCGAACGAGCAAGTGGAGCACCGTGAGACGCCTGCGACGGCCGCGTTGGACGCCGGTCGACCCGTACCTCCTGCTGCTGCTCGGGACCGTGGGCCTCGCGGCGCTGCTGCCGGCCCGCGGCACGGGCGCGGACGTGGCCTCCGGCGCCTCCACCGCGGCGATCGCGTTCCTCTTCTTCCTCTACGGCGCCCGGCTCTCCACCCGTGAGGCGCTGGACGGACTGCGCCACTGGAGACTGCACGTCACGGTGCTGGCCTGCACCTTCCTGGTCTTCCCCCTGCTGGGCCTCGCCTCCCGCGCACTCGTCCCGGTCCTCCTGACCGACCCCCTCCACCAGGGCCTGCTCTTCCTCACCCTGGTCCCGTCGACCATCCAGTCGTCGATCGCCTTCACCTCCCTCGCCCGCGGCAACGTGCCCGCCGCCATCTGCGCCGGTTCCTTCTCCTCGCTGGTGGGCATCGTCGTCACGCCGCTGCTGGCCGCCGCCCTGCTGGGTGGCGGCACCGGCGCCTTCTCCGCGGACTCCGTGGCCGGGATCGTGCTGCACCTGCTGGTGCCGTTCGTCGCCGGGCAGGTGCTGCGCCGCTGGATCGGCGGCTTCGTCGCGCGGCACAGGAAGGTGCTCGGACCGGTCGACCGCGGCTCGATCCTGCTCGTCGTCTACACGGCGTTCAGCGAGGGCATGGTCCAGGGCGTCTGGCACCAGGTCGGTCCGGGCCGGCTGGCCGGGCTGCTGGTGGTGGAGGCCGTACTCCTCGCCGTGATGCTGGTGCTGACCTGGTACGGGGCGAAGGCGCTGCGCTTCGGGCGCCGGGACCGGATCGCCATCCAGTTCGCCGGGTCGAAGAAGTCGCTCGCCGCCGGGCTGCCGATGGCGAGCGTCCTGTTCGGCGCCCAGGCCTCACTGGCCGTCCTGCCGCTGATGCTCTTCCACCAGATGCAGCTGATGGTGTGCGCGGTCATCGCCAGGCGCCGGTCGCACGACCCGGAGGCGGACGCCCCCGAGGGGCCCGCCGCCCCGCCGGGCGCCGCGGTCGGCACGGGCGGCCGCTGAACGGGCGGGAGCGCCCTCAGCGGCCCGCCTCCACCGTGTCCATGGGCAGGTGCAGCACGGTGTGCCCGAGGGCCGGGGGCGGGCCGCCGGCGGTGATCTCCTCGTCGGTCAGCGCCCGGTTCCACACGCGCACCTCGTCGACCGCGCCGGTGAGACGCGCCCGGCCGTCCGGGCGCTCCCCGATGTGCACGCCGAACGGCGAGTCGCGGCTGACCGAGCCCGGTACGTCCGCCGTGCCGACGGCCCTGCCGTCGAGGAACAGCGTGAGCCGCCCCCCGCCGCGCCGCAGGGCCACGTGGTGCCAGTCGCCGTCGTTGTGGGCGCGGTCGGTACGCACCCACGCCGAGCGCGGAGCGGCCCCACCCGTGCGGGCGGTGATCAGCCCCTGGACGCGGTCCTCGCCGGGCTCGGCGCGCAGCCACACCTGGGGCTGCGTGGTGCCGACCCCGCCCATCCACAGCAGCGGCTGCTCCCCGTCGGCCGCCGCGTACCGGAACCGCAGCGTGGCCGTGAAGTCCCCGGCCCCGAGCCGGAGCCTCTCGTCGTACGGCAGCCGTACGGCGTCGTCGGCGCCGTCGAGGGAGAGCGCGCCGCGCACCGCGCCGTCCGTCGTCCCGGCGCCGCCGAGCACGGCCGCCGCGGAAGCCCCCGGGGCGAGGTCGGGTGTGGTGGGATCGGCGGCCCGGCGCGGCCGGAGCCAGTCCTCGGTGAAGCGGGCGAAGCGGATCTCGTCGCGCGCGTCGGCCGCTCCGGCCTCGTACAGCAGACCCACGGTGCCCTCGTCGACGGCCACCAGGTCGGAGTAGCCGGACCAGTCCCGGGTGACGACCGTGCCCCGGTCCACGCTGTCCCAGGTCGCGCCGCCGTCGTAGGAGGAGCGGACCGCCATCGTGCGGCGGCGGTCGGGGTCCGCGGGGGCGGACAGCAGCAGCCGGTCGCCCAGGCGGAGGACCGAGCCCTGCACCTGCGGGGTGTACAGGTCCGGGAGGGTGCGGAAGGGGCCGGCGAAGCTGTCGCCGCCGTCGAGGCTGACGGCCTGTGTGCGGTGGCCGAGGTCGGTGCCCTTCTCCTCGCGGCCGCTGACCAGGAGCGAGCCGTCGGCGCGTTCGGTGAGGGCCATCTCGGACGGCTTCTGCCGGAAGGTGCCGTCGGCGGCGACGGGCCAGGTGTCGGTGGCCCCCACCCTCCAGTGGTCGCCGCCGTCGTCGCTGATGACGAGCGCCGCGTGGTTGGCGGTGACCCTGCCGCCGTCCCAGGTCTCGGCGTTGACGCCGACGACGAGCCGCCCGGCGTGGCTGCCGCCGGAGAGCTGGACGCCGTGCACGGGGCCGGTCGCGTACCAGGAGTTCCAGTCGGGCGGCAGGATCGCGGCGCTCAGGTCGCGGGGCGCCGACCAGGTGCGGCCGTCGTCGTCGCTGTACTGGAGGTGGGGCGTGCGGGCGCAGGGCGCCGCGCAGCCGGCGGCGTCCGTGCGGCCGGCGTTGTACGTCTCGACCAGCAGGACGCGGCCGGTGGTGCGGTCCACGACCGGCGCCGGGTTGCCGTGGGTGTCGCCGCCGCCGTCGTTGACGACCCGCAGCGGGCCCCAGGTGCGTCCGCCGTCGGTGGAGCGCTTGACGACGATGTCGATGTCGCCGGCGTCCCCGCAGTTCAGGACGCGGCCCTCGGCGAAGGCCAGCAGGGTGTCGTCCGTCGTCCGCACGATCGCCGGAATGCGGAAGCAGGCGTAACCGCCCGGGTCCCGGTCCGCCTCGAAGAGGACCTGCTGCTCGAACCCCGCCGCCCCGCTCCCGGGTACGGCATGGGCGGGAAGCGAGGCGGCGGCGAGGGCGAACAGGGCGGCGACGGCGAGCAGGGGGGAACGCGGAGGCGTGCGGGGAGGTGACGGCATGGAACGGTCTGCCCTTCGGGCGGCTGGACGGGAGCCGGTCGTCAGGCATGAGTACATCAGGACCTTCCCGGCCCAGGGCGCCCCTCGTGATCATGCGCGTGTCGTCCGGCGGGCGCGCGGGGAGGGGACCGGGGCCCCGTGGGTCCGCCCGCGGGCATGCCGGCCTGCGTGCATGCCGTCCTGCGAGGCGGCGCGAGGGGGCGCTCCCCGGTGCCGTCCCGCGGAGGACCGGGTCAGCCCTGGGCCGCCGGGGTCAGCCCTGGGCCGCCGGGGCCGGCAGGGTGATCCGGTCCTCGCCCGCGTACACGTTCATGGAGCTGCCGCGCAGAAAGCCCACCAGCGTCAGCCCCGCCTCGGCGGCCAGGTCCACCGCCAGCGAGGACGGCGCCGACACCGCGGCCAGCACCGGGATGCCCGCCATCACGGCCTTCTGCGCCAGCTCGAAAGAGGCACGGCCCGACACCAGCAGCACGGAACGGGACAGGGGCAGGTCCCCGTTCTGCAGGGCACGGCCGACCAGTTTGTCGACGGCGTTGTGCCGGCCCACGTCCTCCCGCACGTCCACCAGTTCGCCCTCCTCGGTGAACAGGGCCGCCGCGTGCAGGCCGCCGGTGCGGTCGAAGACCCGCTGGGCGGCGCGCAGCCGGTCGGGCAGGCCCGCCAGCAGGCCGGGGGTGACACGGACCGGGGGCGTGTCGGCGACGGGCCAGCGGGCGGTGGTGCGCACCGCGTCCAGGCTCGCCTTGCCGCACAGTCCGCACGACGAGGTCGTGTAGACGTTCCGCTCCAGCGTCACGTCGGGGATCGGTACGCCGGGGGTGGTCCGCACGTCGACCACGTTGTACGTGTTGGAGCCGTCGCTGGTGGCGCCCGCGCAGTAGACGATGTTCTGGAGGTCGCCCTGCTCGGCGAGCACGCCCTCACTGACCAGGAACCCGGCGGCCAGCGCGAAGTCGTCGCCCGGAGTGCGCATGGTGATCGCGAGGGGCTTGCCGTTCAGCCGGATCTCCAGCGGTTCCTCGGCGACGAGCGTGTCCGGGCGGGTGGAGACCGCCCCGTCCCGTATGCGGATCACCTTGCGTCGTTCCGTCACTCGTCCCATGTCCGTGCCCCTTGCCGGTCCGTCCGGTTCCGTACGTGCGGACGGCCGAAGCGGTCCTTGGCGCACAGGTTGCCGTGGGGCACCGGATCGTCGTGCGACGAGGTGACCTCCACGGCCTCATTGTCCCGCACGAGGGAGGCGGCGCGGCCCGCTCCAGGGGCGCGCACCGCCGCCGTCCCGCCGGGCCGTTGACCCGGGCAGCTTCCCGGCACGCGCGTCCCGAACTCCGGCTCGGCCGGGGGGCCGGACGTCGAAGCCCCTGGCCGGGGAGGAGACCGTGGGGGTCCGGGTGTGGAAACCCCGGGCGGGGAGGGAAGCCGAGGGGGCCCGGGTGTGAACGCCCCGGCCGCGGACGGAGACCGCGAAACCGTCCGGGCGGCCGGGACGCTGACCGAAGCCGACAAGGCGGGCGCCGGTTTCCTGTCGTATCACCTGCCGTCGTACCGGTGGGTCACTGATCACACTGGTGGATCCCGTACCCGAGGCAGCGAGGACTCCATCCATGCACGGCTCCCGCATCACCGCCGTCGGCCACTACCAGCCCGCCACGATCCTCACCAACGAGGAGCTGGCGGGCATGGTCGACACCAGCGACGAGTGGATCAGGAGCCGGGTCGGCATTCGTTCCCGACGGATCGCCGGGCCCGACGAGCCGGTCGACGAACTGGCGGGCCACGCCGCCGCCAAGGCGCTCGCCGCGGCCGGGCTGACACCCGCCGACGTGGACATGATCGTGGTGGCCACCTCCACCGCGATCGACCGCTCCCCGAACACCGCCGCGCGCGTCGCGGCCCGCCTCGGCGTCCCCGGGCCCGCCGCGCTGGACGTCAACGTCGTGTGCGCGGGCTTCACCCACGCCCTGGCCACCGCCGACCACGCCGTCCGGGCGGGCGCGTCGAGCCGGGCACTGGTCATCGGCGCGGACAAGATGTCCGAGGTGACCGACTGGACCGACCGCACCACCTGCGTCCTCGTCGGCGACGGGGCGGGGGCCGCCGTCGTGGAGGCCTCGGCGCCGGACACGCGGGCGGGGATCGGTCCCGTGCTGTGGGGGTCCGTGCCCCGGATGGGGAACGCGGTCCGCATCGAGGGCACGCCGCCGAGGTTCGCGCAGGAGGGGCAGAGCGTCTACCGCTGGGCGACCACCCGGCTGCCCGCCATCGCACGCCAGGCCTGCGAGCGGTCCGGACTGGAACCGGCCGACCTCGCCGCGGTCGTCCTGCACCAGGCGAACCTGCGCATCATCGAACCCCTCGCGGCGAAGATCGGCGCCGTCAACGCCGTCGTCGCCCGCGATGTCGTCGAGTCCGGCAACACCTCGGCGGCGAGCATCCCCCTCGCGCTCTCCAAGCTGGTCGAGCGGGGCGAGATCACCACCGGCGACCCGGTCCTGCTCTTCGGCTTCGGCGGGAACCTCTCGTACGCGGGACAGGTCGTCCGCTGCCCCTGAACGGCCACCGCCGGACCGCGGCGCGAGCCGTGCAAAGCGGACCGCGGCGCGCTCCGTGCCGCGGCCCGGGCGCCGGTGCGGCCGGCGGTCCCGGACCGGGCACCAGCCGCCCGCCGCCGTCACCGATCCTGACGTGCGGACCGCGACCCGGCCGTACGCGAGCCCACCGGACAGCCCGCGCGCCCGTGCCGGGCGTGCGGAGACCACCAGGTCAGAGGCTGTACCGAGGCCGCCCGGTGCCACGGCCGGGCGGCCCGGCCGGGTGCCGGGCCGCCGAGCGCGCCCCGCACGGCTTTGTCCACTCAGTGGAGAAAGTTCGCAGCAATTCATGCGTGACTTCTTCCCACCCCCGGCGCCCGCTGCTACGTTCCCTCCGAAAGCAAGCCAAGGACGTGGCCGGGAACCGGCACACTCGAGGCCGATCGAGGCGGGGAGGGGTTCGTGAGACGCATGACGGCACGACCCGCCAACACCCACCAGGCCCGGCTGCTCCAGCTGCTGCGCGACGGAGGGCCCAACTCCCGCGCCCAGCTCGGCGACCAGGTGGACCTCTCCCGGTCCAAGCTGGCCGTCGAGGTGGACCGGCTGCTGGAGACGGGACTGGTCGTGGCCGACGGACTCGCCGCCTCGCGCGGCGGGCGCCGCAGCCACAACATCCGCCTCCATCCAAGCCTGCGGTTCCTCGGCGTCGACATCGGCGCGACCTCGATCGACGTCGCCGTCACCAACGCCGAGCTGGAGATCCTCGGGCACATCAACCAGCCCATGGACGTACGCGAGGGCCCGGTCGCGGTCTTCGAGCACGTGCTCTCCATGGCCGCCAAACTGCGGGCCTCCGGGCTCGCGGAGGGCTTCGACGGCGCCGGCATCGGCGTCCCGGGGCCGGTCCGCTTCCCCGAGGGCGTGCCGGTGGCTCCGCCGATCATGCCGGGCTGGGACGGCTTCCCCGTGCGGGAGGCGCTCAGCCAGGAACTCGGCTGTCCGGTCATGGTCGACAACGACGTGAACCTGATGGCGCTGGGGGAGCAGCACGCGGGTGTCGCCCGCACCGTGCACGACTTCCTCGTCGTCAAGATCGGGACGGGTATCGGCTGCGGCATCGTCGTCGGCGGTGAGGTCTACCGCGGAACGACGGGCAGCGCGGGCGACATCGGGCACATCCAGGCCGTGCCCGACGGACGCCCGTGCGCCTGCGGCAACCGGGGCTGCCTGGAGGCCCACTTCAGCGGCGCGGCGCTGGCCCGCGACGCCGCGGAGGCCGCCCGGCAGGGCCTGTCGGCCGAGCTCGCGAACCGGCTGGAGGCGAACGGGGGCCTCAGCGCCGCCGACGTCGCGGCCGCCGCCGCCGCGGGCGACGCCACCGCACTCGACCTGATCCGGGAGGGCGGCCGGAGCACCGGCCAGGTCATCGCGGGTCTGGTCAGCTTCTTCAACCCGGGGCTCG
The DNA here is from genome assembly GCF_053613315.1 of Streptomyces sp. JK94. Taxonomy (NCBI): domain Bacteria; kingdom Bacillati; phylum Actinomycetota; class Actinomycetes; order Kitasatosporales; family Streptomycetaceae; genus Streptomyces; species Streptomyces sp. JK94. The sequence continues at coordinate 13,735 of NZ_JBSICH010000030.1, read as the reverse complement.
TGGTGATCGGCGGCGGGGTGACCGGCCTCGGCCACAACCTGCTCGCCGCGATCCGCACCCAGGTCTACCGCCAGTCACTGCCCCTGGCGACGGGCAACCTGCCCATCGTCCTGGGGGAGTTGGGCCCCACCGCCGGAGTCATCGGCGCGGCCCGGCTGATCAGCGACCACCTGTTCTCACCCGCGTAGGCGTCATCCGGCCCCCGAGCCCGGCCGGCTCGGACCGCGCACAGCACCAGCACAGCGCTCCCCAGCACAGCGGCTCCACCCTGCCCTGATCCGCCCCCTGCTCCGCTCCACCTGGTCTGCTCCACCCGGTTCCGCTCCACCCCGTTCCGCTTCCACCTGCCCTGTCCCACCCCGCCCTGCCCCGCTCTGCCCTGACACCGGCCCGCACGCCCGCCGAGGGGACCTCACATGGCACCAGAACCACCGCTGCTCAGCATGTCCGGCATCACCAAGTCGTTCCCCGGAGTCCGGGCCCTGGACGGCGTCGACCTCGACGTCCAGGCCGGCGAGGTGCACTGCCTGCTCGGCCAGAACGGCGCCGGGAAGTCCACCCTGATCAAGGTGCTGGCCGGCGCCCACCAGCCCGACACCGGCACCATCCGCTGGCGCGGCGAGGACGTCACCCTGCGCTCGCCCCTCGCGGCCATGCGCCTCGGCATCGCCACCATCTACCAGGAACTCGACCTGGTGGAGCACCTGTCGGTCGCCGAGAACGTCCACCTCGGCCATGAGCCGACCGCCGCCGGCTTCGTCGTACGGGGAAGGGCGGCCAAGACGTCAACGGCTCGGCTCCTGAAGCGACTCGGTCATCCGGAAGTCGATCCGGGGCGGCTGGTCGGGGAACTCCCGGCGGCACAGCAGCAGATCGTGTCCATGGCGCGGGCGCTCTCCCACGACGTACGGCTGATCGTGATGGACGAGCCGTCCGCCGCCCTCGACCCGGACGAGGTCGACAACCTCTTCCGCATCGTGTCCGACCTCACCGCCGACGGCGTCGCCGTCGTCTACATCTCGCACCGGCTGGAGGAGATCCGCCGCATCGGCGACCGGGTCACCGTCCTCAAGGACGGCCGGGCCGTCGCGGGCGGGCTGCCCGCCAAGCAGACGCCCACCCGCGAGGTGGTGGCCCTGATGACCGGACGCAACGTCGAGTACGTCTTCCCCGAGCGGCCCACCGCACCACCGGCGGGACCGCCCGTGCTCAGCGTGCGGGGCCTCTCCCGGGAGGGCGAGTTCGCCCCCCTCGACCTGGAGGTCCGCCCCGGGGAGATCGTCGGTCTCGCCGGCCTCGTCGGCTCCGGCCGCTCGGAGATCCTGGAGACCGTCTACGGGGCCCGGAAGGCGAGCACCGGCCAGGTGGTCGTCGAAGGACGGCCGCTGCGGCCGGGAAGCGTGCGCGCCGCGGTGCGCGCCGGGCTCGGGCTCGCCCCCGAGGAACGCAAGGCGCAGGCCCTGCTGATGCTGGAGTCCGTCACCCGCAACGTGTCGGTGTCCGCCCTGTCCCGCTTCTCGCGCGGCGGCTGGATCGACCGCGGGGCCGAACTCGGCGCGGCGCGCGCGGCGACCCGCGAGCTGTCCCTGCGGCCCGACAACCCCTCGGTGCCCGTGCGCACCCTCTCCGGCGGCAACCAGCAGAAGGCGGTCCTCGCCCGCTGGCTGCTGCGCGGCTGCAAGGTCCTGCTCCTGGACGAACCCACCCGCGGCGTCGACGTCGGCGCCCGCGCCGAGCTGTACGCGGTCGTCCGCCGCCTCGCCGACGAGGGCCTCGCCGTCCTGCTGGTCTCCAGTGAGGTGCCCGAGGTGCTCGGCCTCGCCGACCGCGTGCTGGTACTGCGCGAGGGCCGGGTCGTGCACGAGGCCCCCGCCCGCGAACTCGACGAACACCGCGTACTCGACCTCGTGATGGAAGGAAGCCCGGCGTCATGACGCAGCACGTGTCCCCGCCCCGGGACAACACCGGCAAGGCGGCACCGGTGGACGGCCCGCCCGCCTGGCGCGTCCAGTTGGGCCGCGCCGACGTCCGCACCCTCACCCTGCTCGGTGTGCTCGCCGCCCTCGTCCTCATCGGCGGCATCACCCAGCCCGACTCGTTCCTGGACACCCGCAACCTCCAGCTGGTGCTCACCCAGGCGTCCGTGATCGGCGTCGTCACCGTCGGCATGACCTTCGTCATCGTCTCCGGCGGCATCGACCTGTCCGTCGGCGCCATCGTCGCCCTGGCCTCGGTGTGGGCGACCACGGTCGCCACCCAGGAGTACGGCTTCGCCGGCATCCTCTTCACGGCGGTCGTGGTCGGCGTGGGCTGCGGACTGGTCAACGGGGTGCTCATCGCGTTCGGCCAGATGGTGCCGTTCATCGCCACCCTCGCCATGCTGGCCTCGGCGCGCGGCCTCGCCCTGCAGATCACCGACGGCCGCACCCAGGTCGTCACGGTCCCGAGCGTCCTCGACCTGGGCGAGCGCGACGCCTACGTACTCGGCATCCCGCCCCTGGTCCTGGTGTTCGCGGCCGTCACCGTCGTCGGCTGGCTGGTGCTCAACCGGACCACCTTCGGCCGCCGCACCGTGGCCGTCGGCGGCAACGCCGAGGCCGCCCGGCTGGCCGGCATCGACGTCCGGCGCCAGCGGCTCTACCTCTACCTGCTGTCCGGACTGTGCTGCGGCATCGCCGCCTTCCTGCTGATCGTCCTGGCCGGTTCCGGCCAGAACACCAACGGCAACCTCTACGAACTCGACGCCATCGCCGCCGCGATCATCGGCGGCACGCTCCTGACCGGCGGGCGCGGCCACATCATCGGCTCCGTGCTCGGCGTCCTGATCTTCACCACCATCACCAACATCTTCGCCCTGAACAACCTGCAGAGCGACGTCCAGCAGATCGCCAAGGGCGCGATCATCGTCGCCGCCGTGCTGGTCCAGCGCCGTACCGCAAGCACGCACTGAGGAAAGGGTTCACCGTCATGACGCAACTCACGAGCCGCAGAGGACTGCTCTTCGGAGCCGCCGCCGTCTCCGCCGGCGCCGTCCTCACCGGGTGCACGAGCAACGACCCCGACGACGGCGACGACAAGGCCGCCGCGAACGACCAGCCGGCCGCCGACGACAAGCCGGGCAAGCAGGTCACCATCGGCTACGCCGGCCCGCAGGCCGACCACGGCTGGCTCAACGCCATCAACGACAACGCCCACAAGCGTGCCGAGAAGTACTCGGACGTGACCCTGGAGGTCACCGAGGGCTCGAACGACACCGCCCAGCAGATCGGCCAGATCGAGACCCTCATCAACAAGAAGGTCGACGTCCTGGTGGTGCTGCCCGCCGACGGCAAGGCGCTCACCCAGGTCGGGCTGAAGGCCATGCGCGCCGGCATCCCCGTCGTCAACCTCGACCGCATCTTCAACAGCCCCCAGGCCTACCGCTGCTGGATCGGCGGCGACAACTACGGCATGGGCCTCAACGCCGCCCACTACATCGGCGAGAAGCTCAAGGACACGCCGGACGCCAAGGTCATCGAGCTGGCCGGCCTGGACAACCTGGAGCTGACCAAGCAGCGCACCCAGGGCTTCGACGACGGACTGAAGAACTACCCGAACATCAAGAAGGTGGCCCGCCAGGCCGCCGAGTTCACCGTCGAGTCCGGCCAGGCCAAGATGGCCCAGCTGCTCCAGGCCCAGTCGGACTTCGACGCCCTGTGGAACCACGACGACGACCAGGGCGTGGGCGCGCTGCGCGCCATCGAGCAGGCCGGACGCGACGACTTCCTGATGGTCGGCGGGGCGGGAGCGCTCTCCGCCTTCCAGGCCATCAAGGCGGACAGCGGCGTACTGAAGGCGACCGTGCTCTACCCGCCCACGATGGCCGCCTCCGCGATCGACCTGGCCCGCGCCCTCGGTCAGGGCAAGGGCGTCAGCGGTCTCGCCGAGTACGAGATCCCCTCGATCGTCACCTGCTACTCGGCCGTCGTCGACAAGGAGAACGTCGACCAGTACATGTCCACGGGCTTCAAGTGACGGCTGCCGCCCCGGCAGCGGCCCGACCAGCCGGCCGGGGCGGGGCCCACCCCCACCGCGCCACGACGACGAGGAGGACATCCGCATGGGACAGCCGCAGCAGCCCGACGGGGCAGGGGCGGGGACAGCAGCCACCGGCACCGGCACCAGGGCGATGGGGGCATCCTCGACCAGACCACCGCTGCGCGTCGGCATGGTCGGCTACGCCTTCATGGGTGCCGCACACTCCCAGGGCTGGCGCACCGCCGGCCGGGTCTTCGACCTGCCGCTGAACCCGGTGACGGCCGCGATCTGCGGCCGGGACGCCGACGCCGTCCGGACGGCGGCCGACCGGCACGGCTGGGCGAGCACCGAGACCGACTGGCGGGCCCTGGTGGAGCGGGACGACATCGACCTCGTCGACATCTGCACCCCCGGCGACAGCCACGCCGAGATCGCGCTGGCCGCGCTCGCCGCCGGGAAGCACGTCCTGTGCGAGAAGCCCCTGGCCAACACCGTCGCGGAGGCGGAGGCCATGGCCCTGGCCGCCGTCGAGGCGGCCACCCGCGGGCAGCTGGCGATGGTCGGGTTCAACTACCGCCGGGTGCCGGCCACCGCGCTGGCCCGGCGGATGGTGGCCGAGGGCCGCGTCGGACGCCTGCGGCACGTGCGGGTGACGTACCTCCAGGACTGGCTGGTGGACCCGCAGTCGCCGCTGACCTGGCGACTGCGCAGGGAACTGGCCGGATCGGGAGCCCTCGGCGACCTGGGCGCGCACATCGTCGACCTCGCGCAGTACCTGACGGGGGAGCGGATCGCCGGCGTCTCCGCCCTCACCGAGACCTTCGTACGGGAACGCCCGCTGCCCGCCGGCGCCCCCCGGGGCCTGTCGGCCGGCTCGGCCGACGGTGTCACGGGACAGGTCACCGTGGACGACGCCGCCGTGTTCACCGGCCGGCTCACCTCGGGCGCCCTGATCTCCTTCGAGGCCACCCGGTACGCCACCGGCCGCAAGAACGCCCTGCGCATCGAACTCAACGGGGAACGCGGCTCGCTCGCCTTCGACCTGGAGCGGCTCAACGAGCTGTCGTACCACGACGGCACGGAGCCGGGGGAGTACACCGGCTTCCGCCGCATCCTCGTCACCGAACCCGAGCACCCCTACCTGGACGCCTGGTGGCCGCCGGGGCACGGGCTCGGCTACGAGCACACCTTCGTCCACCAGGTGCGCGACCTCGTGCACGCCCTCGCCGAGGGCCGCCGGCCCGAGCCGTCCTTCGCGGACGGGCTGCAGGTGCAGCGCGTGCTCGCGGCCGTGGAGGAGAGCGCCGAGAAGAACTCCGTCTACACCCCGATCACCCCCTGAGGAGGCTGGCAGCGACATGCCGCGCAACTTCACTCTCTTCACCGGCCAGTGGGCGGACCTGCCTCTGGAGGAGGTCTGCCGCCTCGCCCGCGACTTCGGCTACGACGGGCTGGAACTCGCCTGCTGGGGCGACCACTTCGAGGTCGACAAGGCGCTGGCCGACCCCTCGTACGTCGACTCCCGCCATCAGCTGCTCGACAAGTACGGCCTCAAGTGCTGGGCGATCTCCAACCACCTGGTCGGCCAGGCGGTGTGCGACGCCATCATCGACGAGCGCCACCAGGCCATCCTGCCCGCCCGGATCTGGGGCGACGGTGACGCGGAAGGCGTGCGGCAACGCGCCGCGGCCGAGATCGAGGACACCGCACGGGCCGCCGCGCGCCTCGGCGTCGACACCGTCGTCGGCTTCACCGGGTCGGCCATCTGGCACCTGGTCGCCATGTTCCCGCCCGCCCCCGAGGCGATGATCGAACGCGGCTACCAGGATTTCGCCGACCGCTGGAACCCGGTCCTCGACGTCTTCGACGCCGAGGGCGTGCGGTTCGCCCACGAGGTCCACCCCAGCGAGATCGCCTACGACTACTGGACGACCCAGCGCGCCCTGAGGGCCGTCGGACACCGGGCCGCCTTCGGCCTCAACTTCGACCCTTCCCACTTCGTGTGGCAGGACCTCGACCCGGTCGGTTTCCTGTGGGACTTCCGCGACCGGATCTACCACGTCGACTGCAAGGAGGCCCGCAAACGCCTCGACGGCCGCAACGGACGGCTCGGCTCCCACCTGCCGTGGGGCGACCCGCGCCGCGGCTGGGACTTCGTCTCCGCCGGCCACGGCGACGTGCCCTGGGAGGACGTCTTCCGGATGCTGCGCTCCATCGACTACCGCGGCCCCGTCTCCGTCGAGTGGGAGGACGCCGGCATGGACCGGCTGCAGGGCGCCCCCGAGGCCCTCACCCGGCTCAAGGCCTTCGACTTCGAACCGCCCACCGCGTCCTTCGACGCCGCCTTCAACAGCTGACCCGACCGCCCGGCGGCAGGCCGGGGACGGGGCCGGCAGGTGCGCCGGTCCCCGGTCCGGCCTGCCCTCCGACGGCTTTGTCCTGTCAAGGGGAAAAGTTCAACCAGTCCCGATCCAAGGGGTGTTGGCCCCGGAAGAACGCGGTTACCGTCCCTGAAGTGTTCAGGACACCCACGCACCCGGGGTGACGGCGCACCCCGGCGCCCGCCGCATCGCACGTCTTCGCACCGAATCCGTACGGCCCATTCCGTTCCCGGAGGGACTTCGTGCACAGAAGCAGAGTCGAAAGCACCAGGACCACGAGGCGCCCCAGGCTGCGCACCACCCTCGCCCTGTTCACCGGCCTGATGCTGGCCGTGGGCACCCCGGCGACCGTCGCCGGCGCCCACCCCGGACACCCGGAACACGACGAACCGGCGGCAGCCGAGGGGCAGTTCCAGCAGGTACCGCTCGCCAAGGGCGAGCCGGAGACGGGCGAGCCGATGTCGCTCGCCGTACTCCCCGACCGCAGCGTCCTGCACACCTCGCGCGACGGCACGCTGCGCCTCACCGACCAGGGCGGCGTCACCAAGGTCGCCGGCAGGCTCGACGTCTACAGCCACGACGAGGAGGGCCTGCAGGGCGTCGGCGTCGACCCGGACTTCGAGAACAACCGGGCGATCTACCTGTACTACGCCCCGCCGCTCGACACCCCCGCGGCCGACGCCCCCGAGACCGGAACCGCCGAGGACTTCGAGAAGTTCGACGGCGTCAACCGCCTCTCCCGCTTCGTCCTCAACGCCAACGGCACCCTGGACCCGGCCAGCGAGAAGAAGGTCCTGGACGTCGCGGCCTCGCGCGGCACCTGCTGCCACGTCGGCGGCGACATCGACTTCGACGCCGAGGGCAACCTCTACCTGTCCACCGGCGACGACACCAACCCCTTCGCCTCCGACGGCTTCACGCCGATCGACGAGCGCCCGGACCGCAACCCGGCCTTCGACGCCCGCCGCAGCTCCGGCAACACCAACGACCTGCGCGGCAAGATCCTGCGCATCAAGGTCGCCGAGGACGGCTCGTACACCGTCCCGGAGGGCAACCTCTTCGCCCCCGGCACCGAGAGGACCCGCCCCGAGATCTACGCCATGGGCTTCCGCAACCCGTTCCGGATGAGCGTCGACGACGAGACCGGCACGATCTACGTCGGCGACTACGGCCCCGACGCGGGCGCCGCCGACCCGAACCGGGGACCGGCCGGACAGGTCGAGTTCGCCAAGGTCACCGAGCCCGCCAACTTCGGCTGGCCGTTCTGCACCGGTGACAACGACGCCTACGTCGACTACGACTTCGCCACCAAGGCCGCCGGCGAGAAGTTCGACTGCGCCGCTCCGAAGAACACCTCGCCGCACAACACGGGCCTCGTCGACCTGCCGCCCGCGCAGGCCGCCTGGATCCCGTACGACGACGGCAGCGTGCCCGCGTTCGGCAGCGGCTCCGAGTCCCCGATGGCCGGCCCGGTCTACCGCTACGACGCCGATCTCGACTCCAAGGTGAAGTTCCCCGAGGAGTTCGACGGCGACTTCTTCGCGGGGGAGTTCGGCCGCCGCTGGATCAAGCGGATCGAGCAGAACGCGGACGGCACCGTCGCGAGGATCAACGACTTCCCGTGGACCGGCACCCAGATCATGGACATGGAGTTCGGCCCCGACGGCGCGCTCTACGTGCTGGACTACGGCGTCTCCTGGTTCCAGGGCGACGAGCACTCCGCGCTGTACCGGATCGAGAACGCCGAGGACGGCTTCTCCCCGATCGCCGAGGTGAGCGCGGACAAGACGTCCGGCGCCGCCGGCCTGAAGGTCACGTTCACCGCCTCCGCCAAGGACGCCGACTCCCCGGACCTCACCTACAGCTGGGACTTCGGCGACGGCACCGGGGGCGAGGGGCTGACCCCCACCCACCAGTACAAGAGGGTCGGCACCTACACCGCGACCTTCACCGCGAAGGACCCCGAGGGCAACACCGGCAGCGCCAGTGTCCGCATCGTGGTCGGCAACACCGAACCCACGGTGAAGATCGAGATCCCGGGCAACGGCAGCCTGGCCGCCTTCGGTGAGCCCGTGCCCTTCAAGGTGAGGGTCACCGACCCCGAGGAGACCGTCGACTGCTCCAGGGTCAAGGTCGCCTACAGCCTCGGCCACGACTCCCACGCCCATGAGCTGACCGGCGAGACGGGCTGCGAGGGCACCCTCAACCCGCCGCCGGGCGACGGCGGACACGACCCCAATGCCAACATCTACGGTGTCGTCGGCGCCAGTTACACCGACGGCGGGGCGAACGGCCAGGAGGCCCTGACCGGCACCGCCCGCACGGTGATCCAGCCACTGCACCGCCAGGCCGAGCACTTCACCGAGCAGCAGGGCGTGTCGGTCATCGACAAGACCGGCGCCAACGGCGGCAAGACCGTCGGCGACATCGACGACGGCGACTGGATCTCCTTCAGCCCCTACCGGTTCGACGGGCAGAAGAAGCTGACCGTGCGGGCCTCCTCCGGCGGCGCCGGCGGCTTCGTCGAACTGCGCACCGGCTCGCCCACCGGCAAGCTGCACGGTTCGGCGTACATCCCGCCGACCGGCAGCTGGGAGACGTTCCAGGACGTCGACGTGCCACTGCGCTCGCTGCCGAAGCGCACCACGGAGATCTACCTGGTCTTCCGGGGCGGCGACGGCGCGCTGTACGACGTGGACGACTTCGAGTTCTCCAAGGAGCCGTTCAAGAAGGGCAAGAAGGTCCTCGTCTTCTCCAAGACGGCCGGCTTCCGCCACGACTCCATCCCGGAGGGCATCGCCGCGCTCAAGGAACTGGGCGCGCCGGCCGGCATCTCGGTCACCGCGACCGAGGAGGCCCGCCAGTTCACCACGGCCAACCTCGCCAGGTACGACGCGGTCGCCTTCCTGTCCACCACCGGTGACGTGCTCGACGCCGACCAGCAGAAGGCGTTCGAGAACTACGTCGGCAACGGCGGCGGCTACCTGGGCATCCACGCCGCCGCCGACACGGAGTACGACTGGGAGTTCTACGGCGGCCTCGTCGGCGCCCACTTCGACTCGCACCCGGCCGTCCAGAAGGCCACCGTGCGCGTCGAGGACCACGACCACCCGTCGACCGCGCACCTGGACGACGCCTGGGAGCGCACGGACGAGTGGTACAACTACCGCGCCAACCCGCGTGGACAGGCCAAGATCCTCGCCACCCTCGACGAGACCACCTACGACGGCGGCACCATGAAGGGCGACCACCCGATCGCCTGGTGCCAGAGCTACGGTGGCGGCCGCTCCTTCTACACCGGAGGCGGCCACACCAAGGAGTCCTACGCCGAGGAGGCCTTCCGCGCCCATCTGCTCGGCGGCATGCAGTACGCCACCGGCCAGGTCAAGGCGGACTGCAAGCCGGGCAAGGGCTACCGGAAGATCTTCAACGGCCAGACCCTCGACGGCTGGAAGCAGGCCGGACCCGGCACGTTCGACGTCAAGGACGGCACGCTGGAGTCCCGCGGCGGCATGGGCCTGCTCTGGTACCAGGCCAAGGAGCTGGAGTCGTACTCCCTCACGCTCGACTGGAAGATGCGGGGCGACGACAACTCCGGGATCTTCGTGGGCTTCCCGGCCTCCGACGACCCGTGGTCGGCGGTGAACAAGGGCTACGAGATCCAGATCGACGCCACGGACGCACCCGACCGCACCACGGGCTCCGTCTACTCCTTCAAGTCGGCGAACATCAAGGCCCGTGACCAGGTCCTGCGTCCGCCCGGCCAGTGGAACTCCTACGAGATCAAGGTCCAGGGCGAACGCCTCCAGGTGTTCCTCAACGGAGTCAGAATCAACGACTTCACCAACAAGGACCCCGAGCGGAGCCTGACGGACGGATACATCGGCCTCCAGAACCACGGCGCCGACGACCAGGTCTCCTTCCGCGACATCCAGCTCAGGGAACTGCCCTCCTAGGGCCACCGGAACGGCGGCGGGCGGCGGACGCCGGACCTCCGCCCGCCGTCCCGCCGGGCCTCCGCGCCCGGCACCCCGCTCCTCCCCCTCCCGGCACTCGCACCCGGTTCGCGTACGACAAGGAGGCTGCCCATGTCCGCCGAACCGTCCCCGCCCACCTCCTCCCCGGCTCCGCGCCTCGGCGTCTGGCTCATCGGGGCACGCGGATCCGTGGCCACCACCGCGATCGCGGGCTGCGCCGCCGTCGCCGCCGGCCTCCATCCGCCGACCGGCATGGTCACCGAGACCCCGCCCTTCGCCGCGAGCGGCCTGCCGTCGTTGCCGTCGCTCGTCTTCGGCGGCCACGACACCCTCGACTGCCCGCTGCCCAAGCGTGCCGAGCACCTGGCCGCGGGCGGCGTCCTGCCGCACGGCCTGCCCTCCGCCGTACACGCCGAACTCGTCGCCGCCGACCGGGAGATCAGACCCGGCGGTCCGGTCCCCGGGGACCCCGCGGGCGGCCCGGGCCGTACCCAGGACGCGTGGATCGACCTCTTCGCCGCCGACATCCGCGACTTCGTCCACCGCCAGGACCTCGTCGGCGCCGTCGTGGTGAACGTCGCCTCCACCGAGCCCACCCCCACCGACGGCACCCTGCCGCCCAGCTCCCTCTACGCGGCGGCCGCCCTGCGCGCCGGCTGCCCCTACGTCAACTTCACGCCCTCCACGGGCCTGCACCACCCGGCGCTGGCCGCGCTCGCCGAGTCGTCGGGCCTGCCGTACGCGGGCCGCGACGGCAAGACCGGGCAGACCCTGCTCCGCTCCGTGCTGGGCCCGATGTTCCTCCAGCGGGCCCTCGCCGTGCGCGCCTGGTCGGGCACGAACCTGCTGGGCGGCGGCGACGGCGCAGCCCTGGCCGACCCCGCGGCGGCCGCCGCCAAGAACGCGGGCAAGGAACGCGTGCTGGCCGACACCCTCGGCGCCGCGCCCCAGGGCGAGGTCCACATCGACGACGTGCCCGCCCTCGGCGAATGGAAGACCGCCTGGGACCACGTGGCCTTCGACGGTTTCCTCGGCGCCCGCATGGTTTTGCAGACCACCTGGCAGGGCTGCGACTCGGCGCTCGCCGCCCCGCTCGTCCTCGACCTGGCCCGGCTGACCGCCCGCGCCCACCAGAAGGGCCTGACCGGTCCGCTGCGGGAACTGGGCTTCTACTTCAAGGACCCCGTGGGCGACGGCCCGGCCTCCCTGGCCGAGCAGTACGCGGAGCTGAGGGGCTTCGCCGGGCGGCTGCGGGACGGTGCCGGCACGCGCGAGGAACAGCGGTGAGCCGCACGGACGCCGTGGCGCGGGACGCCTCCGCACCGGCCGGGGCGACGGCGGACGGGCCCGATCCGGACGACGCCGTCCCCGCCCCCGGCGGTGCCGCGGCCCCCACACCCCGCTCCGGACGCGCGGGCGCCTGGGCCGAACTGCTGCGTCTGCCCGCGCTCTTCACCGTCCCCGGTGACGCCCTGGCCGGCGCCGCGGCGGCGGGCACCCGCCCCGGGCCCCGCACCCTGCTCGCCATCGGATCGTCCCTGTGCCTGTACGAGGCCGGCATGGCCCTGAACGACTGGGCGGACCGCGCCGAGGACGCCGTGGAGCGCCCGCACCGCCCCCTCCCGTCCGGCCGTGTCCGTCCGGCCGCCGCCCTCGCCGCGGCCTGTGGCCTCACCGGCGCGGGACTGGTGCTCGCCGCCGGCGCCGGCCGGCCCGCCCTCCGGGTGGCCGCGCCCCTGGCGGCGACCGTCTGGGCCTACGACCTCGCGCTGAAGCACACCCCCGCCGGGCCCGCGGCCATGGCCGCGGCCCGCGGACTGGACCTGCTCCTGGGCGCGGCCGCCACCGGCGGCGGCACCCGGGCCGCGCTGCCCTCCGCCGCACTGCTCGGCAGCCACACCCTCGCGGTCACGGCCGTGTCCCGCCGGGAGACCACCGGCGGCTCGGTCCTGGCCCCGCTGGCCGCCCTCGCGACGACGGGGGCGCTGACGCGGCTGGCCACCCACCGCCGCACCCGGCCCCCGGCAGGCCGGCGGGCAGCAGCCGCCCCCGGCCTGCCGGGCCCCGGCCCCGCCGAGCGCCCGCCCCGGGCCACCGCCGCCCTCGCCACCGTCCTGGGCGCCGCCTACGCCGCCACGGCCGCCCGCCCCTACTTCCACGCCACGCTCAACCCCTCGCCGCCGCTCACCCAACGGGCCGTCGGCGGCGGCATCCGGGCCACGATCCCGCTCCAGGCCGCGCTCGCCGCCCGCTCCGGGGCGGCCACCACGTCCCTCCTCGTCGCGGCCCTGGCCCCGGCCGGCCGGGTGTTCGCGCGACGGGCCGCCATGAGGAAGGTGAGCATCACGTGAGCGAGTACCCGGACCGGGGGCCGCGCGGAAAGAACGGGAACGCGCGCCCGGGGGCGAGTGGCGGCGTGAACGGGAGCCCGCGCCGGGACGCGAGCACGGGTGCGCGGGCTGCGGACGCGGGGGCGAGCAGGGCCACCGCCCCGCCGCGGGAGGCGGACGGAGCGGCTCCGTCCCGGAAGGGGGTCGGAACATCTCCGTCCCGGAAAGAGGGCGGAACATCTCCGTCCCCCCTCCGCTTCGGCTACGGCACGAACGGCCTCGCCGACCTGCGCCTGGACGACGCCCTCGCCCTGCTCGCCGACCTCGGCTACGACGGCGTCGGCCTGACCCTCGACCACATGCACCTCGACCCGCTCGCCCCCGACCTGGCCGCCCGTACCCGCCGGGTCGCCCGCCGCCTCGACGCCCTCGGCCTGGGCGTCACGGTGGAGACCGGCGCCCGCTACGTGCTCGACCCGCGCCGCAAACACGGCCCCTCCCTGCTGGACGAGGACCCGGACGCCCGCTGGGCACGCATCCGCCTGCTGATCCGCGCCGTCCGCGTCGCCGCCGACCTCGGCGCCCACGCCGTGCACTGCTTCAGCGGCCCCACCCCGGCGGGCACCGACGAGGAGACCGCCTGGAAACGCCTCGCCGACGCCCTGGGCCCGGTGCTGGACGCGGCCGAGGACACCGGCGTGCCCCTCGCGGTGGAACCCGAACCGGGTCATCTGCTGTCCACCCTCGCCGGCTTCCACCGCCTGCGCACCGACCTCGGCGACCCCGCCCCGCTGGGCCTGACCCTGGACATCGGCCACTGCCAGTGCCTGGAGCCCGCGTCCCCCGCCGACTGCGTGCGCGACGCCGCCCCCTGGCTGCGGCACGTCCAGATCGAGGACATGCGCCGCGGCGTCCACAAGCATCTCCCCTTCGGCGACGGCGAGATCGACTTCCCGCCCGTCCTCGACGCCCTGACGGCCAGCGGCTACCAGGGCCTGACCGTCGTCGAACTGCCCCGCCACTCCCACGC
>NZ_JBSICH010000029.1:0-147302 GCF_053613315.1 Streptomyces sp. JK94 | reverse complement strand
GTGATGTTCACGTCGGGTTCGACGGGCGAGCCCAAGGGCGTCGTCACCCCTCACAAGGCCCTGACCACGACCCTGATGGGACAGACCTTCACCGACTTCGGCCCCGGACAGGTCTGGCTCCAGTGCTCACCGGTCGCCTGGGACGCCTTCGCCCTGGAACTCTTCGGTCCGTTGCTGCACGGGGCGACGTGCGTCCTGCACCCCGGTCACACCACCGATCCCACCGTCATCGCCCAACTGCTCACCGAACACCCCGTCACCACCGCACACTTCTCCGCCAGCCTCCTCAACCACCTCATCGACGAACACCCCCAAGCCCTCACCTCCCTCACCTCCCTCACCCACATCCTCACCGGCGGCGAACCCGCCTCCCCCACCCACACCCGCCAACTCCTCACCCACCAACCCCACCTCCACCTCCTCAACGGCTACTCCCCCGTCGAGAACACCATCTTCACCCTCACCCACCCCATCACCCCCACCGACACCCACCGCCCCACCATCCCCGTCGGACGCCCCCTCCACAACAAAACCGTCTACATCCTCGACCCCCACCTCAACCCCGTCCCCATCGGCGTCCCCGGCGACATCCACATGGCAGGACCCGGCCTCGCCCACGGCTACCTCCACCGACCCGCCCTCACCGCCGAACGCTTCATCGCCAACCCCCACCGACCCGGCACCCGCATGTACCGCACCGGCGACCTCGGCCGCTGGAACCCCGACGGCACCATCGAATACCTCGGCCGCACCGACGAACAAACCAAAATCCGCGGCTTCCGCATCGAACCCGCCGAAACCCGCGCCACCCTCCAACAACACCCCCACATCCGCCACAACACCGTCATCGTCCGCGAAGACCACCCCGGCGACAAAACCCTCGTCGCCTACGTCGTTCCGGAGCCCGACTGCGGTCTGGACGAGGCGTCCCTGCGTGCGCACGCGGCACGCGACCTGCCCGAACACCTGCGGCCCAGCGCCTACGTCCTCCTCGACCGGCTCCCCCTCAACCCCAACGGCAAGCTCGACCGGGCGGCGCTCCCTGCGCCGGACCTCGGCAACCGCTCGACCGGACGTGCGCCCCGGACCCGGGAGGAGCGGGCGCTCTGCGCGCTGTACGGCGAGCTGCTGGGGCTTGAGGAGGTGGGTCCCGAGGAGGACTTCTTCGACCTCGGCGGGCACTCCCTGCTGGTCGCGCGGCTGATCAGCAGGGTGCGGTCGACGCTGGGAGCGGATGTGTCCCTCAAGACCGTGTTCCGGGCCCGGACCCCGGCCGCCCTGGCCGGCCGTCTCGACCGGACCGCTCCGGCGCGCCCCGCCCTGCGCAGGCGGACCAGGACAGAGGAGACCCAGTGACAGCTTCCGTCCACACCGCCCCGCTCTCCTTCCACCAGCGCCGACTGTGGTTCCTCGCCCGGGCCGAGCCCGGCCCCGCCTACAACATCCCGGTCGTCCTGCGGTTGCGCGGCCACCTGGACGTTGCCGCTCTGCGGGCCGCACTGGCCGACGTGGTCCGTCGGCACGAGGTCCTGCGCACCGCATACCCCGAAGCCGACGGCGAGCCGCGCCAGCGCATCCTCCCGCCGGGTGAGGCACCGTTGACGGTGTCTGCCTCCGCGGGCACGGCGGAGGTCCTGGACGCGGCGGCGCGCCACGTGTTCGACCTCACGGCGGACCCTCCGGTCCGCGCCACCGTGTGGACGGAGCCGGGAGGCGACGAGCACGTCCTGCTTGTGCTCATCCACCACATCGCCTGCGACGGCTGGTCCCTCGCCCCCCTGACCCGCGACCTCGCCGCGGCGTACCGCGCCCGCGTCGCCGGTGGAGCGCCGTCGTTCCCCGAACTGCCGGTGCAGTACGCGGACTTCGCGGAGTGGCAGCGCGACGTCCTCGGGAACGCTGACGACCCGGACAGCCTCCTCGCGCGGCAGCTCGGCTACTGGCACTCGGCGTTGGCCGACCTGCCGGAGGAGGCCGGATTCCCCGCGGACCGGCCCCCGCCGTTGCACCCCGGGGCCGAGGGTGGCAGTGTCCCGGTCCGGCTCGGTCCCTCCGCGCACCAGGGGCTGCTGGACCTGGCGGCACGGTCGGGGACGACCTTGTTCATGGCGGTCCATGCCGCGGTCGCGGCGCTGCTGACGAGGATGGGCGGCGGCACCGATCTTCCCCTGGGCACGGTGGTCGCCGGGCGGTCCGATGAAGCGCTGGACGAGCTGGTCGGCTTCTTCGTCAACACCCTCGTCCTGCGCACGGACACCAGCGGCGACCCCACCTTCGCGGAGCTCCTGGAGCGGGTCCGCGCCGCCGACCTCGACGCGTTCGCCCACCAGGAGGTGCCGTTCGAGCAGGTCGTGGAGAGGGTGAGGCCGGTCCGGGTGCACGGTCGGCACCCGCTGTTCCAGGTGATGCTGGTGCTGACCACCGAGGTCGGCGAGCCGCCGGCCTGGCCCGGCCTCAGCGTGGAACCGCTGCACCAGGGCACCGGGACGTCGAAGTTCGACACCACCGTCGGGGTGCGCGAGTCCCGGTCCCCCGGTGGCGCACCACTCGGCCTGGAGATCTCGTGGGAGTACGCGACGAGCCGGTACGACCGTCGTACCGCGGAATCGCTGGCACGTCGGCTCGAACGGCTGCTCCGCCACATCGGCGCGGACCCGTCCGTGCGGCTCAGCGCCTTGCCGCTGCTCGACGACGCGGAGCGTGAGGCGCTCACCGCACCGGCCGAGGCCCCCGGCGTGCGCACCGGCTGCCTGCACGAACTGTTCGCCGAGCAGTGCGCCCGGACGCCGAGGGCGACGGCACTGGTGTCCACGTCCGGTCGCACTACGTACGCCGAGCTGGCCGATCACGCCCGGGGCGTCGCTGCGCGGCTGGGCACCGGACCCGGCGACGTCGTGGGCGTGCATCTCGACCGCGGGCCGGACCTGGTGGCCGCGCTGCTGGGCGTCCTGTGGACCGGCGCGTGCTACACCCTGCTGGACACGTCCTTCCCCGCCGAGCGCCTGCGCGCGGTGCTCGACCGTGCGGGCGTCCGGACCGTGGTGGGCTCGGCGGCCTCGTCCCGCGCCCTCGGCCGCGACTGCGTCGACATCGCCGGCGTGTCCCGCGCGCCCGGTGCGGCGCCCGAGGCTCGGGTGTCACCCGAGGATCCGGCCGTGGTCATGTTCACCTCCGGTTCGACGGGTGTGCCCAAGGGGGTGATGGCCTCCCACCGGGCCGTCGCCGCCACCGTCACCGGACAGGACTACGCCCCGTTCGGACCTGGCGAGGTGTGGCTGCAGGCCGCACCGGTGTCCTGGGACGCCTTCGCCACCCAGCTGCTCGGGCCCCTGCTGCACGGCGGCACGTCCGTGCTGTACCCCGGCTCCAACGTCGACCCGGCGGTCGTCGCGGAGCTGGTCGTGGAGCACGGGGTGACCGTCTTCGACGCGTCCGCGAGCCTGTTCAACCACGTGCTCGACGAGCATCGGAAGGTCTTCGAGACCGTCCGCCACGCCATGACCGGCGGCGAACCGGCGTCACCGCACCACCTCGGCCTGGTGCTGAAGCAGTTTCCGGGGGTGAGGGTGGTCAACGGGTACGGCCCCGCCGAAAGCACCGGGTTCAGCACCACGCACACCGTCACCGGCGCGGACGGCGTCCAGGTGCCCATCGGCCGGCCCGTCCACGGCAAGCACGCCTACGTCCTCGACGACCGGCTCGGCCTGGTGCCCCCGGGCGGCATCGGTGAGCTCTACCTCGGCGGGGCCGGTCTGGCCCTGGGCTACCTCGGCGCCGCGGCCGCGACCGCCGAGCGCTTCGTCGCCGACCCGAACGGGACACCGGGCGCCCGGATGTACCGCACCGGGGACGTGGCACGACTGCGGCAGGACGGTGCCCTGGAGTACGTGGGCCGCACCGACGACCAGGTCAAGATTCGCGGCTTCCGCGTCGAACCGGCCGAGATCGAGGCGGCGCTGACCGGCCATCCGGCCGTCGCCCGGACGGCGGTCGCCGTGCGCGAGGACCGGCCGGGCGACAGGCGGATCGTCGCGTACGTCGTACCGGCAACGGACTCGGCGCCAGACGCGGCGGCTCTGCGCGACCACGCGCGGACGCTGCTTCCGCGGCATTTGGTCCCGGCCGCCGTCGTCGTCCTGGACGACCTGCCGTACACGGCCAACGGCAAACTGGACCGACGCGCGCTGCCCGCGCCGCGGTACGACACGGGGCGCGGCGAGGCGCCGGCCACCCCGACCGAGGAAGTCCTGTGCGAGCTGTTCGCCGACGTCCTGGGGCTGCCGGACCCCGTCGGAGCCGACAGCGAGTTCTTCGATCTCGGGGGTCATTCGCTGCTCGCCACCCGACTGCTGTCCGGCATCGAGGCGCGGCTGGGCGTCCGCCCCGGCATCCGTACCTTGTTCGAGTCGCCCTCCCCGGCCGCCCTGGCGTCCCGGCTGGACGCCCCGCACCCGGACGGCGACGGCCCCTTCCCGTCCCGCGGCGGCGACGGACTCGCGGTCCTGCTGCCGCTGAGGTCGGCGGGTTCGCGTCCAGCGCTGTTCTGCGTCCATCCCGCCGCAGGCATCAGCTGGGTCTACTCGGGCCTGTTGCGGCACCTTCCTGACCGGCCCGTCCACGGCCTCCAGGCTCGCGGTCTCCTGGAACCGGACGCCGCGCCCTCCTCGCTGGACGCCATGGTCGCCGACTACGTCGAGCAGGTGCGCGGCGTTCAGCCCACCGGGCCGTACCACCTGCTGGGGTGGTCCTTCGGCGCGGGCGTCGCCCACGCGATGGCGGTCGCGCTGCGGGCCGCGGGCGAGGAAGTCGCGCTGCTCGCCCTGCTGGACGGGTACCCCCCCGAGCCGACCGGTGAGACCTTCACCGCATCCGACCCCCATGTGGGCGAGGCGTTGCGGGAATCGCTGGGCTACCCGGGCCTGGACGCCGAGACGTTCCGGAAACGGGTGGGCGCCCCGGCGACCCTCGCCGACGTCTTCGCCGCCAACCTCTCGCTCAGTCGCACCGGTGTACCCGGACACTTCGACGGGCGCGCCGTCTTCTTCCACGCCACCGCCGGGGCCACCGGCGGCGAACCCGCCCCCGACGCGTGGTCGCCCCATGTGTCCCGCCTCGAACTGCACACGGTCGACTGCCGGCACGGCGAGATGACCCGGCCCGGCCCGATGGCGCACATCGCGGCCGTGCTCACCACCCACCTCCGAGACCAGGGAGAGCACCGATGACCACGACCCCCATCCCCCGGTTCTACCAGCTCGTCGACGCCGGTGACGTCGCCGGGCTCGTGGCGATGTTCGCTCCGGACGCCACGTACCACCGGCCCGGATACCCCCCGCTGCACGGCAGGCCGGGGATCGAGCACTTCTACACCCATGAGCGCGTGATCAGCGAGGGTCGCCACGCCCTGGACTCCGTGGTGGTGACCGGCCACGAGGTCGCCGTGCGGGGCTCGTTCTCGGGCAGGCTGCGCGACGGCAGCCCGGCCGCGCACCGGTTCGCGGAGTTCTTCACGCTCGACGCCGACCACCGGATCGAACACCGGGAGACCTTCTTCTCCGCCCCCCTCGTCTGACCCCGTCCGTCCGACCACAGGAGACGAGCATGACGTCACTGCTGAACCCGTCCATCGCGTCGCCCCTCGCCTCGCCCGGTCACGGCGACGCGTTCACGCGCCATCTCTACAGCATGCGGTACTCGCCCGAGCGCGGCTGGCACGACAGCTCGCTGCGGCCGATGGAGCAGCTGTCACTGCACCCCGCCACCATAGGCCTGCACTACGGCCAGGTGATCTTCGAGGGCATGAAGGCCTTCCGGCAGGCCGACGGGTCGACCGCCGTATTCCGGCCGTGGGAGAACGCGCGCCGGTTCCGTCGTTCGGCGGCACGACTGGCGATGCCCGAGCTTCCCGAGGAGCTGTACATCGAGGGCGTGGAGCAGCTCGTCGCGGCCGACCGGGGCGAGCTGTCCGACCACCCCGACCACAGCCTGTACCTGCGCCCCCTGATGGTCGGCACCGACGTGAACCTGATGCTCAGGCCGTCGGAGGAGTACCTGTTCCTGACGCTCGCGTTCGTGGCCGGAGGCTTCTTCGGGGACGAGGTGCGCCCGGTGTCCGTCCTGATCTGCCGGACGCAGAGCCGCGCGATGCCCGACGGCACCGGCGACGTGAAGTGCGCGGCGAACTACGCCCCGTCGTTCGTGGCCCAGCGGCAGGCCCAGGAGGCCGGCTGCCAGCAGGTGGTGTGGCTCGACTCCACCGAGCGGCGCTGGGTGGAGGAGATGGGCGGGATGAACCTGTTCTTCGTCCGGGGCAGCGGTGCCGACGCCGAGGTGTCCACCACTCCGCTGACAGGCACGCTGCTGCCGGGCGTCACCCGGGACTCGCTGCTGCGGCTTGCCGCACGGTGCGGCTACCGGGTGGGCGAGCGCCCCGTCGCCGTGGACGAGTGGCGCGCGGGATGCGCGAGCGGCGAGATCACGGAGGTGTTCGCCTGCGGCACGGCGGCCGTGCTGACGCCGGTGGGCACGGTACGCGACGGGCAGGACGGCGACTGGACCGTCGGCGACGGCGAGATGGGTCCGGTGACACGACGGCTCCGGGAGACCCTGGTCGACATCCAGCGCGGCCGCGCTGCCGACCCCGACGGCTGGCTGCACCGCGTGTCCTGAGCCGGCCCCCGCCGGCTCGGCCCGCGCCGAGAGAGCTCCGGCGCACACGAGGCCATCGATCGCCTCATCCTGCGTAGTGAAGCCGCCCTCTTCGAGCTGCTTCCCCGCGCCGTTGCGGAAACGGATCGTGTACGGGTGCGGGCACCGCGCCGATCACCGGGTCAGCAAGCGGAGGCGCCTCCGCGACCCCTGCTGACCATTTGCTGACCTGGATAGCCCGAACACGCCTCTGAACTGCACAACCGCCCAGATACTAGATCTTGGACTGGAACATGGTATGCAACATCGGGGCACTCCCACAATTAGGCTCCCTGCCTGCATTTATGCAGGTCAAGGGCTGTTTCCCTACCTTACAACGAGTCGCATGCTTGTCCATCCCCCCGGCCCCGGCCCCGGCCCGCGGTGCGGCCGGTGCCCACCACCGCCGGCGTCGGGGGACGCGCCGACGCTCCGCGAGGCCCGCGTGATCGTCTGACGCACTTCCCCGCGGGGCGCCCGCCGGCACGTGGCCGGCGGGCGCTGCACCGGAACGGGAAGTGCCGGTCAGCGGC
Organism: Streptomyces sp. JK94; assembly: GCF_053613315.1. NCBI lineage: Bacteria > Bacillati > Actinomycetota > Actinomycetes > Kitasatosporales > Streptomycetaceae > Streptomyces > Streptomyces sp. JK94. The sequence goes on along the minus strand of NZ_JBSICH010000029.1, from coordinate 140,082 downwards.
CGTCCATCGTCCCGGACAGTTCGTTGGTGGCCTTCGGCAGGGTGACGGACGTCAGCTTGTCGCCCGAGTCCAGGTCGAAGGCGTGCAGTTGGCGCTTGCCCGGTTCGGAGACGTACGCCGTGTGGTCGCGGACGAAGAGGGTTGGCCTGGGCTGCTGCCAGTCCAGGGGCTCGGTCCAGTCGCCGACGGCGTCGATCTTCTTCTCGACCGTGCCGGTCTCCGGGTCGATGACGTGGAGGACGCCGTTGGTGCCGAGCACGAGTGCTTCGCCGTGCGGGCCGCGGGCGAGGGAGCGGAAGGAGTAGCTGGTGCCGAGGTCGACCAGCTTCATCTTCGCGGTGCGGGTGTCGATCAGCGATATGCGGGTGGGCCGTTCCAGTTCCGCGTCGGGGTCGGTCTTGTAGTCGCCCAGGAGGATCGGGGAGGCGTCGCTGCCGGCCTGGTTGCCGGTGCGGGCGTAGTCGTCAGGGGCGTCGACCTTGGTGAACTCGCCGTCCTTGTAGAGCAGTACGCCGTCCTCGCAGCCGAGGCCGACGACGTCGCCCTGGGCGGCGGCCTCGCCGTGGACACCCGGGCAGTTCTCGGCGCGTGCGATCTCCTTGTCGTTCTCGTCCAGGACGAGGGCGCCGGTGCGCTTCTCCTCGGTGCCCAGGGTGGTGACGAGTTCGCCGTCGGCCAGTTCGATCGCGACGCCGTGGTGGGGCTCGGCGGAGGTGTAGCTGCGGGCCTCCGGCTGCTTCCCGCCGGCCAGGTCCGCGGGGTCGAAGGCGTTCACCTCGCCCGTGCCGTCGGTGAACAGGACCGTCCTGCCACCGTGCCGCACGACGTGACCGGGCTTCGCACCCTTGAACTCGGCGTCCGTGAAGGTCTGGCGGGCCGCGTCGAGCACGCGGAATCCGCTGTCGGTGGAGATGATGACGTGGTCCTCGTCGCCCGCCGGGTTGATCCGGTTGAAGCCGGGCAGCTCGACGGTCTTCGCCAGCTTCAGGGTCTCGCCGTCGAGGACGTACAGTCCCCCGTCGTAGGAGGCGACCAGCGGGTTCTCGACCGCGGTGGCCCCGCTGCTCTTGGTCTGCTTCGGTTCGGCGTCGGACGAGGTGTCGTCGCCGCCGCAGGCGGTCAGCGCCATGGACGCCGTCAGGGCGAGGGCCGTGCCCGCGAGCATTCTGGCGCGTGTCGACCTGTTCATCGTGTGTTCGTCCTCTCCGGCCCTGAGGGCACGGGGTTGTGTGGCGGAGCGGCCGGCGGTCGGTGCGCCGGCCCCAGGGGGAAGCTGGTCAGTCGCCGGTGAGTCCCTCGGCCATCGCCGAGGTGTTGGCGCGCATCATGTCCAGGTAGGTGCCGGCGCCCTTGCCCTTCTCGGTCAGCGACTCGGAGTACAGCGGGACCACGTCCACATCACCGCCCATCTCCTGGCGCAGGACCTCGGCGAGCCGGGTGGGCTGGGAGGAGTCGGCGAAGACGGTGCGCACCTCGGCCTCCTCCATCGCCTGGGTGAGGGAGCGCAGGTCGGACGAGCTGGGTGAGGCGAGGGTGGTGCCGCTGGGGATGACGGCGCCGATCACGCGGAAGCCGAAGCGGTCGGCGAGGTAGCCGAAGACGTGGTGGTTGGTCACCAGGGCGCGGCGGTGCTCGGGGATGACCGCGAAGGACTTCTCCATCCAGGTGGTGAGGTCGGCGAGTCGTCCGTCGTAGTGCTCGGCGTTGTCCCGGACGGCCTGCTCGTCCACACCCTCGACGTGTTCCACTACCTGGTCGGCGATCAGACCGGCCACCTTGCGCACCCGGTCGGGGTCGGTCCAGAAGTGCGGGTCGGGCTCGCCGGCCTCGTCGTCGGGACCGCCCTCCTCGCCGGCGTGGAAGGTGAGCGGGTCGGCCGCCTCACCGGCCGCGAAGGTGGCCACACCGGACGCGCGGGCCGCCTCCACGTGCCGCAGCACGTTCTCCTCCAGGCCCAGGCCGTTGTGGACGACCAGGTCCGCGTTCTCCAGTTCGGCGGCCTGTACGGCCGACAGGCCGAAGGAGTGCGGGTCGGCGTTGGGCTTCATCAGGACGCTGACGTCCGCCTCGTCCCCGACTATCTCCCGGGTGATGTCACCGAGGATGTTGGTCGTCACGACGACCCGGGGCCGCGCGTCACCACCGCCCGCGCAGCCGGCCGCCGTGCCGGCGACGACGACGAAGGTGACCAGGTTCAGCAGCAGGGCGCGCACCCGCGCCGCCCGCGCACGCGCGCTCATCGGCCCGTCTCCACCATCAGCGACGGCCGGACGTCCAGGTCGAAGGTGCGGGCGACACGGAGGTCGTCGTTGTAGTCGATCTCGTACACGCGTTTGCCCGCGGGATCGTTGAGGTAGGCCCGGCTCCGGTCGACCTCGATCACCGGTGCCGCGGCTTCGCCGGTGACGGCGCCGGGGACGTCCTCCAGCAGGCGTCCGGTGACCGTGGTCTCCTTGCCGGTGGACGGGTCGTAGCCGTGCAGGGCTCCGTCGGTCTCCAGGACCAGCAGTGGTGCGCCTTCGCCAGCCGTGTTGGCGGCGACCACGGGCCCGGTCTCCACCCGCTTCCAGGTGCGCTCGGTGACGTCCAGGACCCAGACGGCGTCCCTTCCCGCGGGCGCGGTGAGCGTGGTGCTGCCCGGCCGGTGCCGGAACCGCGTGGCCCGCTCCGTCGGCGGCACGTCCTCGCCGTACGGGATCCTCTCGGCGGTGAAGGTGCCGTCGTCCTCGTGGACGAGCAGGGCGCCGTCGGCGCAGCCGAGGACGATCCCCCGCCGGGTGACCGCGTCGCCCTCCGGGTCCTCGCACGTGGGCTCGGGAGTGGCGACGCGCTGGCCGGTCCGGTCGAGCACGACGACCTTCGCGGGAGCGTCGCCGTCGCGCGTGAGGGCGACCAGGTGTTCCGCGTACGGCACGACGGGCCCGGCGTAGGTGCCCGGGAGCTGATCGGGGGTGCCGAGGGTGCCCTCCTCCAGAGTGGCGCGGGGGTGTACGCCCGCCTTGCCGTCCGCCGCCGTGACGACGGTCACGCCCGCGTCGCTGCGGATGCTCGTGCCGGTGCCGCCCGGGAGTTCGCCCACCTCCCGGGTCTTCGCGCGGTAGTAGTGCACGTGGTCTCCGTGGTCGACCATCCACGCGCCGCCGTCGAGGACGTGGGTGCGGTCCGCACCGTGGAAGTAGCCGAAACGGCCGTCCGTGGTGAGTGCGGTGACACCGGCTGCGCGCGCGGTCTCGTGGATCTCGCCGGTGATCAGGTCCAGCACTCGGGTGTCGCCGGTGCCGGGGTCGCCGAGCAGGAGCCGGGACTGCTGCTCGGCGGACTCGGTGGCGCCCTCGACGTACCCGTGGGGAGCGGCAGAGGAGGGAGGGGGCTCGGGGCCCGGCTCGGCGGCGTCCCGGCCCGCGCAGCCCGCGGTCAACAGGACCGCGGACAGGAGTGCCGGCGCCAGGGAAGTGACGTTTCTTCGGACGAACAAGGAGATCGCCTCAGGTTTCGTTCGGTCGGGGCGTGGGGGCGTTCGCGGGGAACGCGGCGGCATGGGCGGAGAGGCCGGCGCGGCGCGCACGGAGACGGTGCCGGAACCCGGAAGCCAGGTGGGACAGGAAGAAGAGGCTGACCGCGAGTGCCGAGACGGTCGCGCCGGCCGCGGTGCTCAGGTGCCACGAGAGCAGCAGGCCGCCGAAGGTGGCAGCCGCGCCGAGGGCGGCGGCGAGGACCATGACGCCGCGCACGCCGCGCGCCCAGGGCAGGGCCGCCGCCGGCGGGGCGATGAGCAGGCCCAGCACGAGCAGCGTGCCCACGATGTGGAAGGAGGCGACGATGGCCAGCGCCAGCAGACCGAGCAGCACGGCGTGCGCCAACCGGGGACGCAGGCCGAGGGTGTGGGCCTTGCGCTCGTCGAACGCCAGCGCCAGGAAGGCGCGGTGGCCGAGCGCCGAGACGGCCAGCGCCAGCAGCAGCGCCACCCCGAGGAGGACCAGGTCGCTCTCGCGCACGGCCAGGACGTCACCGAAGAGGAACCCGGTGAGGTCCACGGCGAACGACTGCGAGCGCGACACGATGATGACGCCCAGGGACAGCATGCCGACGAAGAGCAGGCCGATGCCGGTGTCCTGGGAGAGCCTCGGAGCACGGCCGAGGGCGGTGACACCGGCCGTCATGACGGCCGCGCTCACCACCGCCCCCACCAGCAGGTTGCCTCCGAGCAGCGCGGCGACCGCGACACCCGGCAGCAGCCCGTGGGACATGGCGTCGCCGAGGAAGGCCATCCCCCGGAGCACCACCCACGTACCCGCGAGGGCGCATATCGCCGACACCAGGATCCCGGCCCACAGGGCCCGCTGCACAAAGGCCGCCTCGAAAGGGGCCGTCAACCACTCCATACGAGGACCCTACAATGAAAATCATGTTCAACAAACACTCCCCGACGCCGCCCGTCGACGGGTCAGGCGACGATCGCGTCCGCTTCACCGGCCTGGACGCGGGCTACCCCGGCCGTCCGGTACTCCGCCAACTCGACGGCCGCATACCGGCTTCGGCCACGACGGCACTCGTCGGACCGAACGGCAGCGGGAAGTCCACACTGCTCGGCGTGATCGCCGGCGTGATCCACGCCACATCCGGACAGCTCCAGTACGCAGCGGGCCGCCCGCCCGCCTTCGTCCCGCAGCGCGGGGCCGTCGGCGACGCACTCCCCCTCACCGCACGGCAGACCGTGGAGATGGGGCGCTGGGAGGAGCGGGGCCTGTGGCGGCGGTTGACGCGGCAGGACCGGGCGGTGGTCGACTCGGCCATGGAACGACTGGGCGTCGCCGGCCTCGCCGCCCGCCAGCTCGGCGAGTTGTCCGGTGGGCAACGTCAGCGCGTCCTGATCGCGCAGGGCCTCGCCCAGCAGTCCGACCTGCTGCTTCTGGACGAGCCGACCACCGGGCTCGACCCCGAAGCCCGGGAGCGCATCACGACGCTGCTGACGGAACTGGTCGCCGACGGCACGACCGTCGTCCAGGCCACGCACGACCTGGCGGCCGCCCGCTCCGCCGACGCCTGCCTGCTCCTCGGCGACGGACGGCTGGTCGGGCAGGGTCCGCCCGACCGGGTACTCACCCCGGTGGCCCTGTCCCGGATCCGGCAGCCGGCGTGAGGCACCGGAGGCCGACACGTCGGTGACGGTCACCCGACACCCGGCACCCGGCACCCGGCACGCGGGGTGGGCTCGGCGGCGGCCCGGTGCCGGTGCCGGAGGCCGCACCGTTCCGTGCCGTCGCCGAGGCGTCGGATCCCCGCGAGGAACGCCGGGACTCCGACGCCCACCCGGCCCGTTCCCGCGGCGGCCTACACGAGGACCGCTCCCTCGGGTGCCGGGGACCCGTCCCAGCTCATACGTGACCAGGGGAGGGCCAGCTCGCCCGTGCCGCGTACCGCACGGGGTGCCAGGTCCTCGACACGAGCGGCCTCCCGATGCCGGGCGAACACGGTGTCGACGTAGCGGTGGCCGGTGTCGGCGGCGAGGAACAGGGCGGTGCGGCGGGGCTCTTCGCGGCGTTCCCACCGGGCGGCGAGGTAGGCGGCTCCGGTGGACAGGCCCGCGAACACGGCGTGCCGGCGCAGCAGGTCGACGCTGCCGGCGAGGGCGGCGTCGAAGGCGAGCCAGTGCAGGGTGTCGTAGAGGTCGTGGCGGACGTTGCCGAAGGGGATGGAGCTGCCGATGCCCGCGATGATGATCTCCGGATCGGCGACGTGCTCGCTGCCGAAGGTGACGCTCCCGTACGGCTGGACGCCCACGAGTCGCACATCGACGGAGCGCTTCCTCAGGTGGTGGGTGAGGGCGCCGGTGGAGGCCCCGGAGCCCACTCCGCCGACGAGGGTGAGGCAGTCGCCACCGGTCCGGGTGCATATCTGTTCGGCGACGGCCTCGTAGCCGAGGTAGTGGATGTCGTCGTGGTACTGGCGCATCCAGTGGTAGTCCGGGTGTTCCCGCAGGATCTCGCGGACGCGGGCGACGCGTCGGTTCTGGTCGAGCTTGAGGCTGCTGCTGGGCGGCATCTGCTCCAAGTGTGCGCCCAAAACGTCGAGTTGGGTGCGCAGGGTGTGGTCGACGGTGGTGGAGCCGATGATGTGGCAGCGCATGCCGTAGCGGTGGCAGGCGAGGGCGAGGGCGTAGGCGTAGATGCCGCTGGAGCTGTCGATGAGGGTGTCGCCACGCCGTACGGCTCCGGTGTCGAGCAGGTGGCGTACGGCGGCCAGGGCGGAGACGACCTTCATGGTCTCGAAGCGCAGGCAGAGGAGACCGTCGTCGAGGCGTATCAGGTCCGGGCGGCCGACGGCTTCCGAGATGTGTTCGTCCACGGGAACTCCTCGCTGGTGGAAGACGCGAAGGTGGTGAAGGTCCGGGTCGGTGTGATCCCCTCGCGGCGCAGGGCACGGGTGCAACGGCGCAGTCCGTGGTGCAGGCCGGGGGTGCGGGGGTCGAAGAGGATGCCGGCGACGTTGCCGCTGTGGGCGATCTGCACGCCGACGGCGCCCGTGCTGTCGGCGATGCCGGTGAGCGCGGGGAACTCCTGGTGGGGCAGGACGCGTTGGCGCAGGCGGGCGCTGGCGGTGCCGACCCTGCCGAGCAGTGCGGTGTCGGCGTCGGTCACCGCACGGCGGAGCATGCGGCGCAGGTGTCCGTAGGCGGCGAGGTCGTCGTCGTGGTGGAGGGCGGGGAGCGAGAGAGTGTCGACCGGCGCGCCGCCGCCGAGCGCGCACCCGACCACCACGGCGGGCGGCAACGCGGAGCCCAGGACCTCGAGGACACGGCCTTCGCGCTGTGCGAAGAGCAGGGGGCGGGAACCGTGCATCAGGGGGTCGCTGGCGCCTTCGGCGCGCACCGCGATCCGGGCGATCGTCTCCGACGGCAGCAGCACGCCCCAGGAGTCGGCGACCGCCCGCACGGTGGCGATGACGTCGCTGGTGGAGGAGCCCATTCCGAGGCCGATGGGGAGGTCCCCGGTGAGGGTCAGCTCCCCGCCGCAGGGCTCCGCGTCGCGGCGTGCGGCGCACTCCCGTACCGCGAGGACGGCCGCCGCCCGTGCCTTGGTCCGGCCGCCGGGCGTCACCGTCACCTCGTCCGGCGGGGTGCCGGGCCGGTGTGCGAACCGCGCGGTGCTGCCCGGTCCGTTCATCGGCAGCGTGACCAGTGCGTGCACGGTGCGGCGCCGCTCGTCGAGGAAGGCGCCCTGCAGGATCTCGCCGTGATGGCAGGCGGCGCGTCCGGTGCCCTCCGTGCCGCGGGCGGCGGCTTCGGGCGGACGGGTTGCGGCGGTCATGCGCCGGCCGCCACCCGGTAGCGGTACAGGGTGGTGGGTTCGGCACTGAACTGGGAGAAGGGGAAGGGCTCCGCGGACAGGGCGGTCACGCCCTGCCCGAGGAAGGCGCGCGCCACGGCGCTGCCGGTCTGGGCGTAGACCACCAGGGGCACGCCGCGTTCGCGGCAGCGGGCCAGTACGGTGTCGAAGCTGCCGTTGCTGAGGGTCATGCCGGTGGCCACGACCGCGTCGGCGGTGCCGAGGACCTCGTGCATGTCGTCGGTGACCGGGTCGCCCCACTGGGTGGTGCGCAGGTTGAAGTCGCAGAGCAGGGGATCACCGCCGCGCTCGCGGATGGCCGCGACGAGCGGGTTGACCACCCCGATCAGGCCGACTCGGGCCCCGGCGTCGATGTCGAGGAGTCCGGCGATGGCCGCGTCCCGGGCCAGTGCCCGGGTCTCGGGCGTTCCGGCGGGCAGGGTGACCGGTTCCGCCTCGGCCGCCTCCCGGTGCGGGTGGGCGGTGCTGAGGCAGGCGTCGAGCGCGGCGATCCGCAGTGGCCGCGGCGCCTCGCGCAGCAGCGTGTCGAGGGGGGCGCCGGAGGCGTCGCGGCATATGGACGCGTCGACCTCGCCGGCCTCGAAGGCGCAGGCGCCGAAGGAATCGCCCAGGCGGACGAGGAGGTACTGGTTGAGGTAGGTGGTGTTCCCGCCGGCCAGCCGGGTGCCGTGGTGCACCCAGAACACGCTGGTGGCCACGAGGCCGGCGGGGTGGGGGCCGTGGTCGCCCGCCAGGACGGCGGCCAGGAGTTCCTCGGTGTTCTTCATCGCTGTCCTCCGGTGCGGGGCGTCTCGTGGGTGATGCGGAACAGGAAGGTCAGCACACCGTCCTGCCAGTCGTGGAGATGGTCGATCCGCGGGCTGAACCCGTGGTCCAGGGCGTGCTGGACCAGGGCCCGCAGGTCCGCGGTGTTGGAGGCGATGACGTGGATCTCGCCGCCGGGGGCCAGCGCCTCCCGCTCCGCGATCTGGGCGAAGAACCTCGCCAGCAGCGGCGCGCCCACGCAGACGTTGCGCACCACGTCGGGGTCGTCGCTGACGGTCTGGCTGACGGCGGGCGGGTTGAAGGTGACCACGTCCAGCCGGACGTCCTCCGGGAGGGCGTCGAAGACGTCGCTGACCGCCGGGAGGAAGGCGGTGTCCGGGCGCTCGCCGACCAGGCGCCGGTAGTGACGGGTGGCGGCGGCCACGCTCTCCGGGTGGACGTCGAGCGCGTGGATCTCCCGAGCGCCGCGGAGGCCCGCGGCCACGGCCTCGACGCCCAGGCCGACGCCCATGGCGGCGTACCGCAGGCCGCGGGTCTCGATACGGCCGTCGAGCACCCGCTCGTGGATCAGACGGCTGGTCCAGCCGGGTATGAAGACGCCGGGCGGAACGTCGAACGTCCAGCCGTTCCATGCGTAGGAACGAGTGGTGTGCAGGTCGGCCTTGGGCTGGTTGAGGGCGATGATCCGGTCGGCGGGCAGGGGCGGCGGCAGCTGCTCCAGAAGAGCCTGGCCGATCGAGTGGCGGTCCATGGGGTCGGGTCCTTTCCTTGTCGTACGGCGGGACGGTGCGCGCCCATGGCGAAGCGCGGCCTGCCCGGCGGGCGTTCACGTCTGCCGGGCGGGCCGTGGCGCGCGGTGGCTCAGCCCTTGAGTTCGCGCAGGTAGGTGGCGAATTTCTCCAGGCCGTCGATGTTGCGGGGTCCGCTGATGCCCTCGTTGTAGTCGAGGATGAAGAAGTTGTTCTTCTTCACGGCCGGCAGTTCCCTGGTGTGAGGGGACGTCTTCAGGAAGTCGATCTTCTTTTCGGCGGGCAGGTCGCCGTAGTCGAGGATGACGACGACTTCGGGCTCCGCCTCGGCGACGGATTCCCAGTTGACCTGGGTCCAGCGCTCGTCGAGACCGTCGAAGACGTTCCGGCCGCCCGCCGTCCTGATGATGTCGTTGGGGGGCACCTGGTTGCCCGCGGTGAACGGCTGGTCGGTGCCGGAGTCGTAGAGGAAGACGGGCACCGGGTCGCCCTGCGGTGCCTTGGCCCCGACCTCCTCCACGCGCTTCTTCAACCCGTCGACGACCTCCGTGGCCTTCTCGTCGACCCGGAAGATCCTGCCGAGCCGTTCGAGGTCGGTGTAGAGGGCCTCGAAGGGGCTCATCCTCTCGGGGTGACCGGGGTAGTTGAAGCAGCTCTCGGTGTGCATGAAGCTCTGGATGCCGAGCTTGTCCAGGATCTCGGGTGTGATGCCCCGCTCGTCCTTGAAGCCGGAGTTCCAGCCGGCGACGACGAGGTCGGACTTGGCCTCCACCACGACCTCCTTGTTCAGGAGGTCGTCGCTGAGCATCTTCACCTTGGCGTACTCGGAGGCCCACGGGGACTCGCTCACCGGCGGGTTCGCGGGAGGCATCACATAGCCGTGCACGTGCTCGGTGAGACCGAGGGCGAAGAGTTTGTCGGCGCTGCCGCCCTCGTAGGCGACGGCCCGCTCGGGCACCGTGTACTCCACCGGTTCGCCGCAGCGCTTGACGGTGACCTTGCCGGTCTCCTTGGCGTCCGCTTCGACTTCGGCGCCGCATCCGCCGAGCACCAGGGCCGCCGTCAGGGCGGCGCCGAGAGCGGCGGGCCGGCGGACCAGGGCGGGGGTTCGGGTTGTGCGCATGCGTGAGCAGCCTTTCAGCGGGTGGGGTTGAGCGAGTACAGGAGCTGGGGACCGCCGGTCAGCGGGTGGGGGACGACACTGGCCCTGACGCCGAAGACGTCGCGGACGAGCCGGGTCGTGAGGACGTCCGCGGGCGTTCCGGACGCGACCAGGCGGCCCTGGGAGAGCACGCCGAGCCGGTCGCAGGCTGCCGCCGCGAGGTTGAGGTCGTGCAGGACGACGAGGACGGTGAGCCCCGACCCGCGCAGGAGCGAGAGCAGGTCGACCTGGTGGCGGACGTCCAGGTGATTGGTCGGCTCGTCCAGGACGAGGATCTCCGGTTCCTGTACGAGCGCGCGGGCCAGCAGGACGCGCTGGCGCTCGCCGCCCGACAGCGTCAGGACGCCCCGGTGGGCGAGGTGTCCGATGTCGAGCTGGTCCATCGCCCGCTCGCACAGGTGGCGTTCGCGGCCACTGAGTGCCTGGTTGCCGCGCAGGTGGGGCGCGCGTCCGAGCGCGACGACCTCCTCGACGGTGAAGTCGAAGTCGACGCCGCCGTCCTGGGTCATGGCCGCGATGGTTTGGGCGCTGTGCCGCATCGGCAGCCGGGTCAGATCCTGCTCGCCCACCCAGACGGTTCCGGAGCTGGGACGCAGCGCCCGGTACACGCACCGCAGCGCGGTGGACTTGCCGCTTCCGTTGGGCCCCACGAGTCCCACGACCTGGCCGTCCGGCACTTCCAGGGACAGCCCGCGCACGAGACTCCTGCCGTCCGTCACCACGGAGAGTTGATCGAGTTTCAGGTCCATGTCAGCGCCCCCCGAACGTGTAGCCCCTGCGGCGCATCAGGGTGATGAAGACGGGCACGCCCACGAGCGCGGTGATGACTCCGAGCGGCAGCTCGCGCGGGGCGACCAGGGTGCGCGCCGCCAGATCGACCCACACCATGAAGATCGCTCCGACCAGGGGGGCCACGGCGAGGACGCGGGTGTGCGTGGCACCGACGACCATCCGCACCACGTGCGGCATGACGAGTCCGACGAAGGCGATGGCGCCGCTGACCGCGACCATGACGCCCGTGACGAGCGAGACGAGGACCAGCAGCACCTTGCGGTGCCGGTCGGGATCGAAGCCGAGGCTGGCGGCGGTCTCGTCGCCGAGGGAGAGCACGTCCAGTACGCGCCCGTACCGGTACAGCACCGCGAGTCCGGTGAGGACCACGACGGACACGACGGGCAGGGCGGCCCAGGCCGCGGCACCGAAACTGCCCATGGTCCAGTACAGGACCATGCTCGTCGCCTCGCTGTCCGGCGCGAAGTAGATGATCAGGCTCATGACAGCCTGGAAGCCCAGCGACAGGGCCACGCCCGTCAGCACGAGGCGCAGCGGTGACAGTGCGCCCCGGCTGGAGGCGGCGGCGTACACCAGGAGCGAGGCGACGAGCGCGCCGATGAAGGCGCCGGCGGAGACGGCGTGGATACCGAGGACCGCGAGCCCTCCGGTGACGGTGACACCGACGGCACCCACGGAGGCACCCGAGGAGACGCCGAGGACGAAGGGGTCGGCCAGCGCGTTGCGCACCATGGCCTGAATCGCCACTCCGACCGCACTCAGCCCGGCCCCCACGAGTGCCGCCAGCAGCACGCGCGGCGTGCGGATCTGCCAGATGATCTGATACGTCGTCACCTCGTCGGCGCCGATCCGGCCGCCGGTGAGCGCCGCCCACAGATGGCGGGCGGTCTCCCCCGGGGTGACGACCGCGGGACCGAGCCCGATGGCGACGACGACGGACACGAGCAGGACGGCGGCCATCACCAAGCAGCCGAGCGGCAGCGCCATGCGGGACGCGAACCGGCCCCGCACAGCCGCCGCGGGCCGGGGTGCCGGCACCCCGCCCGGTCCGGCCGTCTCCCCGTCGGCCGAGGGCGCGGAGGTCGAGGGCGGAGGCACGTGAGCGACCTTCACTTTCTCTCGTTAATGAAAATCATGTTCATGAGAGAGAACCTAGCACGCGGATCCCCCCTCCGACGGACCGTCACGGCGACAGGCAACGCGAGGCCGAGGCGCCCGTCGTGGAGCAACGGCCGACAGGACTCTAATGGAAATGGTTATCACTGCGATAGTGTTGCCGGCACAGCGCTGCCCGCCGTGTGCCACGGCCGGTCCCGACGCAGAACTCCACTGCCGTGCAGGGACGTTGCAGCCGGTTCGCGTCCGATCCGTCACCCTCAACAGGACAGGAGTGTGCCCCCGTGCCCACCCCCTCCGCCCCTCCCGCCCCCGTCGGGTCTCCGCCCGCGAAGCAGCGCTCGATCCTGCTCGACCTGGCCTTCCTCCGCCTCTGGACGGGCGCCACCGCATCGGGCCTGGCCACCTGGGCCCTGCCCTTCGTCCTCGGCCTCGCCGTCTTCGACCGGACCCTGGCCGCCACCGACCTCGGTCTGCTGCTCGCGGCGCGCACCGTCGGGTTCCTCGCCGCGGTGCCCGTGGCCGGGGTGCTGGCCGACCGGCACTCCCGCCGGGGCGTCGTGCTGTGGGCGGGGCTCGCCGCCGGAGCCGCGGCGCCGGTGATCGCCGTCGGCCTGGGCCGCTCGGTGCTGCTGATGGCGGTGGCCGCCGCGGTGGCGGGAGCGGGCCAGGGTGCCTGCCGGCCCGCCTACCAGGCCCTGACCGCCGAGGTGGTCGACGCCGGCCGCAGGCAGCAGGCCAACGCCGCCATGACCCTGGCGGTGCGGGTCACCACGCTCGTGGGCCCTTCCCTGGCCGCGCTGCTCGCCGTCTTCCTGGACATCCGGGCGCTGCTGCTGGGCATCGGACTGCTCTGGCTGGTCGCGGCCTGCGTTCCCGGACGCGGCGCACGGCCGGGTACCGCGCGGGACACATCGGGGCCCTCCGCCGGGAGGGGCGGGTCCTCCCTCCTGGCCGAGTTCGCGGAGGGCGTCCGCGAGGCCCGCAGGCACCCGTGGTTCCTCGCCGGCCTGGGCGCGCTGACCGCCGTCATAGCCACCGGCTACTCCGCGACCGGGGTCGCGCTCCCCATGGTCAGCAGGGACGAGTACGGGACCGAGGTCGTGCTCGCGGGTGCGATGACCGCCTACACCGCCGGAGCGCTGGGCGGCGCGCTGCTCATCGCCCGTTGGCGCCCCCGCTCCCCCGGCCGGGCCGCCCTGGCCGGCCTGGCCGCCTACGGATTCGCCCCTCTCAGCCTCGTGTTCCCCGTGCACCCGGCCGTCGTGATGGCCGCCTACGCCGTCGCGGGCGTCGGTGTCGAGCTGTTCAACGTGCCGTGGTTCACCGCCGCCCAACGCGAGGTCGCCCCGGACAAACTGGCCCGGGTCTCCTCCCTGGACTTCCTGCTCTCCTACGGCCTCGCCCCGGTCGGCCTCGCCGTCATCGCCCCCGCCATCGACGCCTTCGGCGCCACCGCGGTCCTCGCGGGCTGCGCGGTGGTCTGCTTCGCGGCACCGGCCGCCGCCGCCCTGGTCCCCAGCGCCCGCACCTTCTCCCGGACCCCCGCCCGCGGCGACACCTCCTGACCGCCGCGGCGAAGCACCCCCCGTGATGGGACACCCTGTGGACATGAACACACCCGCCCAGTCCGCCCGCCCGCAGGAGGACCCCGCCCGCGGCCCGGGCGTCACCCCGGCCCGCGTCCCCCAGGAGCGTGTCCGCAGGGCACGCGACCTGCTCGCCCGCGACGGGGCGGTGATCCTCACCGGCCACGAGAACACCTCCGACGCCCTGGTGGTCGCCGCGGCCCAGGTCGTCGGCGACCACCTGCGCGAGCTGTACCCGCACCGGGTCCGCACCTCGCGCGACGGCGCCCCGGTCCACCTGCACGCGGACGGTTTCGACATCCGTGTCGACATCGGCGGGGTGCCCCACCGGCGGCGCCACCCCGACGAGGACCACGTCCTCCTCCAGTGCGCCCGGCCCGCACCCGAGGGCGGCGCCTCCTTCGCCCTCGACGCCTACGCGTTCGTCGACGGCCTCGCCGCGTCCGACCCGGTGCTGCACGACTTCCTCACCGGCACCGACGTCGACCTGTACGGCGCCTGGGCCGGGCTGCGCGGGCTGCCGGCCACGCCGCGCGTCGCCCGGCACGTCGAGTACACCCGCACCGGCCGGCGCATCGTCCGCCGCACCGACGGCGCCGTTGCCCTGCACCGCGATCCCGCCGCCGAACACATCGGCCGGCAGCTCGACCGGCTCCGCGAAACCGTGCACAGCGCCGAAGCGGCACTGCCCCGGTTCGGACTGGACGAGGGCGACATCCTCGTCCTCGACAACTACCGCTGCTGGCACGGGCGGGACGCCCACCAGGGCGAACGCACCGTCCGCATCCTGACACTCCGCGCCAGCGACGCACGCTGACGTCGCCGTGTCGCTGAGCGGTGCCCCGGGGTGCGCGGGCCTCCTCCCCAGCCCGGCGGGCGCCCGCAGGCCGGGCCGTCGGCCGGCGGGGCCCCGCGCCCCCGGGTCCTCGGCAGCCACGTCCGCCGGTCTTCGCGTGGGAGCCCGGGCCGCCACAGCGGCTGCGCCGACTGTGCCGGGTGCTCCGGGTGCTCCGGGTGCTCCGGGTGCTCCGGGTGCTCCGGCGAAGGGGAGAGCAGCGTCCGGACGACCGCGTTCATCCCCCGTCGATGATTCGGTTATGCGAGTCCCCGAGTCTGGGCCGTGCACGTTCCGTACCCACGTCCAAGACGTCGGAGGAAGTCGTTGCTGCGGATCCACTTCACCCCTCAGGACCTGGAGAACATCCGGATCGCCCGGAGTCCCGACCCGCTCTGGGAGATCGTCTGCAGTGTCTGCCGGCTCCAGGGCAGGGACGGTTCACTCGACTTCGACCCCTGGCGGCACTCGGTCCGTACGCGTATCCGGAGCGGCGGGGCGCCCCGGTGGGCAGCATGGATGCTGCGGACCCTGGTGCCGTACCCCCGCTACATGCCGGACTTCCTGACCCCGCACCCCGAGGACGGAAACGCCGGCCTGGCAGCGGGCATCGACCGGGTGCTGTCCACTCCCGGACGCCAACTGCGGGTGGAGATGGCCTCGTTGGCGACAGCGGTCGGTAAGCCGGTTACCGATCCCGCTCTGGCCCGGGGCGACGTGGAGGCGTTGCGGCTGCTGGGCCATGGTCTGCGGACCTACCACGAGGTGTTTCTGGCACCCTCCTGGGAACGGATCGACGCGGCTGTCCGCGCCGACTTCGCGTGGCGCTCCCGTGCCCTGGCGACCAGCGGCACACGGGCCCTGCTGGAGACGTTCCGTCCCATGGCGGTGTGGCGTCCCCCCGTGCTGGCCGTGGACTATCCGGTCGATCGGGACCTGCACCTGCACGGACGCGGCCTGCGGCTGGTCCCCTCGTACTTCTGCTGGCGCCGGCCGATCACCCTGATCGACGAGGACCTGCGACCGGTACTGGTCTACCCCGCGGACAAGAAGGTCGCCCCGCTCCCGGCGGCCGCCCCCGAACTCGCCCGGCTCCTCGGCTCCACCCGGGCCTCCCTGCTGCACGAGGCGGCGGCGCGCGACTGCGGCACCACCTCGGAACTGGCGGCGGCGGTGGGCATCTCCCTGCCGAGCGCCAGTCAGCAGCTGGCGGTGCTGCGGGAAGCGGACCTGCTGACCAGCCACCGCGACGGCAAGCACGTACTGCACACGGTGACACCGACGGGACGGCGCCTGTTGGGGGTTCGATGTGGCTGAGGCCAAAGAGTGGTGCGCGACGGCCGCCCTCCGTCCGAACCTGTTGAGGAAGCGCAACCCCGACGGAGGGAAACCCCATGGAACTCAGGGCCAGGATGACGAAGCGCACCACAGCCCTGCTGTGCGGCACGGCGCTGGCGCTCGGAGCCGGCACGGCCACCGCGGCCGCTGCCGACCGGGCCCCGCGGCCGGCCGCGTCGACGTACGCGGCGGAGGCGCAGGCGGCGGGCCTTTCGGCCCGGCAGGCGGCCCGGTTGCAGGACCGGGTGGACGCCCGGCTGGCGGACGTCAAGGTCCCGGCGGAACAGGTGAGTCACAACGAGATCCGGGCCAAGGACGGCAGCGCGAGCATCACGGTGTCCGTGCCCGGCACGGCCGACACCAGCTGCAGCTACACGTACCTGTGCCTGTGGGACGGCGCCAACTGGACCGGCAGCAAGCTGTCGCTCTACGTGTGCGGATTCCGCGACCTGAGCGACTACGGCTTCAGCGACCGCCTCACCTCGTACAAGAACAACCAGACCACCGGCACGCGGTCGCTGTTCTACAACTGGCAGGGCTCCTGGGTCTACAAGTTCGACAGCCACGCCTACCACACGGAGGACAGCCTCGCGAACACCTCCTGGAACAACATGATCGACGGGGTCCGGGTCTGCTGAGTCCGTTCCGGCAGCCCGCGCCACGGGTCGCGGAGCGGCCCGCGGCAACGGCGACCGAGGCGGGACACCACCGGCCGGCCGGTCATGGCCGCGGGTCCCTTCGGCAGCCCCTGCCCTGCGGGCCGGCGGTCTCGTGCCGCTGGATCTGACGCTCTCCTGGGGCCGCTCGACGGACGGGGGAGGTCACCGGTCCGGGAGCTTCGCCTCCGGACGGGTTCCCCGGCCGTCGTCGGGCCTGGCGCGTCAGCGCGTCCGCACCGACGCCGACCGGGCCGACGCCCGCACCGCGACCGCCGCGGTCCGCTCCCGCCCCACCGGCCACGACGCCGACACTCCACCCGGACCGTCCGCACGGCGTGCGGACGGTCCGGGTGGAGTGTCCGCACGGCGTGCGCCGCCGTACGCGCGGCCTGCCGTGACGAGTGCGCGAGCCCCGCCGGACGGCACGGGCACTGCCGCGTCCGCGCCGAGGCGTGCCGCCGCCGCGAACAGGCGCGCAGCGGCCTGCCCGCCTCCCCTGCCGGTGGCGGCGCGACCGGGTCGGGCTTCGCGCGGGCGACGTTTCCCCCCTACCCGCACGGTTACCCATGAGGTGTCGTGCCCCCGCGCGTCCCGACGCCGGGGACAGTCGTTACCTAGCGGGATCGGAAACGGAGCTTGCATGGCCAGCACGAAGGTGTCCGACTACATCCTCCAGCGGCTGCGCGAATGGGACGTCGAGCACGTCTTCGCCTACGCGGGTGACGGGATCAACGGGCTGCTGGCCGCCTGGGGGCGCGCGGACAACAAGCCCAGGTTCGTCCAGGCCCGGCACGAGGAGATGGCCGCGTTCCAGGCCGTCGGCTACGCGAAGTTCTCCGGCAGGGTCGGGGTGTGCGCCGCGACGTCCGGACCGGGCGCGATCCACCTCCTGAACGGGCTCTACGACGCCAAGCTCGACCACGTTCCGGTCGTGGCACTGGTCGGGCAGACCAACCGCAGTGCCATGGGCGGCTCCTACCAGCAGGAAGTGGACCTGGCCAGCCTGTACAAGGACGTGGCCTCGGACTTCTGCGAGACGGCGACCGTGCCCGAGCAGCTGCCGAACCTGATCGACCGCGCCTTGCGCACCGCGTACGCCAAGCGCACCGTCACCGCGATCATCCTCCCCGCCGACGTGCAGGAGCTGGACTACAGCCCGCCCACGCACGCCTTCAAGATGGTGCCCTCCAGCCTCGGGCTGGGACGGTACGCGCCCGTCCCCGCCGACGAGGACGTCCAGCGGGCCGCCGACGTGCTGAACTCCGGCGAGAAGGTCGCCGTCCTCATCGGCCAGGGCGCCCGGGGCGCCCGCGAAGAGGTCGAGCGGCTGGCCGACGTGCTCGGCGCCGGTGTGGCCAAGGCACTGCTCGGCAAGGACGCCCTGCCCGACGACCTGCCCTACGTCACCGGCTCCATCGGGCTGCTGGGCACCCGCCCCTCCTACGAGCTGATGCAGGAGTGCGACACCCTGCTGATGATCGGCTCCAGTTTCCCGTACACGCAGTTCCTGCCGGAGCTGGACCAGGCGCGGGCGGTGCAGATCGACATCGACCCGCACATGATCGGCCTGCGCTACCCGAACGAGGTCAACCTCGTCGGCGACGCCCGCGAGACACTGCAGCGGCTGCTGCCCCGCCTGCACCGCAAGGAGGACCGGACCTGGCGGGAGAAGACCGAGAAGAACGTCGCCCGCTGGTGGGAGGTCATGCAGCGCCGCGCCGCCGTCAGCGCCGACCCGGTCAACCCGGAGTACGTCGTGCACGCCCTGGACGGCAAGCTGCCCGACGACGTGATCCTGAGCGCCGACTCCGGCTCTGCCGCCAACTGGTACGCCCGCCACCTGCGGCTGCGCGGCCGGATGCGCGGCTCCCTGTCCGGCACCCTGGCCACCATGGGCCCCGGGGTGCCGTACTCCATCGGTGCGAAGTTCGCCCACCCCGACCGGCCCGCCATCGCCCTGGTCGGCGACGGCGCCATGCAGATGAACGGCATGATGGAGCTGGTCACCGCCGCGAAGTACTACCACGAGTGGTCCGATCCCCGGCTGATCGTGGCCGTGCTCAACAACGGCGACCTCAACCAGGTCACCTGGGAGATGCGGGCCATGTCCGGCGCCCCCCAGTTCGAGGAGTCCCAGCACATCCCCGACCTTCCCTACGCCGACATCGCGCGCTCCTTCGGCCTGGGCGGCGTCCGGGTGGAGAAGCCCGAGCAGGTCGAGGCCGCCTGGGACCAGGCCCTTGCCGCCGACCGTCCCTTCGTCATCGACTTCCGCACCGATCCGGCCGTCCCGCCGATCCCGCCGCACGCCTCCCTGGACCAGATCGAGGCAGCGGCCACCGCGATCCTCAAGGGGGACAGCGACCGCGGCTCCATGGTGAAGCAGGGGCTGAAGGCCAAGGTCCAGGAGATGCTGCCCGGCAGCCGCCACCGCGACGACCGTCCCGGCGCCGGCCCGCACGACAGCACCGAAGAGAACAGGTGACCCGAACGACGCACCCCGGCCACATCCCCGGCCGGACCGCCGCGGACCGGGCTCGCGTCCCATGATCCGGCCCGGCACGACCGACGCCGCCGCCCCGGCCCCCCGGCGCGCAGCCCGCGGGCACTGCGCGACTACGCCCTGATCGCCGACGGGTGGGGCGCGGGGCGCCCCGCGCGGAGGGATCGCCCGGCCGCGCGCCCGACGGCCGTCCCGCGCGGGGGTCCGCGACCGCGCCGACGTCCCCTCAGATGTGCCGGGCGGCCTTCGGCGCACGTGTCACGAGGTCCCGCAGCCGCCAGGCGACCGCGAGCATCAGGACGCCGCTCACGAGTGCGTAGCCGCCCGTCACACCGGCGATGGCGCTCGCTCCGTGGTGCGGGCGCAGCCAGAGCAGTATCCCGGCGGCGACCGAGGCCGCACCGGTCACCAGCAGCACCCGCTCGTGGTCCGCACCGTGCGGCCGCAGGACCGCGCAGATTTCGGCGACGCCGGTCGCCACGGCCCACGCGCCGATGAGAACGACCAGCGTCCCCCCGGAGAGCTCCGGCCAGGCCACCGCCGGCAAACCGGCCGCCACGCCGAGGACGCCGCCGCTCGCCCGGACCGGGTGGGGCTCGCGGTCCCCCGCCGGGCGGAGAGCGCCGACCAGCCGGGCGGTGCCGTCGATGAGCGCGTAGACGCCGAAGAGCAATGAGAGCGCCGATACCGTCACGGTGGGCCAGACCAGGGCGAAGAAGCCGAACGCCACGGCCGTCGCACCCCGCAGGGCGAGCATCCAAACAAGCGGCTGTCGCACGCGTCCTACCTCCACTGCTTCCGGTCCCGGGCTCTGCCGCGTACCCCGCTCTTCCAGAAGAACGACCTCGGCGGGCGAGGTGCCGTGCCCGGCGGACGAGGTGACGCCGGCCGGGCGAGGGGCGTGCAGAGGGAGGGGCGCGTGCAGCGGGAGAGGTGACGCCCGGTCGGGCCGGGGGCGTACAAGGGGAGGGGGCGTGTTCGCGCAGCCACCGGTCCGTCCGGCAGGGGCGAGGCCGCCGGGCTGTCCGAAGTGGCGCCGTTCTTCGGGCATGTCGGCGACAGGGGCGGTTACCCCCGGTGTCATGGACGGGACTTCACGAGATGACCAGGGCAGTGCGCAGGGGACGGCGAGCCGCGGGTCGGAGCTGCCGGCATCACAAGCCGGCCCCGACGGGGAGGTGGAGCGGCGGGCCCCCGACGAGCCCACGCAGTTGGGGAAGCGGTCGTGGTGGGCGGTACTCAAGGGAACGGTGCGGGAGTTCCAGGACGATGAACTCATCGACCGGGCGGCGTCGCTGACCTACTACGGGGTGCTGTCGCTGTTTCCCGCCCTCCTCGTGCTGGTGTCGCTGCTGGGCCTCGCCGGCAAGTCGGCGACCGACCAGGTCCTGGAAAACCTGCAGAAGGTGGCGCCGGCCTCGGCCAGGGACATCATCAGTGACGCGGTGACGCAGTTGCAGGGCCGCGGCGGGGTCGGGTCGTTGATGGCCGTGCTCGGTCTCGTGCTGGCTGTGTGGTCGGCTTCCGGGTATGTCGCGGCGTTCATCCGTACCGCCAACGCGGTCTACGACATGCCGGAGGGACGTCCGGTGTGGAAGGTGCTCCCGGTGCGTGTAGGGGTGACGGTCGTCCTGCTGGTCCTGGTCGTGGTCAGTGCGCTGATCGTGGTCTTCACCGGCGGCCTCGCCCGGCAGGCGGGAACCGCCCTGGGCATCGGGGACAGCGTGTTGACGGTGTGGTCGTTCGCGAAGTGGCCGGTGCTGGTGGTCTTGGTCATCATCATGATCGGGATCCTGTTCTGGGCGACGCCGAACGTGAAGGGCCCCGGCTTCAGGTGGGTCAGCCCGGGCAGCGTGGTCGCGCTGGTGATCTGGATGCTCGCGTCGGGCGCGTTCGCGTTCTACGTGGCCAACTTCTCCTCGTACAACAAGACCTACGGCACGCTGGCGGGCGTGATCGTGTTCCTGGTGTGGCTGTGGGTCAGCAACATAGCGATCCTGCTGGGCCTGGAGTTCGACGCGGAGATGGCCCGCCAGCGTGCCATCGCCGGTGGCATGGACCCCGAGGACGAGCCCTACGTACCGCCGCGCGACACCCGCGCCTGGGACGAGCAGGACCGCCGCGAAGCGGGACGGTGACCGGCCGAGCCGCGGTGGGACACGGCGCCGGCCGGGGCCGCCCGGGGCGGGGCGCGAGGCGGGCGGGCCGCGCCGCCGGGGGACCGGCCGCGACGCCGGACCGACCGCGCGGCGATGGCCGGTCCGGGCGGTGCCTCGGTCCGGGCCGTGCGCCGCCCGCGCCGGGTCGGCTGGGGCGAGGTGATCTTGTGAATGGCGTGTGCCGGTCATGCCGGACAGGTGTTGATTCGCCTTCCGGTGGGACTCGGGCGGTCCTTACGGCAGGAGGGTGTTGACGATGGCTGAGATCGACCGTCTCGCTTCCGGCAGCCATCCCGGGAGTTCGTCTTCGGGTGGTGAGCCGGTCGGGGAGCTGGTGCAGCGTGCGTCGCAGCAGCTGACGGAGCTGGTGCGGGCGGAAATGCGCCTGGCGCAGGCGGAGATGAAGGAGAAGGGCAAGCGCTACGGCAAAGGCGGCGGCCTGTTCGGCGGGGCCGGCCTGGCCGGTTTCTTCACCCTCCAGGCGCTGATCACCATGGTGATCGCGGCCCTCGCCGTGCCGCTGCCCGTGTGGGCGGCGGCTCTGATCGTGACCGCCGTTCTCGGCGTGATCACGGGTGTTCTGGCGTTGACGGGCAAGAAGGAAGTCACCCGGGCCGCTCCGCCGGCCCCCGAACAGGCCATCGACAGCGTGAAGGCCGACGTGGCCCAGATCAAGGAGAGTGCCAAGCGATGACCCAGCCGCCCCACGACGAGCCCACCGCCGCCGGCCCGGACGAGCTGCGCGAGCAGGTGGAGCAGACCCGCCGGCACCTGGGGGACACGGTCGAGGCACTGGCCGACAAGACCGACGTCAAGGCGCGCGCCCAGGAGAAGGCGGCCCAGGCCAGGGAGCAGGCGTCCGCCAAGGCCACGGAGCTGTCCGTGCAGGTCAAGGCCAAGGCGGCCGAGGCCGCGCACCTGGTGCAGGAGAAGCTGCCCGACCCGGTCAAGGCCAAGGCCGCCGCGGCCGCGGAGCAGGCGAAGGCCAAGGCCGGTCAGGCCCAGCAGATGTGGCACGACCAGGCGCCGGAACCGGTGCGCGACAACCGCACGCCCCTCCTCGCGGCCGGAGCGGCCCTCGTCGTCGCCTGCCTGCTGCTGCGCCGGAAGAAGAAGTAACGGCAAGAGGACAGAGCCAGACAGGGCCGAACAAGGCCGGACAGGGCCACGGCTCGGCGCCGGGGCCCCGGAGGACGGGCCTGCGTCCACGACGCGACCGGACACCTCGACAGGACCGTGACTGCCGCCTGACACCTCTGCTACTCGGTGATACTGTATAGCGGTACTCGGTACTACGCAGTACCGCGCGGGCCGAGGAGGGCGCTCGTTGGACGACCTGACGGAAATACTGAAGGGCACGCTCGAAGGGTGCGTGCTCGAGATCATCGGCACCGAGGAAACCTACGGCTACGCCATCACCCGCCGGCTGAACGAGCTCGGCTTCGCCGGCGTCGTCGAGGGGACGGTGTACACCATCCTGCTGCGACTGGAGAGGAACGGACTCGTCCAGGTGACGAAAAGACCGTCCGAGGTCGGTCCGCCACGCAAGTTCTACGCGCTCAACGACGCCGGACGCGAGGAACTCGCGACGTTCTGGACGAAGTGGCAGTACGTCTCAGCACGCATCGACAAGCTCAGGGAGAGCGGAGGATGAACTTCTGGGAGACCGTCACCGGCAGCGATCTCACTCGGGACTGGAAGGCGTTCGAGGCCCGGGCCGAGGCCCTGCCGGACGACCACCGGGCGGCGTGGGAACAGATCAAGGGCCACCTGTACCCGCGTGCGAGCTTCACCGGCCGCAATCTGACGCCGGTCCTCGACGCCGCCCTGGGGTTGCTCGAGGAGACGGCGGCGGACGGGCAGAGCGCCCACGAGGTGCTCGGCGACGACATCCGGGGCTTCTGCGCGGCGCTGGTCGGCGACGCGGGTGCTCGAACCCATCGCGACCGGTGGCGCGACCAGTTGAACAGGAACGTCGCGAGGAAACTGAGCCGGCTGGGAGGCTGACGTGAGCATCCAGGACATCATCGAGGGCAAGAAGCAGTGGCGCGCGCACCTGGCTCGGGTCAAGGCGCTCCCGCCGGACTACCAGATCGTCTACAAGGAGATGCAGAGGTACCTGTTCAAGGTCGGGCCCGTCGACCTCCCCGACGGGCCGCTGCTCCCCGGGATCGTCGACTTCTTCGAGGAGGGCGCCGCCGCGGGCAAGGGAGTCCTGCACGTCACCGGCGACGACGTCGCCGCGTTCTGCGACGATCTGATCAAGGACTCACGCACCTGGGCGGACCTCTGCCAGGAGGCCGTCGGCGGGGAGACCGGCACACCCCGGAAGTGACACCCGCCGCCCGCGCCGGCGGGCGCTGCTCGCCCGCCGGCCCCACCGGCGGCCGAGCCCGCGCGGGGTGCGGAGCACGGCGATCCCGCGGTCTCGGGGCGAGATCCCGCCACGCCGAAGGTCCGCTTCGTCGGGTCGTCGGGGCATCGGGCCCCGTGAAGCGGGCAGTTCGCCCGTACCCGCCGTTCCGGAGAGCCGGGCGGTGTCCTCTCCGCGCCGACGCCGTCCGTCAGTCCCGGCCGACGACGACCACTTCGTCCTCGACCGCCCAGCGGCGCCGCTCGTTCTTGGGCGGGTTGATCCGCACGCCGTAGGCGGGGCCCGTCGACGCCTCGTCGTGGCGCCGGTAGCCGATGGCGCATTCGCCGCGACGACGTGCCGCGGCCACCACGGTGGCGAAGGACGTCTCGCACCCGGGCAGTACGTAGTCGTCGGCCGGCCGCAGGCGGACCCCGGCGCCGTCCGCGGAGAACAGTTCCTCGAACACCGCCGCCAGGTGCCGGTTCTGGGAGATCTGCGCCATGAGCAGGCCGACGAGCTTGCCACTGATGATCACGTCGGCTCCGGGGCCGATGGGGGCCAGCGCGCGGTTCCGGTCGTCGATCAGTTCGGTGACCACGGGCAGTTCGCGTCCGGTGGCCTCCTCCAGTTGGCGCAGCAGCAGGAGGGTGACGAGCGTGCGGTTGTCGGGGGCCTGCGGCGGCTGCCCGGGGGCGGGGTCCCGGCCGAGCACGATCACGCTGTCGTAGGAGTGGACGTCCATGCGCCTCAGTGTCTCGGGGCGGGTGATGTCCCCGTGGTGCAGCGTCAGGCTCAGGCGGGCACCGCCGGCCTCGTCCACCTGCCGGACGGTCGCCTCACCACGGTCCGCCACCACGTCCACGACCGATCCCGGCCGGGCCCGGCGTCGCAACTGGTCGACCATGAGCGGCGCCCGGCGGTTCCAGCCCAGCAGCAGGACCCGCTCCGCCCGTGCGGGCCTCGCGGGGCCGGAGGCGATCACCGCGTCCTCGGCCAACTCCGCGCAGTCGGCCGGCCGGGCCGTGTCGTCGTCGCGGGTGAGGACGACCAGCAGGTCGTCCGCGGTGACGGGCGTCGCGGGCGGCGGGTTGAGCAGGGGGGTGTCCGCGCGGAGCAGCCCGACGACACTCGACGTCGGGTAGGACAGCAACGCGTCACCGAACGGGCGGCCGGTCAGGGACGGCTCGGAGACCAGGTAGAACTCGTCGCCGGCGAAGTCGAGGAGTTCCTGGTGGACGAGGGAGAGCCCGGGGCGGCGGGCGGCCTGGACGATCAGCCGGGCAGTGACGGTGTCGCTCTCCAGGACGATGCCGCCCGGCCCGGCGGCGAGGCTGGCGGCCAGACGGTACCGGTCGTCCCGGACGGCGGCGACGACGGGCGGACGGCTCTTCACCCCGGCCAGGGCCGCCCTGAGCGCCAGCAGTGTCCTGACCACCTCGGCATCCGCGTCGGGCTCGTCGTGGGGCAGGACCAGCACGACACCGGCCGTGGCCGGACTGGCCAGGGGGAGCACGGCGGGGTCGGTGACGGGGCCGCTGCGGCAGATCAGCCGCGTACGGCCGGCGGAGCCCACCTTGGTGCTCAGGGCCTCCTCCATCAGGGTCTTGTCCCGGTCGGCCAGCACCGCCACCGCGGCGCGCCGCTGGTTGGCGTTGGCGGCCACCAGCTCGCTCACCACGGTGAAGACCTGCTCCGACCATCCCAGGACCACGGCGTGCCCGTGTTCGAGCACGGTGGAGCGGCCCCGCCGCAACGCGGTGAGCCGCTCCGTGAGCGCCGTCGTGACCAGGCCGACGAGCGTGGAGACGTACAGCAGGGTGACCAGTGCGAGCAGCACCGAAACCGTCACCCGCAGCGGCGTGCCCGTCGCCCCGCCCAGCCGCAGGGTCTCCCCCGTGAGCCGCCACACCTCCGCCAGCCGGTCCGTCGGGGACGCCGGCGCGGCGGGGTCGGTCCACACCAGCACCGCGCTGGCCGGTACGACGACGGACAGGCACAACAGCGCCATCCAGCCGACGAGCGCGGCGGCGCCGCGGGCCAGTGTGCTGTCGAACCAGTAGCGGGCTCTGTCACCGAACGGAGTGCGCCGCTGCGCCACCCTTCCCCCCTCCCTCGCCCCGCACCCTCGCGAGGCACCGTCGGCGCCGCGCACGCGATGCGCCGCGCGGGCCCGCCGCAGAGCACGGACGGTGAGACCTCCGTCGCAGTCTGGAGGGCCGGTCACCGCGCCGGACGCGGTTCGCGCAGCGTTCATCCCTTCGGGTTCACCGGGCCGTCCACGCCGGCGGACCCGCCGTGACGTCGGGCCCCTCCGTCGTTCAGCTCCTTCGGGTGGACGCGGAGCGAAGGGCGGCCACGGACGCGTCGAGCAGCCCTCCGCCGGCCCCCGCCGGTACGCCGAGGCGGGCGCGACGCACACCCCGGGCAGGCCACCGGCACGCACGGCGCGGCCGGGCAGGCCGCCCGCCAGGCCCCGGGGCCGGCACCCGCGTGCGCCCACCGCGCAGGCAGGCGCCGGCCCGTTCCGTACCCTGGGGGCATGCGCATGCGTCCCACTCTGAGCTGGACCCCCGCCGAGGGTCTGCCGCCGGGCACCACGGATGCGGAACCGGTCGTCGAGGCGCTGGGCGCCGGGGGCGTGCTCGTGCTCAGCGGGGCCGGGATCTCCACGGAGTCGGGCATCCCGGACTACCGGGGCGTGGGCGGCAGCCTGAGCAGGCACACCCCGATGACCTACCAGGAGTTCACCGCCGACGCCCGGGCCCGGCGCCGGTACTGGGCCCGCAGCCATCTCGGCTGGCGCACCTTCGGCCGTGCCCGCCCCAACGCCGGGCACCGGGCCGTGGCCGCGTTCGAGCGGCACGGTCTCCTCACCGGGGTGATCACGCAGAACGTGGACGGTCTGCACCAGGCCGCCGGCGGGGAGGGCGTCGTGGAACTCCACGGAAGCCTGGACCGGGTCGTCTGCCTCTCCTGCGGTGCCCGCAGTCCGCGCCGCGCACTCGCCCGGCGTCTGGCGGAGGCCAACGCGGGCTTCGCGCCGGTGGCCGCCGGGATCAACCCCGACGGTGACGCCGACCTGACCGACGACCAGGTCGGGGAGTTCCGGGTGATGCCCTGCGCGGTCTGCGGCGGCATCCTCAAGCCGGACGTCGTGTTCTTCGGCGAAGCCGTCCCCCCGGCGCGGGTCGAGCACTGCCGGGCCCTGGTCCGTGAGGCCGCCTCGCTGCTGGTGCTCGGTTCCTCGCTGACGGTGATGTCCGGCCTCCGCTTCGTTTGCCAGGCGGCGCAGGCCGGGAAGCCGGTGCTGATCGTCAACCGGGACCCGACCCGGGGCGACCGGCACGCCCGCACCCGCGTCGCGCTCCCGCTGGGGGCCGCCCTCACCGCCGTGGCCGGCCGTCTGGGCGTTCCCGTCGATCAGGCGGCGCCGCCCGGGTGGGGCGGTGAGGAGACGGCCGTGCGGCGACCCGCCCACCGGCCCGGCGGGGAGGAGTGACGAGCCGCGTGGGCACCGGAGTGACCCCTGCTGGCATCGTCACGACCGCAGTGATCGCCGGACCGCAACCCCGTCCGCCTCGTGACGCGTCCTGAGGAACAGGGACGAGCGACGGGAGACCATGGTGCGGTGGGCGCGGGGCGGTTCGGTCCGGTCGCGGGGGCGTGTGCTCGGCGTGCTCGCGGTGGTGACCGCGGCCCTGCTGCTGTTCCACCGGGCGGTTCCCAACGGAGTGGGCGGGCTGGGCAGTCTGCTGGAATCGTTCCTGCCGTGGCTGGGCCTGGCGGTCGTGGTGCTGCTCCTGCTGGCGCTGCTGCGCCGTTCGGCTCTCGCGCTGGTGGCCCTGCTCCTGCCCGCGGCGGCGTGGGCGTACCACTTCGGGGCTCTGCTCCTGCCCGCGCCGGAGCCGGACGCCGCCGACCTCGTCGTGGTGCAGCACAACGTCAGTGACGAGAACGCCGACCCGGCGGGCACGGCCCGTGCCCTGGCCGACGCCGGGCCCGACCTCATCGCGCTCCAGGAGCTGGTGCGCCCGGCCCTCGGCGTCTACGCCGAGACCCTCGCCCCTCAGTACCCGTACCGGGCGGTCCGGGGCACGGTCGGACTCTGGTCCAGGTATCCACTCACCGACGTCCGGGGGCTCGACATCAGGCCCCGGGGCATCACGCGGGAGTGGAACCGCGGGCTGCGGTCGGTGGTCCGCACACCACGGGCCGATATCGCCGTCTACGTGGCGCACCTGCCCTCGGTCCGCGTCCGGGCCGGCGGTCTCGCGGCGTCCCGGCGGGACGAGAGCGCCGGCCTGCTGGGGGACGCCGTCGCGGCCGAGAGGCTGAGCAGGGTGATCCTGCTGGGCGACCTCAACGGCACCGTCGACGACCGCGCGCTGACGCCGCTGACCTCGCGGCTGAACGTGGCCGAGCGGGGTGTCGCCCTCAGCTTCCCCGCCGCCTTCCCGCTGGCCCGGATCGACCAGGTCATGGCCCGCTCCGCGACCGTCGGCCACCTGTGGACCCTGCCCGCCACCGGCAGCGATCACCTTCCGGTCGTCGCCCGCGTCACGCCGCACTGACCTTCCGTGCTGAGCACGTTGGACGTCCTGCGCTACGAGCGGCCCACGCGACCGCGGGGAGAACGCGCACGACTGGTGGGGCCGGCGTTGCCCGAACTGCGGAACCCGATCTTCCCCGCGTGGTCCCGGGCAGGGCCGAGCCGCCGAAGGCCCAGGAGGTGCACAAGGTCCCGGACGACGTGACGTCCGGCCTCCTCACCAACGAGGACGCCGACATCGACAAGCTGCTCTCCACCGCGGAGCGGCAGGTCGACCGGGTACTGGCCGCGCAGTGACCGGCTCCGTCGGGAGGCGGGCCGCACCGCCCTCCGGGGCCCACGGGGTCAGTCCCGAGGAGTGACGACGCCGGCCCCCGGCCCACGCTCTCCTGCCGGCCGGCGGCCCCCTCGACACGGACGGCTGCCGCGGGACACCGCGGTGTGGCTGCGCGCGTGAGGTGACCCGGCGGCCCCGCCCCGGCCGGTGGTCCCGCCGAATCCGGGCGTCGCCGTCGCCGGTCGCCCCGAAGCGAGGCAGAATCGGGGACAGGAGGCCGTGGGAGGAGGCGACGCGTGCGGGAAAGACCGTGGCTGCGCGGGGTCCGCCTGCCTCCCGAACGCCTCGCGGGCGGCCGCCGCGCCCTCAAGGCCGCCGTGCACCCGGTGACCGAGGCGGTGCGCGCCCGGCGCCGGCTGGCGTGGCTCAACGAGGCCGGTATGCGCATCGGCACCACCCTGGACCTGCGGCGCACGGCCGAGGAACTGGCCGGCTTCACCGTGCCGGAGCTGGCCGACGGGTGTGCGGTGGACCTGCTGGAGTCGGTGCTCCGGTTCCAGGAGGGCGACCGCGCCGGAGGGGAGCCGGGCACGCCCGAGCTGAGGGCCATGGCGGTCTCCGAGGTCCCGGGGCTCGACCTCGCGCCGGACTCGGTCGGCGAGGTGGCCGTCTACACCGCCGACCGGCTGGTGCGCACGTGTCTGACCACCCGCAAGCCCGTACTGGTCGCCCGGATGGAGGGGACCGACTTCGACGCCGTCGCGGCCTCTCCCCGGGCGGCCGAGCTGTTGCGCCGCGCGGGAGTGCACTCGTACCTTGCGGTGCCGCTGATCGCCCGGGGGGTGCTGCTGGGACTGGCCGACTTCGTCCGGGCCGGCAGCCGGGCACCCTTCACCCGGGCCGACGTGGCCCTCGTCATGGAACTGGCGTCCAGGGCCGCCGTCTCCATCGACAACGCCCGGCTCTACGGGCGTGAGCGTGAGCACGTGGTCACGCTGCAGCGGGCCCTGCTCCCCCGGTCCAGCCCGAGTACGCCCGGCCTGGACGTGTCCACGTGCTACGCCCCGGCCGACGATCCGGCCGCCGTGGGCGGCGACTGGTTCGACGTCGTCGCGCTGCCCAGCGGCCGTACGGCGCTGATGGTGGGCGACGTGATGGGACGCGGCCTGGCCGCCGCCGCGACCATGGGCCGGCTGCGCACCGTGGCCCGCACTCTGATGGGGCTCGACATCGCGCCCGAGCGGCTGCTGGCCCGGCTGGACCTGGCCGCCCGCGACCTGGAGGAGGACCAGGTCGCCACCTGTCTGTGCGCGGTCTACGACCCGTACGGCAGCACCTTCCGCATCGCCAGCGCCGGTCATCCGCCGCCGCTGCTGACCGGGCCCGACGGCACCACGGCGTTCCTGGACCTGCCCGTCGGGGCGCCGCTGGGGACCGGGGTGATCCCGTACGACCCGGTCGACCTCACCGTGCCCGACCGGGGGCGGCTGACGCTGTACACGGACGGCCTGGTCAGGTCGCACGGAGCCGACCTCGCCGCCCAGCTGGAACGGTTGCGCGAGGCGGTCGGCGAGGGGGTCCCCGGCGACGGCTCGGGATGCCGGGTGGTCGCCGAACGGGTCGGCGGGGACCGGTCCGACGACGCGATCGTCCTGGTGGCCGGCGCCCGGCCGCTCGGACCCGGCGGCGACGTGTACGTACGGACGCTGCCGCCGGACGGCAAGGCCGCCGGCCAGGCCCGGACCGCGGTGCGCGAGCAGTTGGTGGCCTGGGGCCTCCAGGACCTGGTCGACACGACGGAGCTGGTGGTCAGCGAGCTGGTCGGCAACGCCCTGCGCTACGGGAACGCGCCCGGCGAGCTGCGTCTGCTGCGCGACGAGCGTCTGTCGGTGGAAGTGTCCGACTCCGGGCCCGACCTGCCGCAGATCCAGCACGCGGACGTGAGCGACGAGAGCGGGCGCGGTCTGCAGTTGATCAACATGCTGTGCCGGCGCTGGGGCTCGTGCCGCACGCCCGCGGGCAAGGTGGTCTGGGCCGAACAGGACCTGCCCGTGCGGGCCACTCCGGCCGGCCCCCGGTAGGGCCCGCACCGCCCCGGCCCGCACCCGGCGCGCCCGCTCGCTCACGCCGCCTGCTCCGCCTTGACGCCCGTCCGCCGTCCGAACCGGGTGCGGTGCAGCTCGGCGTAGCGGCCACCGGCGGCCAGCAGCTCGTCGTGGGTGCCGCGTTCCACGATGCGGCCGGCCTCCACCACCAGGATCTGGTCGGCCGCCCGGATCGTCGACAGCCGGTGCGCGATCACGACGGCGGTCCTGCCCTCCAGGGCCTCCGTGAGGGCCTCCTGGACGGCCGCCTCGGAGGTGTTGTCGAGATGGGCGGTGGCCTCGTCGAGGATGACGACGCGCTGGCGCGCCAGGAGCAGCCGGGCGATCGTCATACGCTGGCGCTCGCCGCCGGAGAGCCGGTAGCCGCGCTCGCCGACCACGGTGTCGAGGCCGTCGGGCAGGGACCGTACGAGGTCCACCAGGCGGGCGCGGCCCAGCGCGTCCCACAGCTCGGCGTCGGACGCGCCGGGCCGGGCCAGCAGCAGGTTGGCGCGGACCGTGTCGTGGAAGAGGTGGCCGTCCTGGGTGACCATGCCGACGGTGTCGCGCAGGGACCGGGCGCTCAGGTCCCGGACGTCGACGCCGCCGACACGCACGGTGCCGCCGTCGGTGTCGTACAGGCGCGGCAGAAGCTGGGCGATGGTCGACTTGCCGGCGCCCGAGGACCCGACGAGCGCGACGGTCCGGCCGGGTTCGGCGCGGAAGGAGAGGCCGTGCAGGACCTCGGCGCCGCCCCGGGTGTCCAGGGAGGCGACCTCTTCCAGGGAGGCCAGGGAGACCTTGTCGGCGGACGGGTAGCCGAAGCGGACGTCGTCGAACTCGACGGCGACCGGACCCTCGGGGACCGGGCGGGCGTCGGGCTTCTCGTCGATGAGCGGGGCGAGGTCCAGCACCTCGAAGACCCGTTCGAAGCTGACCAGGGCGCTCATGACCTCCACGCGGGCCCCGGCGAGGGCGGTGAGCGGCGCGTACAGCCGGGTCAGGAGCAGGGCGAGTGCCACGACGGCACCCGGGTCCAGGGTGCCGCGCAGGGCGAACCAGCCGCCGAGGCCGTAGACCAGCGCCAGGGCGAGGGCGGAGACCAGGGTGAGGGCGGTGATGAACGCCGCCTGGGCGGTGGCGGTGCGCACGCCGATGTCCGCGACGCGGCGGGCCCGGTCGGCGAACTCGGCCGACTCCTCCTCCGGGCGGCCGAAGAGCTTGATCAGGGTGGCGCCGGGCGCCGAGAAGCGCTCGGTCATGCGGGTGCCCATGGCGGCGTTGAGGGTGGCGGCCTCGCGTTGCATGCGGGCCATGCGGCGGCCCACCCGCCGGGCCGGGAGGACGAACACCGGGAGCAGCACCAGGGCGAGCAGGGTGATCTGCCAGGACAGGGTGAGCATGACGGCGAGGGTGAGCAGCAGCGTGACCAGGTTGCTGACCACGCCGGACAGCGTGTTGCTGAAGGCCCGCTGGGCGCCGATGACGTCGTTGTTGAGACGGGAGACCAGCGCTCCCGTACGAGTACGTGTGAAGAACGCGACCGGCATGCGCTGCACATGATCGAACACCGCCGTGCGCAGATCGAGGATGAGTCCCTCCCCGAGCGCCGCCGACAGCCTCCGGGAGAGGATGCCGAGCCCCGCCTCCGCCACCGCGATGAGCGCGATCAGGAGGGCGAGGCGGACGACCGTGCCCTCGTCGTCGCCCGACACGATCGCGTTGACGACGTGTCCGGCCAGGACGGGGGTGGCGACGGCGAGCAGCGCGGTCACCACCCCGAGCAGGACGAACCGGGCGATACGGCGGCGGTGCGGGCGGGCGAACGCGCCGACGCGGCGCAGCGTCGCGCGGGCGAGGGGCCGGCGCTCCTGCTCGGCGTTCATGACGCTGTGCAACTGGGTCCAGGCTGTGGTCTCCATGCTCATGCGGGTGACGGTAGAACCTCGATCTTCCTTGAGGTCAAGGGTGCGGGGGTGGGCCGGGCGCCCGCGGTCCGTAAGCCCTCGTCCGCGCGTCGGCCACCCGCAGTTGGCGCGGCTGGGGGAATCTCTTGCGGTGTGACAGCGGTACAACTCTCCGAGCGACCCGGCCCCGGCCCCGGCCCCGTCCTCGTCCCCGCCCGTCGGCGCGACCGTGGCCGCCTGGTCCGGCGGATCTTCTGTGTGCTCCCGCTGCTGCTGGTGACCGTGGTCGCGGTGCGGCACCTGCCCGTGCTCGCCGAGGGCTTCGGCCATCTGGCGACGGCCCGGTGGCCCTGGCTGCTGGCGGCGGCCTGCGCGACGTGTCTGACCTGGGTCGCCGCGGCCTGCACCCGGCAGGGCGCCGTGGTGGAACGGCTCCCCCGGCGGCGGCTGGTGGCCACGCAGTTCGCGGCGGGCGCGGCCAACCACCTGCTCCCCACGGGGCTGGGCGCGAGCGCGGTCAACCTGCGGTTCATGTCGGTGTGCGGGCTGTCGCTCGCCCGGTCCTCGGCCGCCCTCGCCCTGTACCTGCTGGCGGAGAGCGTCGGCCGCGTCGCCCTGCTGGCCGCCCTGCTGATCGCCTTCCCCGACGCGCTGCGGCTGGGCACGCTGCTGCCCGAAGGGGCCGTGGGACCGCTGCTGATCGCCGCCGGAGCGGTGCCGGTCGTCGCGGCGGGCGTGCTCGCGCTGGCGCCACGGCTGCGCGGGGCGGCGGACTCCTTCCTGCGGACGGCCCTCGGCGAGGCCCGCTCGGTGCACGCCCGCCCGGCGCGGGCCCTGGCCCTGTGGGGCGGCGCGCTCGCCTTCCCGGCGCTCCAGGCGGCGGTACTGGTCCTGGTGGGACGGGCGCTGGCGCTGCCGGTGCCGGCCGCGCACATGGCGGTGGCGTACCTGGCGGCGACCGTCGCCGTCGCGCTGGTGCCCACCCCGGGCGGTATCGGTTCCGTCGAGGCGGCGCTGGTGGTGGCGCTGGTCGCGGCGGGCGGCCCGGCGGCCGTGGCCACGGCGGTGGTGCTCGCCTTCCGGCTCCTCACGGTGTGGCTGCCCCTGCTGCCGGGGGCGCTGACGCTGGCCGCGCTGGTGCGGATGAGGGTGATCTGAGGGCGTCGGCACCGAGGTGACCACCGGCCGCGCTCACGGGGGCCGCGGAAGACACAGCCCCACCGCCGACCGACCACACACGGGCCGCGACAGACACAGCCCCACCGCCGACCGACCACACACGGGCCGCGACAGACACAGCCCCACCGCCGACCAGCCACCGGGCCCCGCTCCCCCCGCGCGGTGCGGACCACCCCGCGGGATACGGCAGGATGACGCTCGCGCCGGTCGAACTGCCTTGCGGGCCGGCGTGTTCGCACACCCCGGAATCAAGCAGGTGACGACGTGACGAAACTCCACACCCGGCCGTCGGCGAGGGCCTTCGCCCGAGCCGCATTCCTCGGAGGCGGCCGGTGACGGACGACCTGACCGCGGACCACCTGGTGCCCGCCGGCGTCGCGCTGGCCGCGGGCCTGGCGGGGGCGTTCCTGCTGCGCATGGTGCTTCGCTGGCTGGCCGGACACGCCGGGCGCACCCGCTGGAGCGGCGACGACGTCATCGTGGCCGCGCTGCGCACGGTGGCACCGTGGGCGGCGGTCTCGGGCGGCGTGGCGGGCGCCGCGGCGGCGCTACCGCTGACGCGGGCGGTGCAGCACGGCGTCAACCAGGTGCTGACGGTCCTGCTGATCTTCGTGGCGACGCTGACGGCGGCCCGGGTGATCGCCGGTCTGGTACGGACGGTGACGACGTCCCGTTCCGGGGTCGCCGCCTCGGCCACGATCTTCGTCAACATCACCCGCATCCTGGTGCTCGCCATCGGGTTCCTGGTGATGCTGCAGACCCTGGGCGTCTCCATAGCACCGCTGCTCACCGCCCTGGGCGTGGGCGGTCTGGCGGTCGCGCTGGCCCTGCAGGACACCCTGGCCAACCTCTTCGCCGGCATCCACATCCTGGCCTCGAAGACCGTGCAGCCGGGTGACTACATCCAGCTCAGCAGCGGCGAGGAGGGCTACGTCGAGGACATCAACTGGCGGCAGACCACCGTCCGCGAACTGTCCAACAACCTGGTCGTGATCCCGAACGGGCAGCTCGCGAAGTCGAACATGACCAACTTCATGCGGCCCGAGCAGAAGCTGACCATCCTGGTCCAGGCCGGGGTGTCCTACGACAGCGACCTGGAGCACGTGGAACGGGTGACGACCGAGGTGGTCGCCGAGGTGATGAGGGAGATCACCGGAGCGGTGCCGGAGCACGAGCCGGCGGTGCGGTTCCACACCTTCGGCGACTCCCGGATCGGCTTCACGGTGATTCTGGGCGTCGGCGAGTTCAGCGACCAGTACCGGATCAAGCACGAGTTCATCAAACGACTGCACCGGCGCTACCGCGAAGAGGGCATCCGCATCCCCGCACCCGCCCGGACGGTGGCGCTCCAGCAGGGCACCGTGGTGTTCCCGCAGCAGCGGGCGGGCGGGGACGCGGTCCCCTTCGCCTGACCGCCCACCGCCCCGTTCGCCTGCCCGGCAGGGTTCGCACGGCCGGTTGTCCGGAAACTCCGTGCGACCCCTGTCGAGCCGAGGTCGATCACAAGATATCTTGATGTCGAGCAATGTTGCAGACGTGGAGCGGAGCACCCGGTGACTGACTCGACCATCATCTATACGCACACTGACGAGGCCCCGGCCCTGGCGACGTATTCGTTCCTGCCGGTGGTCCGGGCGTACGCCTCGCAGGCGGGGGTCGCCGTCGAGACCCGCGACATCTCGCTGGCCGGCCGGATCATCGCCCTGTTTCCGGAGTACCTGACCGAGGACCAGCGCATCCCGGACGCCCTCGCCGAGCTGGGCGAGCTGGCCAAGACCCCCGCGGCCAACATCATCAAGCTGCCGAACATCTCGGCGTCCATCCCGCAGCTCAAGGCCGCGATCGCCGAGCTGCAGGACCAGGGCTACGCGCTGCCGGCCTACCCGGACGACCCGAAGACCGACGAGGAGCGCGACGTCCGCGCCCGCTACGACAAGGTCAAGGGCTCCGCGGTCAACCCGGTCCTGCGCGAGGGCAACTCCGACCGCCGTGCCCCGGCCTCGGTGAAGAACTACGCCAAGACCCACCCGCACCGCATGGGCGCCTGGACCGCCGAGTCCCGGACGAACGTCGCGACCATGGGCGAGAACGACTTCCGCTCCACCGAGAAGTCCGTGGTGATCGCCGAGGACGGCGCGCTGCGGATCGAGCTGGCCGGCGACGACGGCACCACCACGGTGCTGCGCGAGTCCGTCCCGGTGAAGAAGGACGAGGTCGTCGACGCCTCCGTGCTGCGCGTCGCCGCGCTGCGCGAGTTCCTCACGGCCCAGGTGGCCCGCGCCAAGTCCGAGGGCATCCTGTACTCCGTACACCTGAAGGCCACGATGATGAAGGTCTCCGACCCGATCATCTTCGGCCACGTGGTCCGCGCCTTCTTCCCGAAGACCTTCGCGCGGTACGGCGAGACGCTCGCCCAGGCCGGCCTCACGCCGAACGACGGCCTGGGCGGCATCCACAAGGGCCTGGAGTCCCTGCCCGAGGGCGCCGAGATCAAGGCCTCCTTCGACGCCGAGCTCGCCGAGGGCCCGGAGCTGGCGATGGTCGACTCCGACAAGGGCATCAGCAACCTGCACGTGCCCTCCGACGTCATCATCGACGCCTCCATGCCGGCCATGATCCGCACCTCCGGCCACATGTGGGGCCCGGACGGCCAGGAGCACGACGCGCTCGCCGTCATCCCGGACTCCTCCTACGCCGGCGTGTACCAGGCCGTCATCGACGACTGCCGCGCCAACGGCGCCTACGACCCCTCCACGATGGGCTCGGTCCCGAACGTCGGCCTCATGGCGCAGAAGGCCGAGGAGTACGGCAGCCACGACAAGACCTTCGAGATCCCCACCACGGGCACGGTCCGCCTGGTCGACGCCGACGGCAACGCGGTCCTGGAGCAGGCGGTCTCCGCCGGCGACATCTTCCGCGCCTGCCAGACCAAGGACGCCCCGATCCGCGACTGGGTGAAGCTGGCCGTCACCCGCGCCCGCGCCACCGGCGACCCGGCGGTCTTCTGGCTGGACGAGGGCCGCGCCCACGACGCCAACCTGATCGCCAAGGTGAAGGCGTACCTGCCGGAGCACGACACCGAGGGCCTGGACATCAGGATCCTGTCCCCGGTGGAGGCGACCAAGCTGTCGGTGGAGCGCATCCGCCGCGGCGAGAACACCATCTCCGTCACCGGCAACGTGCTGCGCGACTACCTGACCGACCTCTTCCCGATCCTGGAGCTGGGCACCAGCGCCAAGATGCTGTCGGTCGTCCCGCTGATGGCGGGCGGCGGCCTCTTCGAGACCGGCGCCGGCGGCTCCGCGCCCAAGCACGTGCAGCAGCTGGTCAAGGAGAACTACCTGCGCTGGGACTCCCTCGGCGAGTTCTTCGCCCTGGTGCCGTCCCTGGAGCAGTACGCCGAGGTCACCGGCAACGGCCGGGCCAAGGTCCTCGCCGACGCCCTCGACCGCGCCACGGCGACCT
Organism: Streptomyces sp. JK94; assembly: GCF_053613315.1. Taxonomy (NCBI): domain Bacteria; kingdom Bacillati; phylum Actinomycetota; class Actinomycetes; order Kitasatosporales; family Streptomycetaceae; genus Streptomyces; species Streptomyces sp. JK94. The sequence continues at coordinate 103,252 of NZ_JBSICH010000029.1, read as the reverse complement.
TCCTCAACGAGGACAAGTCCCCGACCCGGCGCGTCGGCGGCATCGACAACCGCGGCAGCCACTTCTTCCTGTCCCTGTACTGGGCGCAGGAGCTGGCCCGGCAGACCGACGACGCGGACCTGGCGAAGGCCTTCGCCCCGCTCGCGGAGACGCTCGCGGCGAACGAGCAGAAGATCGTCGACGAGCTGAACGCCGTCCAGGGCAACCCCGCCGGGATCGGCGGCTACTACCAGCCCGACCCGGCCAAGGCCGCCGAGGTCATGCGTCCGTCGGCCACGTGGAACGAGGCGCTGGCGTCCCTCGCCTGATCCCCGCGCCCACACGCACGTCACGGCAGGCACCCCCGTTTCCGCTCGGCGGGGACGGGGGTGCCCGTCCGTGTCGTCCCCGCCGCCTCCCGGAGCCGCCCCGCATGTCCGACGTCCCGCACACCTTCGGGCTGCTGCCCGGCGCCGCGGCGTCCCCCGTGATCCTCCACGTGCCGCACTCCTCGCGGCACGTCCCGGCCGACGTCCGCGCCGGCATCGTCCTGGACGACCCGGCGCTGGAACGGGAGCTGGACCGCATCACCGACGCGCACACCGCGGAGATCGCCGAGGAGGCGGCCGTTCTGGCCGGCCTCACGCCCTGGCGGTTCGTCAACCATGCGTCACGGCTGGTCGTCGATCCGGAGCGGTTCCCGGACGAGCGGGAGGAGATGGCGGCCGTCGGCATGGGCGCCGTGTACACGCGGACCACGCACCGGGAGGTGCTACGGGCCGACGGGGCCGACCGGGCGCCCCTGATCGAGCGGTACTTCCGGCCGTACGCGCGGGCGATGACCGAGGCGGTCGCCGATCGGCTCGCCGCCACCGGACGGGCCGTGATCGTCGACGTGCACTCCTACCCCGCCGAGCCACTGCCCTACGAGCTGCACGGCCGGGGCCCGCGCCCGCCGGTCTGTCTCGGCACCGATGGCTTCCACACGTCGCCCGACCTGCTCGCCGCGGCCCGCAAGGCGTTCGCCCCGTGCGGGGAGACCGGCCTGAACAGCCCGTTCAGCGGAGCGTACGTGCCGCTGGAGTTCCACGGGAAGCGGCGCGAGGTCGGCGCGCTGATGGTGGAGATCCGCCGGGACACCTACATGAGCGAACCGGGCGGCCCGGCCGGGCCCGGACTCCCCCGCCTCGCCGCGTCGCTGGCGGCGCTCGTCGACGCCGTGTCCGGCTGACCACCGGTCCGCCCGCCGGCCCGGGGCTCCCACACGCCCGACGCGGGGCGCGGGACACGCGAGACGGCCCCACCGGCCGGCGGCCCGCACCCGGGCCCGGCACCGGTGGGACGGCGGGTCAGGCGCGCAGCCATTCCGTGACGACCACCTCGCGGCCGGTGCGCAGCCGCAGCGCGAACGGGCCGCTGGGCGGGGCCTCGCCGGTGAACCGGCCCAGGTCGTCCGCGGTCAGCCGCGCATGGGCCCGGGGACCGCTCAGCACCTCGATCCGGGCCGGGCCCGGCGGCAGCACCTGGCCGATCAGGCCGTCCGCGGTCACCTCGACGTCGAGCGTCACCTCGTCCACGCTGAAGGTCAGCATCCGCGGCGGGTCGTTCTCCCCTCTGACCGGAATGGCGTCGACCAGCGAGTCGAAGGTCAGCTCGGCGACGCGGGCGTCCAGGTCGTGCAGGGCGAAGGCGTCGACGGCGATCCGCCGCAGCTCCGTCGGGACCGGGTCCAGGATCACGGCGGCCTGCCGCAGCTCCTCCTCCAGCAGCCCGGCGTCCAGCTCCAGGTCCGTGAAGCCCCCCTCGCCGTCCCCGACGGTCCCGCCGTCGATCCCGTCGATCCCGTCGAATCCGTCGTCGCGCATGTCGCTCATGACACCCCCCGTGCCTCGAGTCGGGCTCGCAGCCGGCGCAGACAGCGCTGGCGCATCGGCCCGATGCTGCCCACCGCGATTCCCAGCGCGGCGGACACCTCCTGGTAACTGGGCGGCGGCGAGGAGATCAGCACCCGCAGCAACTGGCGGCAGCGCTCGCCCAGTTCCTCGAACTCCTGCCACAGTCGCCGCACGCGCTCGGTCTGCGCGGCGGCCTCCTCGGAGTCGAGCACCGACTCCTCCGGCGTACGGTCCTCACTCGGCCGGTCCAGCAGCTGCGGATCGTCGGTCGGTGTCCACCGCTTCGACGCCCTGAGCAGCTTCAGGCACTCGTGCCGCGCCGTGCTCGCCAGCCAGGAGCCGGTCTTCTCCGGTTCGCGGATCCGCCCCAGGTGCTGGGCGAACCGGAACCAGGCGGTCTGGTACACCTCGTGCGCGTCGGCGTCCGACAGGCCGTGCGCCCGCACGACGGACCACACCAGCGGGCCCAGCCCGTCCACCAGCGACTTCCACGCCGCCGCGTCCCCGTCGGCGGCCGACTGGACGAGCGCCCCGACATCTGCACGGTCCACGGTCCCACCCCTCGTGTACGACACGTCATCGTACGCCGCGGAGCGGGTGGTTCCGCCCGGCATGCGGCCGCTCACGCCCCGCCGGCCGGTGCCTCGACGGTGACCGGGTGCCAGGTGGGCGGCAGCAGCGCCGGCACGTGCGCCCCGCGCACCTCCGCGTACTCGGTGTTGGCCGCGATCAGCTGCTTGCGGGCCGCGCGCGGGTCCCGTTCCTTGTGCGCGGTCATGTGGGAGGCGACCAGGCCGGCGACCACGGGGGTGGCGAAGGAGGTGCCGCTCCACTGGGCGTGCCCCTCGAACATCACCTGGTCCGGCTTCGCGGGTGCCTCGCCGGGCTCGCTCAGCACCCCGTTGTGCCGGGGGTACTGGCAGGTGCAGGCGTAGGCGAAGCCGTACCGGCAGGCGTCGTAGGTGGAGTGCTGGTAGACGTAGGGCACGGGCGTGCCGAAGCCGGTGAGGGCGCTGGTGAGCCGCTCGCCGGGGGCGTAGACCTTGACCCAGCCGCCGTGGTTGCTGAAGCAGGCGCCGAACTCGCCGTCGGCGCGCAGCGCGCCGACCGACAGCACGGAGTTCTCCCAGCCCGGCAGGTCGGCGTAGGCGGCGGGCCAGAAGGGCGTGGCGCTGGCGTTGTTGCCGGCGGCGGCGACCAGCAGGGTGCGCTGTTCGCGCAGTTCCTCCATGAAGGCGTGCACACCGAGCAGCCCGTCGGTGCGGCCGTTGGGGGTGCCGGCGGAGAGGCTCAGGACCTCGGGCCAGCCGCCTCGGTCGACGGCCTCGAAGAGCTTCTCGCCCAGTTCGGACTCCAGGATGGCGCCGGCGTCGTTGAGCGTGTTGCGGACGGTCACGTCGGTGTTGGGGGCGACGGCTGCGACCAGCCCGGCGATGAAGGTGCCGTGGCCGACGTACTGCTGGAGGACGCCGTCGTCGTCGCACTCCCTGAGCTGGGCGTCGCCGTCGGTGTGGGTGAGCAGCGGGTAGGACCGGTAGTCGCGCATGAGGCCGGTGTCGATGACGAGGACGCCGACGGCGGTCCCCTCGTCGTACGGCGTCTCGGCGGCGGCCGGGTTGGGCGGCTCGCTGATCGGGACGGGGATGGGCTCGTCGCCGGGGCAGGCGTTGACGGCGATGGAGACGACGTGGTTGCGGCTGATCAGCCGGCGGCCGGCGCGCCCCTCCATCGTCCGGAGGGAGCGCAGGGCGTTCGCCACGGCGGGGTCGCCGCTGCGGTCGCCCTCGCCGGGGTCGCCGACCTGGATGCGCGTGATGCCGGTGCGGTTGGTCTCGGGGCTCGCCCGGCGCACGTGGTCCGGGGCCAGGCCGGCGAAGGTGGTGAAGTGGTCGCGCACGGTGTCCTCGACGAGGCGGGCCTCGTCGCCGTCGCGGGCGAGGACGACGCCCTTCTCGTAGAAGAACTCGGCGGAGTCGTCCGGCCCCATCACCAGCGGGACGTCCGGCATCGAGCGCTGGATCTGGTCGAACTGCTCGCGGAATCGCTGTGGTGCCATGGCATGTCCTCCACTGAGGCGGCGGTGGTGACGACGTTCGTGGCCGCTGTCGTCAATCAGAGTCCCGAGGGGCCTGATTGATACAGACTCGAACCTGTGTGACGTGGTTCCGGAGCACTACCATCCGTGGAGTGACAGCGGGAAACGAGTCGGTTCTCCAACTGCTGCCGATGGTGTTCGCCGCCCCCAACGAAGCGCTGGCGCGGGCGGAGGAGCTGCTCGGGGCCGCACCCGCACCGCTGCACGCCTCGATCGCCCATCAGGTGATCGGCATCTGGCAGCGGGACTTCGGGGACACCCGGCAGGCCCTGGCCCATCTGCGGCGTGCCCGCGACCTCGCGGCCCGGGCCGACTCGGCCGAGCGGGAGGCGGACGTACTGGCCACGCTCGGGGTGGCGCTGGTGCACTCCGGCCGCACCCGGGAGGGGCTGGCGGCCTTCGAGCAGGGAGTGGCACGCGGCAGCGGGCACACCCGGGCGCGGGTGCTGTACCGGCGGGCGTACGTGTGGTGGGTGCTGGGCCGGCACGGGGAGGCGCTGGAGGACGTACGGCGGGCGATCCCGGTGCTGCGGCAGGCGGACGACGTGATCTGGACGGCCCGGGCCCTGACCCTGCGGGCGACCGTGCACCTGGCGCTCGGCGCGGTGGAGCGGGCGGACGCCGACTTCACCGACGCGGAGGCGCTGTGGGACACCACCGGCCAGGAGCACGACAAGGCCGACGCGGTGGAGAGCCGGGGACTCGCGGCGTTCCGTTCGGGCGACGTGCCGACGGCGCTGCGGCTGCTCGACGAGGCCGAGGAGCGGTACGCCAAGCTGGGCACACCGACGTTCATGCTGACCATCCGGCGCTGCGAGGTGCTGATGGCGGCGGGCCTGGCCACGGAGGCGCTGGCCGAGGCGGACGGGGCGATAGCGGCGCTGGACGGGATGGGCGGGCAGTCCACCCGCAAGGCGGAGCTGCTGCTGGTGGCGGCGCGGGCGGCCCGGCTCGCGGGCGAGCCGCGGACCGCGCTCGCGCGCGCGGCCGTCGCGGTGCGGCTGTTCGCCGGGCAGCGGCGCACCTGGTACGAGACGCACGCCCGGCTGGTGCTGATCGAGGCCCGGGTCGCGACGGGGCGCGGGTCGGGCCGGCTGGTCGCGGACGCGGCGGCGGTGGCGGAGCGGCTGGCCGCCTTCGGTGCGCCGGCCGCTCCGGAGGCGTCCCTGCTCGCGGGCCGGATCGCGCTGGGCCTGGGCTGGACGGCGGACGCGGAGCGGCATCTGGCGGTCGCCGCGCGCAGCCGGCACGGCGGTCCGCCGCTGGCGCGCATGACGGGCTGGGCGGCGCAGGCGCTGCGGGCGCGGGCGGCGGGTTCGGAGCGGGGCGTGCTCGAGGCCTGCCGTCGCGGTCTGGACGTCCTCGACGACCACCGGATGACGCTGGGCGCCTCGGAGCTGCGGGCCCGGGCCACCGCGCAGGGCACGGAGCTGGCGGCGATGGCGCAGCGGGCGAGCCTGGTCTCGGGCGGGCCGCGGCGGCTGCTGGTGTGGAGCGAACGCTGGCGGGCGACGGTGCTGGCGGCGCCGCCCACCCGGCCGCCGGCCGATCCGGTGCTGCTGAGTGCGATGACGGCGTTCCGGGAACTGGCCGCCCGCGCGGACGAGGCCCGCACGGGCGGTGGCCGGCCCGCCCCCGCCCTTGAACGCGAACAGCGGCGCCTGGAGCGGGAGATCCGCTCCCGCACCCTGCACATGCGGGGCGAGGACCCCGGCGACGGTGACCGCTTCGACGTCGGACGGCTGCTGGACCGGCTGGGCGACGGCGTACGTCTGGTGGAGCTGGCCGTACTCGACGGGCGTGTGCACGTCCTGCTGTGCGGGCGGGGGCGGGTGCGGCGGTTCGAGGCCGGGCTGCTGGCGGAGGCGGAGCGGGAGGCCGAGCACGTCCAGGCCGGTCTGCGGCGCCTGGCCCACCCGGGGGCGCAGGCCCGGCTGCCGCTGGTGGAGGCGGCGGGGGCGCGCCTTCAGGAGCTGCTGCTCGGCCCCGCCGCGGCGCACCTGGGCTCCGGTCCGGTCGTCGTGGTGCCGCCGGGCCGCCTGCACCGTGTGCCGTGGGCCCTGCTGCCCGCGCTGCGCGAACGGGTCCTGAGCGTCTCCCCGTCGGCGACCAGCTGGCTGCGCGCGAAGGAGACGGCTCCCCCGCCCGGCGGTCGCCAGGTGCTGGTCCGCGGGCCGGGGCTGGCGAGCGGCGGGGCCGAGGTACCGGAACTCGCCGACCGTTACGGAACGTCGCGGGCGCCGGGCGGCGATCGGGCGTGGGGGCCGCCGCCCGGGGGCGGGGCCGGTGAGGCGGCTTCCGTGGGGAGCGGCGGGGCACCGGGGACGCACGGGCCGGCGGCCCGGCCGGAGGGCGGTGACCGGAAGGAAAACGGTGACCGGACGGAGAGCAGCGGCCGGCCAGAGAGCGGTGACCGGACGGAGAGCAGTGACCGGCCGGGGGCGCCCACCGTGCTGGAGGGGGACGCCGCTCGGGTGCCGCGGGTGTTGCGGGAGTTGGACGGTGCGGCTTTGGCGCACATCGCCGCCCATGGGACCTTCCGTGCGGACAGCCCCTTGTTCTCGTCGCTGCGCATGGCGGACGGTCCGCTCATCGTGCACGACTTCGAACGGCTGGACCGCAGTCCGTACCGGATCATCCTGTCCTGCTGCGACACCGCGCGGTTCGCCACGGTCGGCGCGGACGAGCTGCTCGGCCTGGTCACCGCGCTGCTGCCGCTGGGCACCGCCGGAGTGGTGGCGTGCAGCGCGCCGGTCAACGACGCCGCGGTGGTGCCGCTGATGCTCGCGCTGCACAAGGGCCTGGACGCGGGACTGTCCCTGGCGGAGGCGCTGCGCGACGCGCGGGCCGCGCTGCCCGGTGACGCGGTGCACCAGGCGACGGGGTGGGCGTTCTGCGCATTCGGGGCGGCCTGAGGTCCCGCGCGCCGCGCGGTCAGGCGGGCTGGGGCTCGGGCAGCTCCACCAGCCAGGGCAGAGCGCCCCGGTCCCCGGCGCCGAGGCGGGTGTAGGCGCCGTAGAGGTGGTTGCCGACGGTGCGGACGGACAGGGTGAGGCGCTCCGCGATCTGCCGGTTGCTCAGTCCGGCGGCGGCGAGCGTGACGATCTGCCGCTGGCGGGCGGTGAGTTCGCCCAGTGCCAGGCCGGACAGGGCGGGGGTGCGAGCGCCCTCGCAGCGCCGGGCCAGGGCGACCGCGCGGGCACGGGCGGTGCGGGCGGCGCCGGGGTCGCGGTGGGCGCCCACCGCCTGGGCGTGCGCCTCGGCCGCGAAGAGCAGGAAGCCCCGCCGTTCCAGTCGCCCGGCCACCTCGTCCAGCGCCGGTCCGTCGCCCCGGGCGAGCGCGTCGGCGTGCGCGGCGAAGACGCCGGTCAGCCGGCCGGCCGCCCGCTCGGGGGCACCGAGCCGGACGGCGTCGTACGGATCGCCGGCGGCGGCCACCCGGACCGCCTCGTCCAGGTCCCCGCGCGCGGCGGCGGCCCAGGCGGCGGCCGCACCCCCGCCGCCCGCCACGACGTCGCCCGACTGGGTGACCGCCAGGGCCAGTTCGTCGTGGCAGGGAGTGTCGGCGGGGCTCGTGCGCAGGCCCTCGCGGGCCCAGGCGGCGGCCTCGCCCAGCCGGCCCCGCAGGCGCGCGAACCGGGCGCGCAGCGCCGCGTACTCCGCCGGCAGGGGCTCGCCCTCGGCCACCAGCCACTCCCCCACGGGCGTCTGTGCCGCGCGTACGTCGGCCTGCTCGATGCGCAGGGCGAGGTCGGCCCGTTCGGCGGCGAGGGCGGGTCCGCAGGAGTCGTCCGGCGTGCGGGCCAGGCGCCGGGCCCGCAGCCGGCCCGCGGCGGCGCGCAGGAGCGGGCCGTGCAGGGGGTGCGCGAGACGGGTGGCGCCGTGGTCGTCGACGGTGATCAGCCCCTCGGTCTCCAGGTGTTCCAGGGTCCGCACGTCGAGGTGGTCGAGGTCGAGGGGCAGCGGCTCGGCGAAGGCGAGGCGTTCGAGCGTCTCCCGCTCCTGCGCACGGGCCCGGTCGAGTACGTGGGCGGCGCGCTCCCGCAGGGCCGGCGTGACCGGCACCGGCCCCCGCCACGCCTGCCGGTCCGTGCCCGGGACCGGCCTGAGCAGCCCCCGTTCACGGACGGCGGCCAGCAGTTCGCGCAGCAGCCGCAGGTCGCCCTGGCACAGGCGGTGCAGCCGGTCGGCGGTGAGTGGCTCCAGGGCGGCACCCGCGCCGGCCGCGAGCAGTCCGGCGATCTCCTCTCTGGGCAGCGGTTCCAGGGCGAGTCGCGGCAGCAGTTCGCCGGACCACAGCCGGGACACCGCGCCCGGTGCGGGCTCGCCCTGTGCGGCGACGACCAGCAGCCGGGTGCGGCCGTGCACGGCGAGCTGGTGCACGAGGGCGGCGGAGGCGTCGTCGAGCAGGTGGGCGTCGTCGACCAGCAGCAGCCGTACGCCGGACAGGAGGTGGACCGCGCGGTGCAGGGTGACGCCGTCGGGCAGCAGGTGGGCAAAGGCGGCGAAGGGGAGGGCGCGGGTCTCGGGCGTCCCGGCCGCCCGGGCGCAGTCGGTGCCGCGGACGGCCTCCGTCACGAGCCGGGTCTTGCCACAGCCCGCCGGGCCGGTCACCACGATGCCGTTCCGTCCGGCCGTCAGCGTCCGGCGCACCAGTTCCAGTTCGTCCGTCCGCCCGGTGAAGGGCCAGGCGGTCTCCAGCGTCCTCGCGTCGCGCAGTGAAGTCGTCACGGCAACATGAGCCGGCGTACTCATCCCTGATACAGGGCGACTTGAGTAGCCCCCGACTCAGGCGCCGGACCGGCCCGGACGGCAGTCTGGGGGACATGACCGCACGCTACTGCTCGCTCGCGCAGCAGCCTGAGCCCGCGTTCGCGCCGGGACTGGCCGCCGAGCGCCTCGCCGCGCTCGTCGGCGGGCAGCGGATGTGGGTCAACGGGACGGTCCTGCACTACTGCTTCCTCGGCGGTGACACCGACTCCTCCGTCGTTCCCATGCCGGGCACGGGCCGGCCGCGGCGGATGTCGTGGGTGGGTACCGAGGAGCAGCGGGACGTGGTCCGCGACTGCTTCCGGGAGTGGCGGGACCTGGGCATCGGGCTCGTCCTCACCGAGGTGGGCGACCGGTCGGAGGCGGAGCTGCGCATCGGCTTCCGGCCCGACGACGGATCCTGGTCGACGGTGGGCAAGGACGCGCTCAAGGTGGGTTTGAACGACCGGACGATGAACTTCGGCTGGGACCTGACCGCTCCCGGGGAGCGCGCGACGGTGCTGCACCAGATCGGGCACGCGCTCGGCATGCTGCACGAGCACCAGAGCCCGTTCGCCGGCATCCTCTGGGACGACGAGGCCGTCTACGCCGAGCTGGCGGGTCCGCCGAACCACTGGAGCCGGGAGCGGACGTACCACAACATCCTGCGCAAGCTCGACACGGACGAGGCCAACGGTCCGGTCTGGGACCCGCAGTCGATCATGGAGTATCCGTTTCCGTCGGGTCTGATACTGGAGCCCGAGCACTACCGCTCCGGCCTGCACCCGCCCGGCACCCTCTCGGCCGCCGACAAGGAGTTCGCGCTGCGCTGGTACCCGCCGATCGGCCGGCCGGGACCGCTGGTGCCGTTCCGTTCGGTGCCGCTGGGTCTCGGGCCGGGCGAGCAGGCCGACTTCCGCGTCGACCCGCCGGAGACCCGCGAGTACACCGTGGGCACCTTCGGTGACAGCGACGCCGTCGTCGTGATCTTCGAGGTGCGGGACGGGAAGCCCCGTTACCTCACGGGGCAGGACGACGGAGGAACACCGCGCAACGCCACGATCAAGGCCCGTTTGGTCAAGGGCCGCCGCTATGTCGTCCGGGTGCGCCTGTACTCCTCGTGGGGTGCGGGTGAGACGGCGGTCATGTGCTGGTGACCGCGCGGCTCCGCAGCACCCGGGCGCCGCGGCCACAGTCCGGCGCCGGGGACGGCCGGGGTGCGTCGCCCACGGGGGGCAGTGTCGTCCGGACACTGCGTTGAGGTGACGCCCTCGGCCGACCGGGCCCGCCGCTTCGGGGGAGGCGGCGGGCCCGGTCACATCGTTCGGCCGGCTCCGTCCCGCCGGGGCCCGGCGGGACGGAGCCGGCACGGATCGCCGCCGAGCGGCGCGCGACCGGACGCCCGCGCCCTGGGGCGGTCAGTTCTGCTCGTCGTCCTCGTACTCTCCGCCGACGACGGGCGGGCCGGGTTCAGCAAGGGCCGTACTGATCCGCAGGCATCCGTCCGTACCGAACAGCTCGATCAACTGCGACAGATGGGCGCGCCCCGCACTGCGGCCGGGGGCCTCTCCCGTGGTCACCCGCGCCCCTCCAGGTCCGCCCACACGATCTTGCCCCAGCGCCGCTCATCCGTGCCCCAGTCGGCGGCCAGCGCTGCCACGAGACGCAGACCGCGCCCGCCCTCTTCGCTATCGTCCGCTTCGCGCTCCACCGGCCGCGCCCGGGAGAGGTCCGCGACGGCCACCCGCACCGTGCCCCGGGCCGCGCGCTCCACCACCACGCGGATGGACTCCCGCCGGGCGTGCTGCACAGCGTTGGCCACCAGCTCGGAGACGATCAGCGCCCCGTCCTCGGCCAGGTCGTCCAGTCCCCGGACAGCACAGGCGGTACGAAGCAGGCGCCGGGCGGTGGCCGCGCTCTCGGGCCGCCTCGGCAGGGTCTCGCTATACCCGGGGTGCCCGGTCTGGCGTGCCCGGGTTGCAGGTTGCGGCATGTCGGTCTGCTTCCTTCAGATCGGCCGGCCCCGGGGCCGTTCTCGCGGTCGCCGGGGCGCTTCGCGTTCAGGTAACCGGGGGGGCGTGATCATGCGGAGGAGCCGACCAGGGGGCCAGGGAGGGGCCACACTGGATGCGGAAGGGGGCCACCATGAGCGGCACCACCGAGCGACGCCGCGAGTTCGGCGCCTACCTCGCCGGTCTGCGGCGGCACTCCGGCCGCTCGCAGCGGCAGTTCGCCGCCGTGCTGTGCGCCGTGTCAGGCGCCCAGTCGATCACGCGGAACGAGGTCTCCCGGTGGGAGCGTGGGGAGCGCATCCCGGACGTGTGGCTGCCCACCTTTGCCCAGGTGCTCGGGGTGCCGGTGCGCGAGTTGGAGCAGGCCGCCGCGTACGCCCGGGGGGACGCTCAGGCCACCCTTCCCGGGGTCGCGGCCACCCTCGCGGACCTGCTGCCCGACGGGGACGCTCCAGAGCCCTTGGCGGCCCCCGGTGGCCGTCGAATCGGCACCACCACCGTGGACGGCCTGGCAGCTCGCGTCCACGGCCTCCGACTCGCGGACGACGTACTGTCCGGCGGTGACCTGATCGCTCCCGCCTTCCGTTAGCTGCGCACCGCCGTCCGCCTGTTTCGCGAGTCCGAGCACTCCGAGGAAACGGGGCCCGACCTGCTGGTGCAGATCGGGGAGTTGGGGCAGATCGCCGGATGGATCGCCTCGGACGCCGGTCGGGGTGAGGACGCGGAGCACGCCTACCGGCTCGGGCTCTCGGCCGCCCGCCAGGCCGGGGACGCGCCGCTGGTGGCACAGCTCGCGGGCAGCCTCGGCTACCACCTGACGAACAGCGGCCGGGAGCGGGAGGGCCTGGAGTTGGCGAAGGCGGCCGTTGCGGAGGCCGGACCGGACGCTCCGGCCGCAACCCGCGCCCTGTTCCTGGACCGCATGGCGTGGGCGCACACGCGCGCCGGAGAGACGCAACCGGCACTGCGGGCGCTCGGGCAGGCACACGCCGCTCTGGACACCACCGACGGCCCCCCGCACCGACGTGGGCCTACTGGGCGAACCGCGAGGAGCTGGAGGTCATGGACGCCCGGGTGTTCACCGAGCTGCGCCGCCCGCTGCGCGCGGTGCCGCTGCTCCAGGACGTGCTGGGACGCTACGACGCCACGCACGCCCGGGAGGTCGCCCCGTACCGGTCGTGGCTGGCCGTGGCCCTGGCCGACGCGAACGAACCCGAGCAGGCCGCCGAGGAGGCCCGCCGCGTCATCGACACGTCCGGGGACCTCTCCTCGGAGCGCACGGCGGAGCGGGCCCGGACGGTCCTGCACCGGCTGAAGGAGTACGAGGACGTACCCGAGGCGCGCGAAGTGCTGGCCGACCACGGGCACTTGTTGCTCGCTCGGGGATACGCCGAGCGCGCTCGTCCGCCTCGGGTATGACCTCGCCGTCGGCGATCGCGCAGAGGTGCTCGACACGGGCCTTCTTGGCCGCGTGGTCGGGGTCGCGGGAGGTCTTCCAGAGGCGGCCCTGGAAATGATCAGTCGCCCTGTCGAAACAGGGCGACTGATCGTGTACTTCACCGTCGGGACGACAGGATTTGAACCTGCGACCCCTTGACCCCCAGTCAAGTGCGCTACCAAGCTGCGCCACGTCCCGGTGTGCGCCGCACGGTTCCGTACGCTCGGATTCCGTGTGATCGCGCTGGTCGAGCCTACCTCATCGGGGCACGGGCCGAGGCGGAGTCGTACCCGGGCCCCTCTCCCCCGAACGGATCCTGTCCGGCACCCCCGAGGTCACCGGCAGGATGGTCCGGTGGTCGGCGGACGGCCGTCACGAGCGCGCGGCGTCCGGCAGATCACCGCGGGCGTCGTCGCCGACGCCGGGGCGGACGCGATGTTCGTCGTGCTCAGCGGGTCGGCCACGGCAGAGGCGGCGAGTGGTCCGGCACCGGCGGTCGGGCCGGGTGACCAGGCCGTCCGTCCTGCGGGAGGGCGGCCGTACGACGTGGACGGTGCACAAGACGCCGCGCGAGGCGTACGCGGCCGGCCTCGGGTGGACGGGTGCGGGCGGCCGTGCTTTGTCCTGTCAAAAGGTTGACATGATACCGAGGCTCGCCCAGGGTGGGCGGGACAGAGCAGGGACCGGTCCGAAGAGGGGCTCTCATGGTGGATGCGCTCGGTGTCGCCGTCGTCGGTTTCGGCTGGATGGGCCGGGTGCACACCCAGGCGTACGCCCGCGTCCGGCACCACTACCCGCGGCTCGCCCTGCGTCCGGAGCTGGTGACGGTCGCCGAGGAGGTACCGGGGCGCGCGGAGGAGGCCGCCGCGCAGTTCGGGTTCGCCTCGACGACCCGCGACTGGCGCGACGTGGCCGCCGACCCGCGGGTCAAGGCGGTCAGCATCACCGCCCCGAACTTCCTGCACCGGGAGATCGCCGTGGCCATGGCCGAGGCGGGCAAGCACCTCTGGATCGAGAAGCCGGTCGGTCTGACCGCCGCGGACGCCCGCGCGGTGGCGGACGCGGTCGCCAAGGCCGGTGTCCAGGGCGCGGTCGGCTTCAACTACCGCAACGCACCCGCCGTCGAGGCCGCCCGCGACCTCGTCGCGTCCGGCGGGATCGGCGCCGTCACCCATGTCCGCATCCGCCTCTTCAGCGACTACGCCGCCCATCCCGAATCCGCCCTGACCTGGCGCTACGAGCGGGAGCGCGGCGGCAGCGGGGTACTCGGCGACCTGGCCTCGCACGGCGTCGACCTGGCCCGGTTCCTGCTCGGCGACATCACGTCCCTGACCGCCGACACGGCGATCTTCCTGCCCGAGCGGTCCCGCCCGACCACCGCCACGGCCGGCCACGCCCGAGCCGCGGACGGCGAACCGGGCGCGGTGGAGAACGAGGACTACGTCAGCTGCCTGCTGCGCTTCGCCTCGGGGGCCCGAGGGGTCCTGGAGGCCTGCCGGGTCTCGGTCGGTGAGCAGAACAACTACGGCTTCGAGGTGCACGGCACCGCCGGCGCGGTGTTCTGGGACTTCCGCCGCATGAACGAACTGGGCGTCAGCCGGGGCACGGCGTACCAGGACCAGCCGGTCAGCACCGTCTACGTGGGACCCGGCCACGGCGAGTTCGCCGCCTTCCAGCCGGGTGCCGCCAACGCCATGGGCTACGACGACCTCAAGGTGGTGGAGGCCCACCGCTTCCTGCGCTCGATCGCGGAGGCGACCCCGTACGGCGCCACCCTGCCGGACGCCGTGCACAGCGCGACGGTACTGGACGCGATGGCGCGGTCGGCTCAGCGCGGTACCTGGGTCGAGGTCCGCCCCGAGGGGTGAGGACGGAGCCCCGGCACGGATCAACGGCCGCCGGTCCACCGCCTCGCCACCGCCGGACCGGCCCGGGGCGGCCACGGGCCCGGGTCCGGCCGGGCCCGTCACGACCCGAGCCCCCACCACGGCAACCACGCACAAGGAGCAACGAGAACCATGCGCATCGCCATCCTCGGCCTCGGCCGCATCGGCGCCTTCCACGCCGAGACCCTCTCCGGGCTCGCCGCCGTCGACTCGCTCGTCGTCGCCGACCCGTTCGCGGACGCCGCGAAGGCCGCCGCCGAGCGGTTCGGCGCCGAGGTGGCCGACTCCCCCGAGGCGGCCCTGGCCGCCGGGGTGGACGGGGTGGTGATCGCGGCGGCGACCGACGCCCACCCGCGCCTGATCCTGGCCGCCGTGGAGGCGGGCGTCCCCGTCTTCTGCGAGAAGCCCGTCGCGCGCACCATGGCGGAGGGCGTCGAGGTGCTCAAAGCCGTCGCGGGCCGTGACGTGCCGGTGCAGGTCGGGTACAACCGCCGCTTCGACGCCGGGTTCGTCGCCGCGCGGGCGGCCGTGCAGGGGGGCGGGCTGGGCACGCTGCACACCGTGCGGTCGACCACCCTGGACCCGGCGCCGCCGCCGGCCGCGTACATCGCCGCCTCCGGGGGCGTCTTCCGGGACTGCTCGGTGCACGACTTCGACATCATCCGCTGGGTGACCGGCCGCGAGGTGACCGAGGTGTACGCCGTCGGCGGCAACCGCGGCGCCGACTTCATCAGGGAGGCGGGCGACGCCGACACCACCGGCGCGGTCCTCACCCTGGACGACGGCACCATCGCCGTGGTCTCCAACAGCCGTCACAACGGGCGCGGTTACGACGTCCGGATGGAGATCCACGGCTTCACGGACTCCATCGCGGTCGGCCTGGAGGACAAGCTGCCGCTGCGCTCGGTGGAGCCCGGCGCGACCTTCCCGGCGGGCACTCCGCACGACTTCTTCATGGACCGTTTCGCCGCCGCCTACCGCGCCGAACTCAGCGCGTTCACCGAGGTCGTCGCCGGTGTCCGCCCCTCCCCCTGCACGATCGAGGACGCGTTGGAGGCGGGCTGGATCGCGGAGGCGTGCACCCTGTCGGTACGGGAGCACCGGCCGGTGACGATCGCGGAGGTACGACGGGGCTGAACGGGCCGGCGGGCCGCGCGGCCGGCGCGCCGACGCCCGTCGGCGGTCGGCCGGACGGGGCGCCGATGCCCTTCGGCGGTCGGCCGGACGGGGCGCCGGCGGGGCCCGCCCCGCCGGCCTCAGGCTCCGCAGGAGCGCAGGAACCTGCGGGTGCGCACGGCGATGGGGAGCGGCTTGTCCGGCTCGCACGGGTACATGTCCTGCTCCACGATGGCGAACAGGTCCACGCCCAGCCGCTGGGCGGCGGTCAGGACCGGTCCCAGCTCGGGCACCCCGGTGGGCGGTTCGCACATCACCCCGCGCTGCACGGCCGGACCGAACGGCACCCCGCCCGCCCGCACGTCGGCGAGGATCTCCGGGTCGACCTGCTTGAGGTGCAGGTAGCCGATGCGCTCGCCGTAGGTCTCGATCAGCTTGACGCTGTCGCCACCGCAGTAGGCGTAGTGGCCGGTGTCCAGGCAGAGGCCGACCAGGTCGGAGTCGGTGGAGTCGAGGAAGCGCTCGACGTGCTCCTCGGTGTCGATGTGGGTGTCGGCGTGCGGGTGGACGACGATGTCCAGCCCGTAGGTCTCCCGCACTTCGTGGCCGAGGCGTTCCATGCCCTTGGTGAGGTGCGCCCACTGCTCGCCGGTCAGCTCCGGCGGTTCCAGGATCTCGGCGGTCTTGTCGTCGCGCCAGAAGGACGGGATGACGACGAGGTGCTTCGCGTCCATGGCCCGGGTGAGGGCGGCGACGCGGCTGACCTGCTCCCAGGTGGCGTCCCACTCGGAGGGGCCCCGGTGCAGTCCGCAGAAGATGGTGCCGGCGGAGACCTTGAGGCCGCGCCGGGTCACCTCGTCGGTGAGCCGGGCCGGGTCGGTGGGGAGGTAGCCGTAGGGGCCCAGCTCGATCCACTCGTAACCGGCCTCGGTGACCTCGTCCAGGAAGCGTTCCCAGGGCACCTGCCGGGCGTCGTCGGGGAACCAGACGCCCCAGGAGTCGGGGGCCGAGCCGACGCGGATGCGGTCCAGGGCAGCGGGCATGTCAGGCCTTCCCTTCGGCTGATGCGGAGCCGGTCACCGCGGCGGCGCCGGTGGAGCCGGGAGCGGGGGCGGCGGGTACGGGGGCGGCGGGTACGGGGGCCTCCGGGTCCTGGCCCGGCAGTGCCTCGACGTCGGCCCCGCCGGTCTGCGCCAGTTCGTGCTTGAGGGCGGCGAGTTCGGCGCCGCCCGCCATGTGGTGGGTGAGTTCGTCGAGGGTGATGTCGGCGCGCGCGGCGGTGAGTTCGAGGGTGCCCAGGCGCAGCACGCTGAAGTGGTCGCCGACCAGGTAGGCGTGGTGGGGGTTGTGGGTGATGAAGATGACGCCGAGGCCGCGTTCGCGGGCGGCGGCGACGTACTTCAGGACCACGCCGGACTGCTTGACGCCCAGGGCGGCGGTGGGCTCGTCGAGGATGAGGACGCGGGCGCCGAAGTAGACGGCGCGGGCGATGGCCACGCACTGGCGCTGGCCGCCGGAGAGGGTTCCGATGGGCTGTTCCAGGTCGTCCAGGACGATGCCCATGTTGCGCAGTTCCCGGTCCGCGGTCTCCTTCATGCGGGCTGTGTCGAGGCGGCGGACGGGCCAGGGGCCCTTGGTCATCTCGGAGCCGAGGAAGAAGTTGCGCCACACCGGCATCAGGGGCACGGTGGCGAGGTCCTGGTAGACGGTGGCGATGCCCCGGGCGAGGGCGTCGCGGGGGGTGGTGAAGCGCACCGGTTCGCCGTCGACGTGGAACTCGCCCTCGGTGTGCTGGTGCAGCCCGGAGATGATTTTGATGAGGGTGGACTTGCCGGCGCCGTTGTCGCCGAGCACGCAGGCCACCCGGCCGGGGTGGACGTCGAGGTCGACGCCGTGCAGGGCACGGACGTTGCCGTAGGCCTTGCCCGCGCCGCGCAGCCGGACGATCGGCCGGTCCTGGCCGGCCGGGGTGTCCGCGAGGACGGCTCCGTGGGTGCCGGTGGTCTTGCTGGTCATTTCCGATCACCTCCGGGTCGCCGCGCGGCGGACCCACAGATTGATGAGGACGGCGCCGAGGAGCATCACGCCCAGGAAGGCCTTGAACCAGTCGGGGTTCCAGCCGGCGTAGACGATGCCCTGGTTCACCATGCCGAACATGAAGGCGCCGAAGACCGGGCCGATGGCGGAGCCGTAGCCGCCGGTGAGCAGGCAGCCGCCGATCACCGCCGCGGCGATGTAGATCAGCTCCTGGCCGACGCCCTCGCCGGACTGCACGGTGTTGAAGGAGAACAGCTGATGCATGCCGACGAACCAGGCACCGAAGCCGACCAGCATGAACAGCGTGATCTTGGTGAACCGGACGGGGACGCCGACCGCGCGGGCGGACTGCTGGTTGCCGCCGACCGCGAAGATCCAGTTGCCGTACTTGGTGCGCAGCAGCACCCAGGTGGCCAGTGCGGCGAAGGCGAGCCACCAGACCACCGTGATCTTCACCTGGACGCCGACGACGTCGAAGGAGGAGGCGAAGACCGCCTCGGCCTGGGCGAAGCCGTCCATGTCGCTGATGTCGTCGGTGGCGACGTTGCCGGTGACCAGCTTGGTGACCGCGAGGTTGACGCCCTGGAGGATCAGGAAGGTGCCGAGCGTCACGAGGAAGCTCGGCAGGCCGGTCTTCATCAGCACCCAGCCGTTGAACGCGCCGATGCCGAGGGAGACCGCGAGGGCGACGATCACGCCCATCCAGACGTTCATGGTCAGCTGGTAGCTGAGCATGCTGGCGGTGAGGGCCGAGGCGACCACGGCGACGCCCGCCGACAGGTCGAACTCGCCGCCGATCATCAGCAGGGCGACCGGCAGCGCCATGATGCCGATGGTGGACGACTGGTACAGGACCGTCGCCATGGAGCCGCCCTCACGCACCGAGGGGGCGGCGACCAGGAAGAAGACGAACACGGCGACGGCGCCGAGGAAGACCCCGACCTCGGGCCGGGCGAGCAGCCGCAGCGCCAGGGAGCGCTCCCGGGTCCGCCCGTCGGTCTCCCGGTGGCCCGGGGCCGGCGGCGGGGCCACCGCCGGCTCTGCCTGCCGGGTCGTGCTCATCACCGGGTGCCCTTCGAGGCGAACTCGGCGACGGCCTTCACGTTGGACTCGTCGACGAAGGCCGGGCCGGTGAGCACCGGCTGCTCACCGCCGCCGCTGTAGTTGCCGTTGTTCTCGTAGAGCCACAGGCCGTCGACCGCCAGGTAGCCCTGGAGGTAGGGCTGCTGGTCGACGGCGAACTCGATGTCGCCCTTCTCGATGGCGCCGGTCAGCTCCTTGTTGAGGTCGAAGGTGACGACCTTCGCCTCGCTGCCGCCCTCGTCCACCGACTGCACGGCGGTCATGGCGAAGGGGGCGCCGAGGGTGACGAGGTGGTCGATGCCGCCGTCCTGCTTGAGCTTGGCGGTGATGGTCGACTTCACCGAGGGCATGTCGGTGCCGTTGACGTAGAGGTTCTCGATCGAGCCCTCGAAGGTCTTCTTCACGCCGTCGCAGCGCTGGGTGAGGCCGACGTTGCCCTGCTCGTGGATCACGCAGACGGCGTTCTTGGCGCCGTCCTCGTTGAGCCGCTTTCCGAGCGCCTCGCCGGCCACCGTCTCGTCCTGCCCGAAGAACTCCATCAGGCCGAGGTTCTTCCAGTCCGCGAGGCCGGAGTTGAGCCCGACCACGGGTATGCCGGCCTTCTCCGCCTTGCCGAGGACGCTGCGCAGCGCGTCCGGCTTGGCCAGGGTGACGGCGATGCCGTCGACCTTCTGGTCGATCGCGTTCTGCACCAGGTTGGCCTGGTTGCCCGCGTTCGGGTCGGCGGAGTAGACGAGCTTGACGTTGTCCTTGGCTGCGGCGGCCTCGGCGCCCTTGCGGACGATGTCCCAGAAGGTGTCGCCGGGTGCCTGGTGGGTGACCAGGGCGACGGTCATACGAGGGGTGTCGGCCTTGCCCGCCGAGGCGCCCGAGCCCCCTTCCTCGTCGGCCTTCTTCCCCCCGGAGCCGCTGGAGCAGCCGGCGAGGGTCAGGGCCGCGGCGGCGGCGAGGGCCACGGCCGGGGCGAATCCGCGGGAGCGGGCGTGCGAAGAGCGGTCCATCTTTCCTGCACCTCACTGTGCGACTGTGCGACGGGGAAGCCGTGTGCCAGACCAGAGAAGAACGTCTGTTGCGCTGGGACCGGATACAAGCCCTTGGGACGCCCGCTGTCAATACTTTGTTAAGACATCATTTCACAAGCAGGTCCGAATGTAAGTACAAAGTATTGACATGGTCGCCCCGGGGCCATACACCTGGGAGGCGGCAGGCCCCCGCCCAGCCCGAGGAGCGTCGCACATGGCCGAGTCAGTCCCGCGTTTCGATCTGATCACGATGGGCCGCATCGGGGTCGATCTCTATCCCCTGCAGACGGGTGTGCCCCTGTCGGAGGTGGAGACCTTCGGCAAATTCCTCGGCGGTTCGGCCGGCAACGTGGCGGTCGCCGCCGCCCGTCTCGGCCGCCCCGCGGCCGTCATCACCCGAACGGGCGACGACCCGTTCGGCGCCTACCTGCACCGGGCGCTGCGGGAGTTCGGGGTCGACGACCGCTGGGTCACCCCGGTCGCCGCCCTCCCGACCCCCATCACCTTCTGCGAGATCTTCCCGCCGGACGACTTCCCCCTGTACTTCTACCGCCGCCCCAAGGCCCCGGACCTGGAGATCCACCCGGAGGAGCTGGACCTCGACGCGATCCGCGCGGCCCGCGTCTTCTGGATCACCGGCACCGGACTCAGCGAGGAACCGAGCCGGACGGCGACCCTGGACGCCCTGGCCCACCGCGCCAAGTCCGGGGTCACGGTCTTCGACCTGGACTGGCGCCCGATGTTCTGGACCGATCCCGACCAGGCCCGCCCGTACTACGCACAGGCGCTGCGGCACGCGACCGTCGCGGTCGGCAACCTCGACGAGTGCGAGATCGCCACGGGCGTGCGCGAGCCGCAGGCCTGCGCCGAGGCGCTGCTCGCGGCGGGCGTGGAGCTGGCCGTGGTCAAGCAGGGCCCGAAGGGCGTCCTCGCCGTGCACCGCGACGGCCGCAGGTCCGAGGTGGAGCCGGTGCCGGTCGAGGTGGTCAACGGCCTCGGCGCGGGCGACGCGTTCGGCGGCTCGCTCTGCCACGGCCTGCTCTCCGGCTGGGACCTTCAGCGGACCATGCGGTACGCCAACGCGGCCGGCGCCCTGGTCGCCTCCCGCCTCGCCTGCTCCTCCGCGATGCCCACCGAGGCCGAGGTCGACGGTCTCCTCGCGCGAGCCACTCCCTGAACGGAGCTTCGTCTTGTCCCTCAGCATCCCCGACCTCACCGCGGTCAGAGCCCGGCACCCGGAGGCGATCGCTCAGGCGGCGGCCCGCCGGGCACGCCGTCCGCTGATCGGCGACTCCGGCCGCCTGATGATCGTGGCCGCCGACCACCCGGCGCGCGGCGCGCTCGCCGTCGGCGACCGCCGGCTCGCCATGGCCAACCGGGCCGACCTGCTGGAACGCCTGTGCACCGCACTGTCGCGGCCCGGCGTCGACGGGGTGCTCGCCACCGCCGACGTGCTGGAGGACCTGCTGCTGCTCGGGGTGCTGGAGAACAAGCTCGTCATGGGGTCGATGAACCGCGGCGGACTCGCGGGCGCCGCCTTCGAGATGGACGACCGCTTCACCGGCCACCGCGCCGAGGACATCGCCCGTCTGCGCTTCGACGCGGGGAAACTGCTGTTGCGCATCGACTACGACGACCCGGGCTCGCTGACCACGCTGGAGGCGGGCGCCCGCGCGGTCGACGCCATGGCCGAGCGCCGACTGCCGGTTTTCGTCGAGCCGTTCATCTCGCGCCGCGTCGAGGGCCGGGTTTGCAACGACTTGTCCGCCGAGGCCGTCACCCGGTCCGTCGCCATCGCCTCGGGCCTGGGCGGAACCTCCGCCTACACCTGGCTGAAACTCCCCGTCACCCACGACCCCGACGACATGGGCGAGGTGCTGGAGACCTCCACGCTGCCCGCCGTCCTGCTGGGCGGCGAGATAGGGGGCTCCCCCGCCGATCAGACCGCCGCCTACGAGCGCTGGCGCAAGGCGCTCCGCCTGCCCACCGTGCAGGGGATGGTCGTCGGCCGGTCGCTGCTCTACCCGGCCGAGGGCAGCGTGGAACAGGCGGTGGACACCGCCGTCGGACTGCTGTGACCGACGAGGAGACGACGAGCGACGAGACGACGAGAGGGGACGAGGAGATGACCCACCACCTTGCGGCGGGCAGCGCGACGAACGGCGCCTACGCCGTGGACGTGAGGCCCGAGGACGCCGGCTGGGGCCACGCCGGCCTGCGCGTGCTGCACCTGCCGCCCGGCGGCGGCCACACCTTCGACAGCGGCGACAGCGAGTGGATCGTCCTCCCGCTCAGCGGCGGCTGCACCGTCGCCACGGCCGACGACTTCGGCCAGGACACCTTCGAACTCACGGGCCGCGACAGCGTGTTCAGCGGCGTCAGCGACTTCGCGTACGTGCCGCGGGACGCCCGCACGACGGTGACCTCCCACGGCGGCGGCCGGTTCGCCCTCACCGGCGCCCGCTGCACCCGCCGCCTGCCCGCCCGCTACGGCCCGGCGTCGTCGGTGCCGGTGGAGCTGCGGGGCACCGGGAACTGCTCCCGCCAGGTCAACAACTTCGGCGCCGCCGGGGTCTTCGAGTGCGACAAGCTCATCGCGGTGGAGGTCGTCACCCCCGGCGGCAACTGGTCCTCCTTCCCGCCGCACAAGCACGACGAGCACCGCCCCGGCGAGGAGTCGGTGCTGGAGGAGATCTACTACTTCGAGTTCGCCGGCCACGACGGCACCCCCGGCCTCGGCTACCAACGCGTCTCCCCGTCCGGGCGGGGACAGGGCACGGACGTGCTGGCCGAGGTGCGCGACGGCGACGTGGTCCTCATCCCCGACGGCTGGCACGGGCCGTCGATGGCCGTGCCGGGCCACCACATGTACTACCTCAACGTCATGGCCGGCCCGGAGGACGAGCGGGCCTGGCTGATCTGCGACCACCCCGACCACGCCTGGATCCGCGACACCTGGCCGGACCGGCCCGTCGACCCCCGGCTCCCCCTCTACACCGCACCGGAGAGGTCCGCATGAGCGCCGCCACCCGCCGACTGACCACCGCGCAGGCACTGGTGCGCTTCCTGGCCGCCCAGTACACCGAACGCGACGGCACCCGGCGCCGTCTGATCGCCGGCACCTGGGGCATCTTCGGCCACGGCAACGTGGCCGGGATGGGCCAGGCCCTCGTCGAGTACGCCGACGCCATGCCGTACCACCAGGGCCGCAACGAGCAGGCCATGGTGCACGCGGCCGTCGGTCACGCCCGGCACCTCAACCGCCTGTCCGCGCAGGCCGTGACGACGTCGATCGGCCCCGGCGCCACCAACCTGGTCACCGGCGCCGCCCTCGCCACGATCAACCGCCTCCCGGTGCTCCTCCTGCCCGGCGACTACTTCGCCTCCCGCGCCGCCGACCCGCTGCTCCAGCAGCTGGAGCACCCGGCCGAGGCCGACGTGTCCGTCAACGACACGCTGCGCCCCGTGTCCCGGTACTTCGACCGGATCACCCGCCCCGCGGCCCTCGTCGCCTCCGCGCTGCGGGCGATGCGCGTGCTGACCGACCCGGCCGAGACCGGCGCGGTCACCCTCGCGCTGCCCCAGGACGTGCAGGCGGAGGCCCACGACTGGCCCGAGGAGTTCTTCGCCGACCGCGTCTGGCGGGTACGGCGCCCGGCCCCCGACCCGGTGGAGCTGACCGAGGCGGTGCGGGCGATCCGCGCCGCCGAACGCCCGCTGATCATCGCGGGCGGCGGCGTCCACCACAGCGAGGCAGAACAGGCGCTGACGGCACTCGTGGACGCCACCGGCATCCCGGTCGCCTCCACGCAGGCCGGCAAGGGCGCGCTGCGCCACGACCACCCGGCCGACCTCGGCGGCGTCGGCCACACCGGCACCGCCGTCAGCGACGCCCTCGCCCGCACCGCCGACCTGGTGATCGGCGTCGGCACCCGGTACTCGGACTTCACCACGGCCTCCGGCACCCTCTTCCAGCACCCGGACGTCCGCTTCCTGAACCTGAACGTCACCGCCTTCGACGCGCACAAGCTCGCCGCGCGCACCCTGGTCTGCGACGCCCGGGCGGGGCTGACGGCGCTGGCGGAGGGACTGTCGGGCCACCGGGTGGACGCGGTGTACGAGGCCGAGTACCGGGCGGGCAAGGCCCGTTGGGCCGCGAGGGTGGAGGCGGCCCTGCGCGCGGACGACGACGGCGCCGTCCCGACCCAGACGCAGGTGCTGGGCGCGCTGGACGCGGTCGTCGGCGACGAGGACGTGGTGATCAACGCGGCCGGTTCGCTCCCGGGCGACCTGCACAAGCTGTGGCGGGCCCGCTCCCCGCGCCAGTACCACCTGGAGTACGGCTACTCCTGCATGGGGTACGAGATCCCGGCCTCGCTGGGCGTCCAGCAGGCCGCGCCCGGCACCCCCGTGTGGGCCCTGGTCGGCGACGGCACGTACCTGATGAACCCGACGGAGCTGGTCACCGCCGTCCAGGAGAACCTGCCGGTCAAGCTGATCCTGGTCCAGAACCACGGGTACGCCTCCATCGGCGGCCTCTCCGAGGCGGTGGGTGCCGAGCGCTTCGGCACCGACTACCGCCACCGCGCCGCCGACGGCACCTTCACCGGCGCCCCGCTCCCCGTCGACCTCGCCGCCAACGCGGCCAGCCTCGGCATGGAGGTGCTGCGCGCCAGGACGGTCCGCGAGCTGCGCGAGGCGTTGGCCGTGGCGCGCGCGGCGACCCGTCCGACCTGCGTCCACGTCGAGACCGATCCGGCGCCGACCACGCCCTCGGCCGAGGCCTGGTGGGACGTGCCGGTGGCCGAGGTGTCCGCCCGGGAGCCCGCCACCGAAGCCCGCGCGGAGTACGAACGCGCCGTCGCCGACCGCCGCCACCATCTCTGACCGACCGTCACCCACCCCTGGGAGGTACGTCCGTGGCGACAACCGGCGACCCCGCGCGCGGCGTGCCCGCCTCCGCGCTCGGCACCCTGGACTTCACCCTGGACCGCGGCAGCCCCGTGCCGCTGTACCACCAGCTCGCCCAGCAACTGGAGGCGGCGATAGAGCACGGCGTCCTCGCCCCGGGGAACCTCCTGGGCAACGAGGTCGACCTCTCCGTGCGCCTCGGCCTGTCCCGGCCGACCGTCCGCCAGGCCATTCAGTCCCTGGTCGACAAGGGGCTCCTGGTCCGGCGGCGCGGGGTCGGCACCCAGGTGGTGCACAGCCAGGTCAAGCGGCCCCTGGAGCTGAGCAGCCTCTACGACGACCTGGTGGCGGCCGGGCAGGGACCCAGCACGCGGGTGATGCGCAACGAGGGTGTTCCGGCCACCGCCGACGTGGCGGCGGCCCTCGGCGTCGCGGAGGGCACCGAGGTCACCGTTCTGGAGCGGCTGCGTCTCACCCACGGCCAGCCGGTCGCGCTGCTGTGCAACCACCTGCCGGCCGCGCTGCTGGAACTCGACACTGCCCGGCTGGAGTCGACCGGCCTGTACCGGATGATGCGCGCCCGCGGCATCACCCTGCACAGCGCCCGCCAGACCGTCGGCGCCCGCACCGCCACCCGCGAGGAGGCCGGCCGCCTCGACGAGCGGGAGGGGGCCGCGCTGCTGACCATGCGGCGCACGGCGTACGACGACACCGGGCGGCCGGTCGAGTACGGGACGCACCTCTACCGCGCGTCCCGGTACGCCTTCGACTTCCAGCTGCTGGTGCGGGGGTAGGCACCTGTCCCCGTGGTGGCGAGGGGCCCGGCCCCCGGGCGCGGCCCGTGCCAGGGGGCCGGCGGCGCGGGCGCGGTCCGGGACCTCGGCGGCGGGTGCGCCGAGGAGTGCCGCTTCCGGGCTGTGCGGGGGCGCGGCGGTGAGGTCGGTGGGGCCGTACCAGACGACGCAGCCGCGCAAGGGGCCCGGGGCCGCGGTGAGGGCGAGCAGCGCGGCGAGAGGGCCGCCCGCGGACTCGCCCCGGCGACGGTCCGCTGCGGGTCGATGCCGAAGCCGGGGGCGCGGGTGCGCAGCCGGGCCGGCGCCTCGGCCAGGTCGTCCGGCGGGGCGGGGAAGACGGCTTCCGCGCTGAGCCGGTGGTCGGGGCAGGCTACGGCGAACCCGGCGCGGGCGAGGCGGGCGAACGGGCCGGGCCGCCAGGCCCGGAAGCGGGGGCCGAGGCCGTCGCGCAGTCCGGTGCGCCAGGCGCCCCCGTGGACGAAGAGGACGACGGGCGGCGGGCCGGCGGCCGGGGCCCCGGGGAGCCACAGGTCGAGTTCCAGCGGGCGACTGCCGTCGCGGACGGCGTACGGGACCGCGCGCAGGAGCCGTACGCCGTCCCCGAGACCTGCGGCCGGCGGCAGGGGCAGCGTCGCGGCGTCGGGCGGGGCCGGGAGCGGAGCGGGTCCGGGCGCACGGGCGTCACGTCCCGGGGTCGCGGGACGGGCGGCCGGCGAGGCGCGGCAGCAGCCGGTGCGCGTTGGCCGTCGTCAGGGACCGCCAGTCGGACGCGCCCGTCGGCGCCGGGGCCGCGTCGACGGACGCGACGTGGGCGTCCACGCCGTGCGCCGGGGTCCAGCAGTAGTCGCTGCCGTACAGCAGCCGGCCGGGCTCGACCAGGCCGAGCAGTGCGGGAACCTGTCGGGGGAAGGCGGGGCCGGCCAGGTCGTAGTGCAGGCGGCGCAGCTGCTCCACGGCGTCGGGGGCGTCCGTCGCACCCGGCGGCCGGAAGAGCTTCATGAAGCCGTTGATGCGGTCGGCCAGTACGGGCAGCGCGCCGCCGCAGTGCGGGACGATCACCTCGAGGCCGGGGTGGCGTTCCAGGGTGCCCGCCATCAGCAGGTCGGTGACGGTGCGGGCGGTGTCGAAGACGAACTCGACCATGGGGCGCGGCCGTCCGAGCGCCGACCGCTCCCAGCACACGGGCGAGGTCGGGTGCAGGAAGACGACCGCGCGGCGGCGGCCGAGTTCGGCGAGGACGGGTTCCAGCCGGGGGTCGCCCAGGTAGACGCCGTGGGTGTTGGTCTCCAGCACCACGCCGTCCGCTCCGAGTGCGTCGAGTGCGTACGCCGTCTCCGCGAGGGCGCCGTCCACGTCCGGCAGCGGGAGGGAGGCGAAGAAGCCGAAGCGGCCCGGGTGTTCACCGGCCACGCGGGCGGCGTCCTCGTTCACCTCGCGGGCGAGGCGGCGGGCGGCCGCGTCGTCGCCGAAGTGGACGCCGGGGGAGGACACGGACAGGACCGAGGTGCGGATGCCGTTCCTGTCCATCAGCTCCAGATGGGCGTCGGCGGACCAGGCCGGCCAGGCGGGCACGCCGTCGGGCATTCCGTGGCCGGCGGCCCTCGCCTGCCGCACGTAGGAGCCGGTGACGAAGTGGGCGTGGACGTCGACGAGGCCGGGGCCGCGGTCAGGAGCGGGAAGGGTCATGGGTGTCCTCCTTCGAGGGGTGCCGTCCGGGTGCGGCGAGCCGGTCGCGCGCCCATGTGACGGCGCGCTCGCCCAGCACGATGCCGAGCAGTCCGGTGAGGCCGATCAGGGGCGGGGCGGGCGAGGTGAGGCCGAGGGCCCAGTAGACGGCCCCCATCAGCAGCCCGGCCGCGAGGCTCACGACGGGGCCGCGTGCACGCGGGCGTACGGCTCTCACAGCGACGCCAGCAGGGCCTGGCCCGCGAGCATGCCCAGCAGGCCGAACAGGGCGACCGGCGGGGGCGCCGGGGACCTCACCTTCAGGGCGGCGTACAGCGCGCCCACGAGGGCGCCGGCCAGCAGCGCCCGTACGTACGCCATCGCGGGCTCAGCTCCCCGTGCGCCACTGGTGGTCGGGCAGGAAGGTCACGTCGTACCGCTGCGGCACGGTGGCGAACTGGTGCGGCTCGGGCACGTACGGGCGCTGCGGGAGGCCGAGTTCCCCCGTGTCCGTGCCGAGGGTCTCGAAGAACCGCTCGAAGGTGCCGCCCGGGCCGGCCGCGACGCCGACGACCTGGCTGTGGTGGCGTTCGATGCGGTAGGCGTGCGGGCAGTTCTTCGGCACGAAGCCGAAGTCGCCGGCGGTGAGCAGCTTCTCCTCCTGCTCGCCCCGCAGATCCTCCACGAACAGGCGGACGGCGCCCTGCGTGACGAAGAAGACCTCGTAGGTGTCGGGGTGGGAGTGGGCCGGGATGATGTCGCCCTGGGGGCCTTCGCAGGTGAAGAAGTTGAAGGTGTTCTCGGTCTGCGGGCCGCCCGCGTAGACGGTGAACAGGTCGCCGAAGAGGTGGGCCCGGTCGCCCATGCCCTTCTCGATGAAGTACGGCTTGCCCGGTTCGGCGGGGATGAGGGAGTGGGAGCGCCTGGCGAATTCGATGGTCATGGATGCCTCCCGGCGATACACGTCAGGTTGCCTGACATTCGGCGGAGGTCAGGTTACCTGACACAAACGGTGCGGCAACAGGTTCCTCCGCGGGAAAACGACGGCGCCGCCCGAAGCGGGCGCCCGTATGCTCGTCCCCGGGGAGCCCGAGAAGACCGAGGAGACATGCCCGAAGCCGCACCGAACATGCCCCTGCGCCTGGCGGCTGCCCGGCGCTGGTTCGACGACGCGCTGATGGCGAGCATGCGCGCGGCCGGCGAGCAGCCGCTGACCAGTGCACAGGGGCAGGTCTTCGCCCTGCTGGACACGGAGGGCACCACGGTGGCGGAGCTGGCCCGGCGGCTCGGCGTGACCCGCCAGACCGCGCACCAGGCGGTCCACGGCCTGCTCGGCCTCGGCCTGCTGGAGCAGGTCCCGGACCCCTCCTCGGCCCGCAACCGCCTGATCCGCATCACCCCGGAGGGCGCCCGCGTCCACCGGCGCGCCCAGGCGACCCTCGCCGTCATCGAGGACGTGCTGGCCGACCGCATCGGCGTCGCGGAGGCCACCGCGCTGCGCACCGCCCTGGCCCTGCCGCGCGGGGAGCCGCCGGTCGTGGAGGCCCCGTGAACAGGCGACGGCACAAGAAGCTGTCCCGGCGCCTCGTCGACGCCGCGCTGGTCGGCGACATCGGGCGGGTGAGGGCGGCGCTGCGGGCCGGCGCCCCGGCCGGGACGACCGACACCGCGGGCACCACGCCGCTGTACCTGGCCTCCGTGAGCGGGGCCGCCGACCTCGTCCGCGTGCTGCTGGCGGCGGGCGCCCCGCCCGACACGGAGAGCGGGACCGGCTCGGAGGGCACGCCGCTGTGCGGCGCGGCCTGCTGGGGGCACACCGAGGCCGTGCGCGCCCTCCTCGCTCACGGCGCCGACCCGAACCTGAGGGAGGACCACGGCACGGGGTGGGCCCCGCTCGACTGGGCGTCGAAAGGGCCGCACCCCGAGACGGTCGAGCTGCTCGTGGCCGCGGGAGCGCGCCCGGGGCGGTGACCGGCCCCGCGCCGCCCCCTTGTCCTCGGCCTCCCCGGCTCCGCCCCGCGAGAGCCGTCCGAAACACCTCTGCCGACGGCGCCCACCGCGAGGTGCCGGCCCTCGCGTACGGGCAGCAGCACGGCGGACCGCTCGGCCGGCCTCACTCGACGGCACTTTGGGATTCTGTGCGACGGCGCCCTGGAAAAGATCGAAAGGGGCCCCGAAGGACCCCTCTGACCTGCTTCTTCACCGTCGGGACGACAGGATTTGAACCTGCGACCCCTTGACCCCCAGTCAAGTGCGCTACCAAGCTGCGCCACGTCCCGGTGTGCTCACGCACGGCGAACCGCGCGATCACGCGGACAGTACTTTACCCCACGCCCCCCGTCACGCCTAAGCGGGCACGGACGGGGGACAATCGGACCCATGGACAGCCCTGCCGACAGCCCCCTGGACAGCACGGCCCCGGACCGGCCGGTGGACGCGCGGGACCGCGACGACGAAGGCCGCGCGCGCAACGCCAGACCGCGGGACGGGCTGGGACGCCCGCTGCCGTACGGCGCGGACGGCGTCCCCCGCCAGCCGGAGGGTGTCGTGCGGCCCCCCGGGGAGACGGTCGTCGAGGCCCAGCGGCTGCTGGACGAGGGGAAACCGTTCCACGCGCACGAGGTCTTCGAGGACGCATGGAAGTCGGGTCCCGGGGAGGAGCGGGAGCTGTGGCGGGGGCTGGCCCAGCTGGCCGTCGGTCTCACACACGCGGCCCGCGGCAACGTGACCGGCGGGGCCAGGCTGCTGCGCCGCGGCGCCGGGGCCGTGACGGACTGGGCGGCTTCGGCGTCCGGGCGGGAGCGGCCGTACGGGATCGATCTGCCCGGAGTCGCCGGATGGGCCCGCGACCTGGCGCGGGACGTGGAGGGCGGCGCGGCCGTGGACGCGGGGGCGCGCGCACCCCGGCTGCGGGGCTGAACGGCGCCCGGCGGCCGGCCCGTGCCGGTGCGGGCGGTCCGTGCCGGTGCGGGCGGCCCCGCCGGAGTACTGCCGGCCGCGTACGGCAGACTCGTGGCGTGCGGACAATTCATGTGATCGGTATCGGCGCGGGCGACCCCGAGCAGCTGACCCTGCAGGCGGTCAGGGCGCTGCGCGGCACGGACGTGTTCTTCGTCCTGGACAAGGGCGAGGTGAAGGGCGACCTGGTGCGGCTGCGCCGGGACATGCTGGAGACGCACGTGCCGGAGGGGACGTACCGGATCGTCGAGGCGCGCGACCCCGAGCGGGACCGGAGTGCGGGCGGCGCGGCGTACTCCCCCGCCGTCGGTGACTGGCGCAGTGCCCGCGCCGGCATCTACGAGCGGCTGATCGCCGACGAGCTGGGCGAGGACGAGAGCGGAGCCTTCCTCGTGTGGGGCGACCCGGCGCTGTACGACAGCACGCTGGGCATCCTGGAGGAGATCCTGGAGCGCGGCGAGGTGACTTTCGCGTACGACGTCGTGCCGGGCATCAGCAGCGTCTCCTCGCTGGTCGCCCGGCACCGCACCGGGCTGAACCGCGTCGCGCGGCCGGTGCAGATCACCACCGGGCGGCGGCTCGCGGAGGGCTTCCCGGAGGGCGTGGACGACGTGGTGGTGATGCTCGACGCACACCAGGCCTTCCGGCGGTACACGGACCAGGACATCGACATCTACTGGGGCGCCTACCTGGGCACCCCGGACGAGATCCTCGCCTCCGGTCCGATCGCCGAGGCCGCGCCCCGCATCGAGCGGCTGCGCGCCGAGGCCCGGGAGCGCAAGGGCTGGATCATGGACACGTACCTGCTGCGGCGCCGTTCCGGCGACGGCCGGGGCGCGTCGGACAAGACGTAGCCGGGCCGCCGGCGCCCCGCACCCGGGCGGCCCGCCCCCGCGGGCGTGGCCCGTGCACCGGTGTGATCGTACGGCGGGGTCGGCAGAACGGGGCGGTACCGGATCTTCCCGGTCCCGGGGCCCTGGTGATGGGCGCCGGCCTCCACGGCGCCCGCGAGGCCCTGGTGACCGGGCGGGCCCAAGCCACGTGGCTGGAGGACCGGGTGGAGCAGGACATCGGCCGCCCCTCGGACACGGTCCTGCGCGCGGCGGTCGACGCGATCGCCGGGCGGCTGCCGGTGGAGGACCTCGGCAGCGGTCTGCCCGGGCGCGCGCGGCAGCCGGTCACGGCCCGCCGAGGCCCAGCCGCTCCAGTACCGCCCGTGCGTCGGACACCACCGGGACGCCCTGTGGCAGCGGGGGCCTGCGGACCATCACCACCGGCAGGGCCAGCTCCCGGGCCGCCGTGAGCTTGGCCTCCGTGGCTCCTCCCCCGCTGTCCTTCGTCACCAGGACGTCGATGCGGTGCTCGAGGAGCAGGGCCGTCTCGCCGGCCACCGTGAACGGGCCGCGGGCCAGCAGGACGTGGGTGTCCGGCGGCAGGGGCGGGTCCGGGGGCTCCACCGAGCGGGTGACGAAGTGAAGACCGGTCAGGTGCGCGAAGGCCGCCAGGCCCAGGCGGCCGGTGGTCAGGAGCACCCGGCGGCCGAGAGCCGGGAGCACGTCGGCCGCCCCGGCGAGCGAGGCGACCGGATGCCACCGGTCGTCCGGGCCCGGCTGCCAGCCCGGGCGGCGCAGGACCACCGCGGGGGTGCCGGTGGCCGCCGCGGCCCGGGCCGCGTTCGCCGTGATGGTCTCGGCGAAGGGGTGGGTCGCGTCGACGAGGGCGTCCACGCGCTGCTCGCGCAGCCAGGCGGCCAGCCCCTCGGGTCCGCCGAAACCGCCGGTCCGCACCTCCCCGGCGACGGAACCCGGCCGGGACACGCGCCCGGCGAGGGAGGTGGTGACGCGGACGCCGGGGCGCGCCGCCAGGTCGGCGGCCAGCCGGCGGGCCTCGGTGGTGCCGCCGAGGATCAGCACGTGCGGCGACGGGGGCGGACGGCGGGGCGGGGCCGCGCCGGGGGGCGGGGACGGGCGGGACATGGCGTCGAGGCTACGGGGCGTCAGCGCACCAGGAGCTGGAGGCCCCCCACGACCGTCGCCGCGATCACCAGCCGCTCGAACAGACGCTGGTTGATTCTGCGCACGGCCCAGGTGCCGAGGAACGCGCCGGGCACCACGAACACCACGAGCGCGGCGTCGAGGAGCAGCGAGCGGCCGTCGATCAGTCCGAGGCCGGCGCTGAAGGGCAGCTTGGAGACGTTGACGATCAGGAAGAAGAAGGCCGACGTGCCCAGGAAGCCGAGCTTGCGGAAGCCCGCGGACAGCAGGTACATCGACATGACCGGGCCGCCCGCGTTGGCGACCATCGTGGTGAAGCCGCCGAGGACTCCGTACGAGCGTGCCTTGGCCCGGCCGGTCCGGGAGGCGGTCCCGTCGGGCGGCTCGGTCCCGTCGGGCAGCTCGCCCGCGTCGGACCGCTCGGCCACATCGGACCGCCCGCCCGCACCGGACCGCTCAGCCGCGTCGGCCTGCCGCCGGCGCCACACCGTCACCCCGGCCATGAGCAGCAGGATCACGCCGATCGACGTCCGGACGACCGCGTCGTCGGCCCACACCAGGAACAGGGTGCCCACGACCACGCCGGCCCCCACCGCCGGGAACAGCCGCCACAGCGTGGGCCAGTGCGCGTGGCGCCGGTAGACGAGGACGGCCAGGATGTCGCCGGCGATCAGGACCGGCAGCAGGACGCCGGTGGAGGCGCGGGCGGGCAGGACCGCCGCGAAGACCGCGAGGCTGACCGTGTTGGCCCCGCTCACGGCGGTCTTGGAGAAGCCGACGAGCAGGGCCGCGAAGGCGAGTGCGGCGAATTCCCAGCCGGTGAGGTGCCAGAGTGTCATGGTGTCCATTGCGGGCACCGATGCTATGCGCACCGGCCGGTGCCGGTGGGCACCGTCTCACCGGACGGCCTCTCACTCGGCCGCGTACCGCACCCGCAGCTCCCGCTTCAGCACCTTCATGCTCGGGCCCAGCGGCAGCGTCCGCGCGAACTCCACGCGGCGCGGGTACTTGTACTTGCCGAGGTACTGCCGGGACCACTCGGTGACCTCACCGGCGTCCGGTTCGGCGTCCGGCGCGGGGACGACGACGGCGCACACCTCCTCGCCGTGCAGTTCGTCCGGGAGCCCGATGACGGCGACCTGGGCGATGCCCGGATGCCGCATCAGCACCTCCTCGACCTCCCGCGGATAGACGTTGTAGCCGCCCCGGATGATGACGTCCTTCTTGCGGTCGACGATCCTGAGGAACCCCTCGTCGTCCTTGGTGCCGAGGTCCCCGGTGCGGAACCAGCCGTCGACGAGCGCCTCGGCGGTGGCCTCGGGCCGGCCGAGGTAGCCGGAGAAGACGTTGTGGCCGCGCACGACGACCTCGCCCAGTTCCCCGGGCGGCAGCAGTTCGACGCTCCCCTCGACCTCGGCGCGGGCGATCTCCACGTCCACGCCCCACAGGGGGTGGCCGATGGTGCCGGGCCTGGCGCCGAACACCGGCTGGTTGACGGCCGCCGCCGGGGAGGTCTCCGACAGCCCGTAGCCCTCGAAGATCTTCGCGCCGAAGGCCTTCTCGAACCGCTCCAGCACGGCGACCGGAAGTGAGGCACCGCCGGAGACGCACACCCGCAGCTCGGGCAGGGCGTCGGCACCGCCCGCCGCGGCGGCGAGGGCGACGAACATGGTCGGCACGCCGTGGAAGGTGTTCACCTTCTCCTTCACCATCAGCTCGATCGCGCGCGCGGCGTCGAAACGCGGCAGCAGGACGAGGGTGGCTCCGGCGCGCCAGGTGGAGTTCAGGGAGACCGTCTGGCCGAAGGCGTGGAAGAGCGGCAGGGCGCCGAGCGCGACGTCGTCGGGCCGGATGTCGTTGGCGTCGAAGGCGTTGACGGTCGCGTTCATCACCAGGTTGAAGTGGCTGAGCACGGCGCCCTTGGGGACGCCGGTGGTGCCGCTGGTGTAGAAGACGACGGCCGGGTCGTCGGCGTCGCGGGTGACGTACGAGGGCAGCGGTTCGGCGCCGGCCGCGAGCCCGTCGAACTCGTCGCCGAGCGTGACCATCCGCACGCCCGCCTCTCGCGCGGCGGCGGCCGCGGTCTCCGCCTGCGCCGGGTGGCACAGCAGCAGCGTGGCGCCGCTGTCGCGCAGGACGTGCCCGACCTCCGCCGGTGACAGCAGCAGGTGGACCGGGACGACGACGCCACCGGTCGCGGCGATCGCGTAGTACGCCTGCGGGAAATCGGCGGTGTTGGGCGCCATCAGCGCGACCCGGTCCCCCGGCCGGACGCCCAGGCCGGTGAGGGCGCCGGCCCGGGCGCGCGCCCGCTGCCACACCTCGGCGAAGGTCAGCCGCAGGTCGCCCTCGACCAGCGCCTCCTTGTCGGGACGGCGCCGGGCGTTCTCGGCGAGGATGGCGGCGACGGAGAGGGTTGCCATGGGGTGTTGCTCCGTTTCCTTGCTGCGGCTCTGCGAAGGGGTGGGCGGTGCCGGCCGGGGCGTGTCCGGCCGGCCCCGTCGTCGTCGCCCGGGGGCGGGCGGGGGCCGGGCCCGGCCTAGTGCCGTTCGACGAGCACCGCGCTGCCCTGCCCCACGCCGACGCACATCGTGGCGAGCCCGCGGTCCGCTCCCGTGCGGCGCATGCGGTGGAGCAGGGTGGTCAGGATGCGGGCGCCGGAGCAGCCGAGGGGGTGGCCCAGCGCGATGGCGCCGCCGCTGGGGTTGACCAGGCCGGGGTCGATGCCCAGTTGGTCCACGCAGGCCAGGGCCTGCGCGGCGAACGCCTCGTTGAACTCGGCCGCCGCGAGGTCGTCGACGGTCCAGCCGGCCCGGGCGAGTACCCTGCGGGTGGCGGGGACCGGGCCGATGCCCATGACGTCCGGGTGGACGCCGGCCGAGCCGCCCGCGACGTAGCGACCGAGGGACTCCAGTCCCAGCTCGTTCAGGGCCTCCTCGCTGACCAGGAGGAGACCGGCGGCGCCGTCGTTCATCGGGGAGGCGTTGCCCGCGGTGACCGTGCCGCCGGAACGGAAGACCGGCTTGAGGCGGGCCAGCTTCTCGACGGAGGTGTCCTCGCGGACGCACTCGTCGGCGTCGACGATCACGCCGTCGGGGCGCTCGACCGGGAGCAGCTCGTCGTCGAAGTGCCCGTTCTTCCGTGCCTCGGCGGCCAGGCGGTGGCTGCGCAGGGCGAACTCGTCCTGGCGTTCGCGCGGGATGCCGTACCGCCCGGCGACCTCCTCCGCGGTCTCGCCCATGGCCAGCAGGCCGTGCAGCTCCTTCATCGCGGGGTTGACCAGGCGCCAGCCGAGCCGGGTGTCGGCGGTCTCGATGCGGTGCGGCAGCGCCTCGTCGGGGCGGGGCAGCACGAAGGGCGCGCGGCTCATCGACTCCGAGCCGCCCGCGAGCACGATGTCGGCCTCGCCGGCGGCGACGGTGCGCGCGGCGGTGGTGACGGCCTCCAGGCCGGAGGCGCACAACCGGTTCACCGTGGCACCGGGCACCGTCTCGGGCAGGCCGGCCAGCAGGGCGGCCATGCGGGCGACGTTGCGGTTGTCCTCACCGGCCTGGTTGGCGGCGCCCCAGTACACGTCGTCGACCCGGGCGGGGTCGAGCGCGGGCACGTCGGCGATCAGGCCCCGGATCACCGCGGCCGCCAGATCGTCGGGCCGCACGGAGGACAGGGCGCCGCGGAGCTTGCCGATCGGGGTGCGGCGGGCGGCCGCGAAGTGGACGGGACGCACAAGAACTCCTGACCGTCGTCGCTCGCCGGCCGGGCGGCACGGCGCCGTCCGGCCGGCCTCCGCGCGTCTGGGCGCCGCGGAGGGAACGCACATTAATTAGCACTGCTAGTTTTGGACTATAGACCGTCGGCGCCCTCCCTGGGAAGATCCTCCGGTGACCTTCACCGACCCAGCCGGAGGAGACATGACCGAGGCCCGCGAGCACGTCCTGACCGGAACGCGGGGGCGGCTCGGCGCCCGCGAGTGGCCCACCGGGCGGCCGAGGTACGTGGCCCTGCTGGTGCACGGGTACGGCGAGCACACCGGCCGCTACGACGAGGTGGCCGGCGTCCTGACGGAGCACGGTGCGGCCGTGTACGGCGTCGACCACACCGGCCACGGGCGGTCGGACGGCGAACGGGTGCTGATCGAGGACTTCGAGGACGTGGTCACCGACGTCCACACCCTGGCGGAGCGGGCCCGCGCCGCCCACCCGGAGCTGCCCCTGGTCATGATCGGGCACTCCATGGGAGGCCTGATCGCCTCCCGCTACGCGCAGCGCCGTCCCGGCGAGCTGAGCGCGCTGGTGCTGTCCGGGCCGGTCGTCGGCGACTGGGAGCTGCCGCGCCGGCTGCTCGCCCACGACGAGATCCCGGACGTCCCGATCAGCCCGGCCTCGCTCTCCCGGGACCCCGCGGTCGGCGCGGCGTACGCGGCGGACCCGCTCGTGTGGCACGGCCCGATGAAGCGGCCGACGCTGGAGGCGTTCCTGCGGACCCTGGCAGCCGTGGCCGAGGGCGGCGACGTCGGCGGCCTCCCGCTGCTGTGGGTGCACGGGGACGACGACCGGCTGGTGCCGCTGCCCGGCAGCCGTGTCGGCGTCGAACGGCTCAGCGGCGGGAACCTGACCGAGCGGATCTACCCGGGCGCCCGGCACGAGGTCTTCAACGAGACGAACCGGGCCGAGGTGTTCGCGGACGTCACGCGGTTCCTGGACGGCGTGCTCGCCCGCTGAGCGCGCGGGCGTTTGCGCGGTTGCCCGCGCGGGCACCCGCGCCCCCGTGGAGCGGCCGGGCCGCACCCGCCGGCCGCACGCGTCGCTCCGCTCCGCACGCACACGGAGTACGCACGTACGCACGACGAAATGAGGGGCACCTCATGGCCGACGCCCTCGAACTCGACGCGCTGTGGGAGGACTTCCACCGCGTGGTGAACATGACCTCCGCGGAACTCGCCGACTGGCTCCGGGTACGCGACTCCGGCGAGCTGACCGAACCGCTGCCGGACGACGCCGGACCGCCGCTGGGGCGGCACGTCCTCGCGATCCTGCAGAAACGGCGCACCGACCTGACGGAGGACGACCTGCGCGCGATGCGCGAGGTCGTGGACACCGTGACGTCGCGGGCCGACCTGGAGAACGAGCCGAAGGCCGACGACACCCGGCTCAGGCACAGCCTGATGACGGTCGGTCACGACCCGCTGAAGCCCCGGCCGTGAGCCGCGACCCGCGGCGCGTCGTACACGAACTCGTCGACGCGCACGGGCGGACGTACGCCGAGGAGGCGGGCATCCGGATGAGGGACGCCCCGCAGCCGCTGTACCGGCTGCTGGTCCTCGCCCATCTGCTCAGCGCCCGCATCCGCGGCTCGGTCGCCGTGGCGACCGCCCGGGCCCTGCACGAGGCCGGCCTGCGCGACCCGCGCCGCATGGCCGACGCCGGCCGGCAGGAGCGGGTGGACGCCCTCGGCCGGGGCGGCTACCGGCGCTACGACGAGCGGACCGCCGCCCAGCTCGGTGACGCCGCCGGGCTGCTGACCGAGCGGTGGGGCGGGGACCTGCGCCGGCTGCGCGCGCAGGCGGACGGCGAGGTCCCCGAGCTGCGGCGGCTGCTCCGGGAGTTCCCCGGAGTGGGCCCGGCCGGCGCGGACATCTTCCTGCGCGAGGTCCAGCGGGTCTGGCCGCAGGTGGCCCCCCACCTGGACCGCAAGGCCCTTGTGGGCGCGGAACGGCTGGGACTGCCCGGGGAGGCCGGCCGGCTCCTCACCCTCGCCGGACCGACGGAGCCCGCCGTACTCGCGGCGGCACTCGTCCGCGCGTCGTTGGACAGCAGGGTCGCGCAGGACGTCCTCGACCGCGCCGGGTGAGCCCCGCCACCGGGCCGGTCACCCGGACAGCCCCGTGCGCTGGTGCGTCCGCGACCGCGGTGATGCGCTGAGGACACCGTTCCCCGTCCCAGGAGGCATCCCGCGATGAGCCGTCGTCCGTCCCACCCCGTCCGCCTCCTGGCCTCCGCCCTGGCGGCGGGCGCGCTGCTGACCACGGCGGCCTGCTCGAACGGGGGCGGCACCTCGGGAACGGCCTCGGACACAGCCGCCGCACGGGCCCGGGCCGCCGAGCAGGACGCGGTGGAGAAGGCGCCCTCCGGCTCACCCACCGGCTCGACCTCCGGTTCGCCCACGGACTCCCCCGGCGCCTCCCCGTCCGCCCTCTCCGAGTCCGGCGCGAAGGCCGCCCTGCTCACCGAGGCCGACCTGGAGGGTGACTGGAACCAGGTCCAGGACGCGGACAAGTGGCGCGACCGGCTGCTGGTCGGCGAGGTCGACGTGGCCGGCTTCCTCACCGCGAAGGCCGACGCCGCCGACTGCCAGGAACTGCTGGACGGGCTCTACCGCGACAGCCTGCTGGGCGAGCCGTCGGGCCCGTCCGCGCTCACCGGCTTCGCGCAGGGCGACTCCCGTCTGCTGGAACAGGTCGCCGGCTACGACCGCGCCGGACTGGACGACCGCCTGACGTGGATGGCCTCCCTGCCGGACACGTGCGACCGGTTCACCGCGACCGACTCCGCGGGCGAGGAGCGCACGGTCCAGGTGACCGAGGCGTCGGTGCCCGAGGCGGGCGACGCCCGGCAGGGTCTGCACGTGACCGTGCAGGGGAGCGCGGCGGGCGAGGCTGCCACCCTCACCCTGGACGTCGCCGCCGTACGCGTCGGCACCTCGGCCCTCACCGTCACCGGCGGCGGCCTGGACGGCGGCCAGGCCACCTCCGTGGAGCAGGCGGTGCGACAGGGCACCGAGCGGCTGAGGACCGTCCTGGGCGGCGGGACCCCTTCACCGCAGCCCACCCCCATGGACTGACCGCCCACCGGACGCGACGGGACGGGCCCGGCACCACGCCCCGCGGCGCGTCACCGGCGCGGCGCGGGGCACCGTCCCGTGCACCTGGGACGAACCCCGGACAGCGTGATCACCGAACGGCACGATGGTGCACGCCGCACAGCGCGCGCGAAGGAGCCGAGACGTGAACGAGAGCGCCTCCTCACCGGCAGACGCCCGGACGGGGCCGGACGGGCCACCGCGCCGAGCGGTGAACGGTGAGCGGTCAGGACCGGGCGTGGACGGCGGCCGCCCGGTCGGCGACGGCCGAGCGGCGTGGGACCCGTCACAGTCCCGGAGCGCCGCCCGGGAAGCGGGAACGGCTGAAAGTATGATCAAGCGATGTCTGACATGACCGAAACCACGCCGGGCTGGCTGACGACCGACGAACTCGAGATGGCGCGCGCCCGCATGCCGATCCTCTACGTCGAGGCCGTGCCCGTGCGCGTCGACGACAGCGGCGAAGTCACCAGCGTCGGCCTGCTCCTGCGCATCGGGCCGGACGGGACGGTCAGCCGGACGCTGGTCTCCGGCCGGGTGCTGCACCACGAGCGGGTACGGGACGCCCTGCTGCGCCACCTGGAGAAGGACCTCGGCCCGGTGGCACTGCCCCGGGTGCCGTCCTCGCTCCAGCCGTTCACGGTGGCCGAGTACTTCCCCACGCACGGTGTCACGCCGTACCACGACCCCCGGCAGCACGCGGTCTCGCTCGCCTACGTGGTGCCGGTGGCCGGCGACTGCCGGCCCCGTCAGGACGCCCTGGACCTGGTGTGGTTCAGCCCGCAGGAGGCCCTGTCCCCGGCGGTGCAGAGTGAGATGCCGGGCGGGCACGGGGTGCTGCTGAAGCAGGCGCTGGCACATGTGGGCTGCGTGCTCTGACCCTCCCCCGGGCTACTCGTCCCGCGGCTCCCCGTCGCTCAGCTGCGGGTCCAGATCGTCCCGGAGCAGGCCCCGGGACCCGGTCCGGCCCGTGCGGTAGGCGGAACGGGCCACCAGGTGGGAGGCGACCGGACCGGTGAGGAGCTGGAAGAAGACGACCAGCGCGATGGTGCCCAGGTCGACACCGTGGCGCAGCCGCAGCGCCACCCCGGCGAGGACGAGGACCATCCCGAGGGTCTGCGGTTTGGTGGCGGCGTGGCTGCGGGAGAGCACGTCCGGGAAGCGGAGCATCCCGATCACGCCGAGCAGGCACTGCAGGCAGCCGAGGAGCAGCAGGACCGCTCCGGCCAGGTCGGCGGCCTCGCCCCAGGCGTTCACCGGTGGTCCTCCGTCCCGTCGGCCCGCAGCGAGGGCCGGTCGCGTACGGCGATGAACCGGGCGATGCCCACCGAGCCCGTGAAGCCGAGGAAGGCGAGCACCAGCATCACCGGGAAGTAGAAGGAGTCGCCGTCGTGGGCGGCCTTGACGCAGATGCCGGCGATGATGAGGGCCGCCGCCACGTCCAGGGCGACCGCGCGGTCCAGCATCGAGGGTCCGTACCAGACGCGGTACAGCAGCAGGGCGCCCGCGAGGAGGACCATCACGGCGGAGGCGACCAGCATGGCCCCTTCCACGGCGTGCAGGGTGGTCACGGCGACGAGTCCCCTTCCGGTACGGGACGGGAGGCGTGGGCGATGTCCTCGGCGGTGCCGAAGGCCCGGGCGACGAGTTCCTCCATGCGCCACACCGACCGCCGGGCGCTCTCGACCGCTCCGGGGTCGTCGGCGTCGAGGACGTGCAGGAACACGGTGGCCGTCGACCGGCGGACCTCGACCACGGAGCCGCCGGGGACGTTGGAGACGGCGACGGCGGTGGCGGTGAGCATGAGGTCGCTGCGCACCCGCAACGGGACGGCGACGACCGCGGGGTGGTAGGGGCCCTTGGCGAAGATCTGCCGGGTGACCTCGACGCTGGAGGAGAGCATGTCGTACAGCAGGTGGGCCGCCAGCCGCAGGATGCCCTGCGGACGCAGCCGCAGGCCGATGTCCACGGCGGGCAGGGGGAAGGCGAGGCACAGGCCCACCGCGACGACGACGCCGTTGACGAGGTCGCCCCAGGACGGGGTGCCCCACAGCAGGATCCAGATGACGGTGAGCCAGGCGACCAGCGGCAGGTCGAGGATGCGTCGGCCGCTGCCCACGCGGAAGGACCAGCTGTAGGGGGAGCGGTCGCGCAGGAGGTCGCTCATCGGCCGAGTACCGCCTCGATGTAGGGGGTGCGGGCGAGGAGTTCGGTGGCGGCGGCCTCGGTGAAGGTGGTGAGGGGGCCGCCGAGCACGGTGTAGAGCAGACCGAGGGCGACGGCGGCGCCGGTCGCCGCCGGCATCGGCCAGGGCAGCCGCTTGGTGGTGGTGATGGACTGCCCCAGGAGGCCGGCGGGGACCACGGCGCCCGCCGGTTCCGGCAGGCTGCTCCCGGAACCGGTCGCCGCCTCGTCCTCGTCGTCGGGCTCGTCCTCCGCGGCCTCCAGCACCCTGCCCTCGTCCTCGGCCCCGGGCGGGGCGTCGCGCCAGAACGCGAGGTTCCAGACCTTCGCCATGACGTACAGGGTGAGCAGGCTCGTGGCGGCGGACCCGGCGACCAGCGCCCAGGCCCAGCCGCCGCCGTCGTCGACGCCCGCCCGCATCAGGCCGAGCTTGCCGATGAAACCGGACAGGGGCGGGATGCCCGCCAGGTTCATGGCGGGCACGAAGAACAGCACGGCGAGCAGCGGCGCCGTCCTCGCCAGGCCGCCGAGGCGGGTGAGTTGCGTGGTGCCGCCGCGCCGCTCGATGAGCCCGGCGACGAGGAAGAGGGTCGTCTGCACGGTGATGTGGTGGGCCACGTACACGATCGCACCGGCGATCGCGTCGCGTCCGGCGAGCGCGATGCCGAAGACCATGTAACCGATGTGGCTGATGAGGGTGAAGGAGAGCACGCGCTTCAGGTCGGTCTGGGCGACCGCGCCGAGGATGCCGACGATCATGGAGGCGAGCGCGGTGAGCATCAGCAGGTCGCCGAGGCGGTGGCCGGGGAAGAGCAGGGTCTGGGTGCGCAGCATCGCGTACACGCCGACCTTGGTGAGCAGGCCCGCGAAGACGGCGGTGACCGGTGCGGGCGCGGTCGGGTAGGAGTCCGGCAGCCAGGCCGCGAGCGGGAACACCGCCGCCTTGATGGCGAAGACCGTCAGCAGCGTCGCCTCCAGCAGGGTGCGGACCCCGGCCGGGACCTCCTGCAGCCGCACCGCGAGCTGGGCGAGGTTCACGGTCCCCGCGACCGAGTACGTCATGGCGATGGCGATGAGGAAGAGCGCCGAGGAGAACAGCGAGATGATCACGTACGTCGTCCCGGCCCGGATGCGGGTCGCGGTGCCGCCGATGGTGAGCAGGACGAAGCTCGCCACGAGCATGATCTCGAAACCGACGTAGAGGTTGACGAGGTCCCCGGCCAGGAAGGTGCAGGAGACGCCCGCCACGAGGATGAGGTAGGCGGGGTGGAAGACGCCGACCGGCGTCCGGTCGTCGCGGTCGGCCATGCCCTGGCCCAGCGAGTACACGTGGACGAGCAGGGTGACGGCGCTGGACACGGTGAGCATCAGGCCGGCGAGCCGGTCGGCGACGAGGGTGATGCCGACCGGTGGCGCGAAGTCGCCGAGGTGCACGCTGAGCGGGCCGTGGCGGTCGGCGGCCACCATGAGGATCACGGAGAGCACGAGGACCGCGCCCAGAACGGTGAGGCTGATGAAGCGCTGGAACCGCTGGAGCCGCGGGCCGATGGCCAGCTTCAGACCCGTGACGCACAGGGGCAGCACGACGGGGAGGGGGACGAGCGCGTTCACCTGGTTCCTTCCGGGCCGGCGCCCCCGGGGCCGTCGGCCCGGCCGGGCGGCGCGTGGCAGGAGTCCTCGCCGGGGTGCGAGTCGGGTTCGCGGCCGGTCTCCCCGGGGTCGTTGAAGGGCCCGGCCTCACGGGCCGGTGCCGGACCCGGCCTGCCCGCCGCGTCGGTGGAGCCCCGTTCCCGGCCCTCGCGGTAGTCCTCGGGGTCGGCGCCGAGGATCTCGTTCCACAGGTTGCCGGAGACGTCGTCGGCGCGGGCCTGGTGGGCGCGTTCCTCGCGGACCCGCCGGCGCAGCCGTCTGCGGGCGGCACGGTAGCGGGCGTCCAGTTCGGGGGCGGTGGCGGGCTCGGCGCGTGCTTCGCGGTAGCGGTCGCGCAGTTCACCGCGCCGGTCGAGGAACTCGGCGCGCAGGGCGACCAGCCGGTCCTCGGTGTCGTCGCTGATCTCGTCGGAGCCGGTGACCTGGTGGCTGCGGTAGGCCATGGCGAGCAGGAACGCCGTGGTGGCGAGAGTGATGACGATGGCGGTGAGGGCGATGGCCTGGGGCAGCGGGTCGGTGACCCGGTTGCGGACGACGTTCGGGTAGAGCAGCGGTGCGTCCCCCGCACTGCCGGTCGAGGCGAGCACCAGCAGGTTGACGCCGTTGCCGAGGACGACCGCGCCGAG
This sequence comes from Streptomyces sp. JK94, assembly GCF_053613315.1. NCBI lineage: Bacteria > Bacillati > Actinomycetota > Actinomycetes > Kitasatosporales > Streptomycetaceae > Streptomyces > Streptomyces sp. JK94. Next base: position 60,300 of record NZ_JBSICH010000029.1, on the reverse strand, counting down.
CAGGATCCGGGTCAGGGACCGGGTCAGCAGCAGGCTGGCGCCGACGGCGCCGAGAACGGCGGCGGACACCAGGAGGGCGAGGCTGACGGTCATGCGGGGCCCGCCTCTGCGCGTCGGGCGGCGGCCCGTTCGAGGTGCCGGTCGATGCGGCCGCCGAGGGCCCGGACGATGTCCTGGACCACGCCGAGAACCAGGAGGTAGACCCCGCAGTCGAAGAGGACGGCGGTGGACAGGTGGGCGTCGCCCCACACGGGCAGGTGGCCGTGCCAGGTCCAGCCGTGCAGCACGGTGCCCTCGACGAGGCCGCCCAGCGCCACCCCGGTGGACAGGAACAGACCGAGGCCGGTGAACAGGCCCGGCTTGAAGGGCACCGCGTCGGCCAGCTCGTGCCGCCCGCCCGCGAGATAGCGGGCGATGAAGGCGACGCCGGCGGTCAGGCCCGCGACGAAGCCGCCGCCCGGCAGGTTCTCCGCGCACATGAGCAGGTAGACGGAGAGGACCAGGATGGGGTGGAAGATGAGGCGCGCGACCACTTCCAGGACGAGGGAACGGCGTTCGGGGGCGAGGGTGGAGCCGGCCGCGAGCCAGGTGCTCTCCGGTGCGCCCTCGTCGCCGCTGGGCAGGCCCGCCGCTTCGTACGGGGTCGCCCGCCAGGCGGTGCGCAGACCGGCGTGCGGGTGGTCCCCGGGCAGCGTCGGTACGGGCTGCCCGGCGTCGTCGGTGCGGCGGTGCAGGTAGATGAGGCTGGTGACGCCGATCGCGGCGGCGGCGAGCACCGCGGACTCCCCCATCGTGTCCCAGGCCCGCAGGTCGACGAGGATCGTCGCGACGACGTCCTTCAGGCCGTGCCGGGCGGTCTCCTCGACCATCGCCGGCCCGGCGCCGTCGGCCCGGCGGTGCCCCGCCATGATCCAGACGACGACGGAGACGGCGGCGGCGCCCGCGAGGGCCACCGGCATCCGCAGCAGGCGCCGCCACCGGCGGTAGTTCTCCTCGAAGTGCACCGGCATCCGGCGCAGCACGAGCACGAAGACGATCATCGAGACGGTCTCCACGCAGAACTGGGTCAGCGCGAGGTCGGGCGCGCCCTGCACGACGAAGAGCAGCGCGGCGCCGTAGCCGGTGAGCCCGGCGAACACGACGGCCTTCATCCGGCGCCGCACGGCCAGGCACAGCAGGGCGGCGGCACAGGTCAGCAGCGCGACACCGGCCTGTGCCGGGTGGTCCCACAGCCGCGGGGCGGGCACCGAGGCCCAGGGCTCGTCCGCGAGGAGGACGGCGACCTGCCCGGCGAGGACCACGCTCATGGTCGTCACGAGGTACACCGACAGCGAGCCGCGCTGCACGAAACCGGTGCACTGCAGGGCGGTGCGTTCCAGGCCCAGCAGCAACGTCCCGAAGACCCGGTCGGCGGAGCGCCAGGCGAGGGCCTGCCCGACGCGCAGGACGGGACTCGCGGCGAGGAACAGCACCACACCGCCCGCCCAGGCCGCGCAGGACAGGCCGAGGGCGAGGCCCGCCCCGTGCCACAGCGCGAGGTGGTACGGGTGGTCGGGTACGGGGAACTGTGCGGCGTAGGCGCCGAGGAGCCCCTGGAGCCAGGACGTGCCGGGGCCGAGGACGAGGCAGGCCAGGGCCAGCACGGCGGGCGGCGCGAGGAAGGCCGGCGCGACGGCGTGCGGTTCCGTGTCCGGGACGCCGGGCTTGCGGGCGAAGGCGCCCCAGAGGTGGCGCAGGGTGTAGGCGGTGGTCAGCGCCGAGCCGACGACCGTCATGGCGAGTGCCCAGCGGTCGACGGTGTCCCCGTCCAGGAGGGACTGGAAGGCGGCCTCCTTGGCCGTGAAGCCGAGCAGTGGCGGGACGGCGGCCATGGACAGTCCGGCGACCACGGCGACGGCGCACACGGCGGGCAGTCTGCGCCCGAGCCCGGACAGTCTGCGCAGGTCGCGGGTGCCGGTGGCATGGTCGATGATCCCGGTGACCAGGAAGAGCGGGGCCTTGAACAGGGCGTGGGCCAGGATCATGGCGGTGGCGGCGAGGCCGGTGTCGTGACGGCCCGCGCCGGCGAGGACGGTGAGGAAGCCGAGCTGGCTGACGGTGCCGTGGGCGAGGACGAGTTTCAGGTCGTGCAGGCGCAGCGCCCGCCAGCCGCCCAGCAGCATCGTCGCGGAGCCCAGGACGAGCAGGAGTGGCCGCCAGGGTGTGACCTCCGCGAAGGCGGGGGCGAGCCGGGCGATGAGGTAGATCCCGGCCTTGACCATCGCGGCGGCGTGCAGATAGGCGCTGACCGGGGTGGGGGCGGCCATGGCGTTGGGCAGCCACAGGCTGAACGGCCAGACCGCGGACTTGGAGAGGGCGCCGACGAGGATCAGCACGATCGCCGTGGACAGTGCCGCCGACGCGGGCGGCGGGTCGGCGAGGATCGCCGAGATCCGGTAGGTGCCCGCCTGGTGACCGAGGATCAGGAAACCGACGAGCATGGTCAAACCGCCGAGCGTGGTGACCGTCAGTGCCTGCAGGGCGCTGCGCCGGTTCCGCTTGTGGTCGCTGGTCTGGCCGATCAGCAGGTAGGAGAAGACGGTCGTCAGTTCCCAGAAGACGTAGAGCAGGACGAGGTCGTCGGCGAGGACCAGGCCGAGCATCGCCCCGGCGAACGCGAGGAGGTTCCCGGCGAACCGGCCCAGGTGCCGGGACCGGTCGTCGAAGTAGGAGGCGCAGTGGACCAGGACGAGGGTGCCCACTCCGGCGGCGAGCAGCACCATGAGTTCGGCGAGTGCGTCCAGTCGCAGCGCCCAGTCCACGCGGTAGGCCGGCAGCCAGGCCCACTCGGTGGTGTCGGCGCCGCCCGCGGCCGTCGTGCTCCACCGGGTGGCCGCCCAGGCGGCGGTCGCCGCGGGCGGCAGGGCCAGCACGAGGAAGGCGCGGGTCCCCCACCGTCTCACCAGCGGTGCGGCGAACAGGGCGAGCCCGAAGTGGCAGAGGACGAGGACGGTCATGCGGGTCCGCGCGGGGGCGCGGGGACGAGGGGACGACGAGAAGGACGAGAAGGGTAAGGATGACGGAGAGGACGAAAAGAACGAGGACGCCGGGGCACCCGACAGTGATATATCGGGCATCCCGCCCGGGCATCCAGGCACGCCGCTGCGGCGTGCCGACAGTCGTCTTCCCGGTCGGCTGCACCGGGAACGGGAAAACGGTCGAGGGCGGACCCGGATTCCTCCGAAGCCGCCCTCGACCCGCGACCGTCTCCAGTCGGGACGACAGGATTTGAACCTGCGACCCCTTGACCCCCAGTCAAGTGCGCTACCAAGCTGCGCCACGTCCCGTTGCCCGTCTGACCTGGGGTTTCCCCCGGCCGAACGCGCAGGAAAACCATACCGCACTCGGGCCGGTGGTCGCGCATCGCTTTTCCGTGGCGATCCGCGGGGCGGGGTCTCGCCGCGCGCTCCGGCGCCGGCCCCCGCCCCGCGGCCCCCGTCCGCGTCGTCCACGCGTCAGCCGGAGCCCCCCTCCGGCCCCGGCTGTCGCATGTCCCCGGATGATGCCACGGGGCACTGACAACGCCCCCCGGGGACGTCAGCCCCCGGCCGGCAGTCCCAGCCGGGGGTGGGCCTCCAGCAGCCGGGACGGCGCCGCCTGGCGCCAGGAGTCGGCGAGGATGTCGCGCAACTCGTCCTCACCCTCCAGGGCGGCGAGACGGGCCCGCACCCAGGCGAACTGGGCCTCGTGGCCGGCGATCCAGAACTTCTCCGGCTCGGCCAGCACGAGTTCGCCGCGCTCCTCCTTCGGGCAGCGCACCGCGAGGGAGGTCTCGTCCTCGGGCAGCGTGGCGAACATCTTCCCCGCGACCCGGAACGTGGGCATGTTCCAGGCGGTCTTCTCCGTCGTGTCCGGCAGGGACAGGGCGATACGGCGTACGTCTTCTGCGTCCGGCATGTCAGGCACGGTAGCCGCCGCCACTGACAATCACCCGGCGGCCGCGGGGGCTCCGACCTGCTTGAAGTAGAGCGTCGTCGGCCGCAGTTCCCCGCCCGGGTCCGCCGCGTAGCCGGGGATCGTGCCGGCCCGGGTCCATCCGGCGGAGCGGTAGAGGTGTTCCGCGGGCCCGCCGGTCTCGGTGTCCAGATGGAGCAGGGTGAGGCCGGCCGCGGCGGCCGCCTCCTCGGCGGCGGTCAGGAGCCGGCGGCCCAGTCCCCGGCCGCGCGCCTCCCGGGCCACCATGAGTTTGACCAGCTCGGCACGGTGGCGGCTGTTGGGCTTGTCGGGCAGGGCGAGACTCACCGTCCCCGCCACCCGTCCCCCCTCGTGCGCCACCCAGACGGCGAGCCGTCCGGCGGCCACGGCGGCGGCCCGCTCCCGCCACCAGGCGAGGGCTTCCGCGCGGCCGAGCGGCGCGAGGAAGCCGACGGACGCGCCGCCCTCGACGGTGTCCGTCAGCAGGTCGGCCAGGCCCGCCAGCAGGGCCGCCAGCCGGTTCCCGTCGACGCGGCTCACCTTCACGGCAGCACCACCGCCAGCACGTAGCGCACGTCCCCGGGGCCGGCGCATCGGAACCTCGTCGGCCCCCAGACCCGCATCCGCAGGCAGTCCCCGGTGCCGAGGTGGTGCTCGACGTCCTGGGCCGTCACCAGCAGGGCCCCTTCGAGGACCCAGACGTGCTGCTCCAGGCCGGGCACGGGCGGCCGGTCGTAGGCAAGGTCGGCGCCGGCGGCCAGCCGTCCCTCCACGAGTTCGCCGCGCAGCCCGGCGTGCGGCGGGGACACCGCGCGGCGCACGAACCCGGCGGACCGGTCCTCCCACCGCAGCTGCTCGGCCGCGCGCACCAGCAGGGCGGGCTCCGCCTCGACCTCGCCGAGCAGCCGGGACATCGTCCGCCCGTAGACCGCGCACAGGCGGTTCAGCTGGGCGGCGGTGGGGCTGGTCTCCGCCCGCTCGGCCCTCGACAGCGTGGACCGGCTCACTCCACTGCGCTCCGCCAAGTCCCCCAGTGACCAGCCTCGTTCGGCCCGCAGCTCGGCCAGCCGCGCGGCGAGCCGGGCGTCCACGAGGCTGGGCGCGTCATCAGTTTCTCTCATATACGGGACGCTATCCCGGATGTGAGACGGCCGTGTTACGGAAGCCTCACGCCCGGGCCGCCTCGTCGAGCGCGTCCAACACGGGTCGGATCAGCGGGTGTTCTTCGGATCCCCGGCGTACGGCGGCGAAGACGCGGCGGGTGGGCGCGACCCCGTCGACCGGCCGGACGACCACGCCCGTGAGGTCGGTGCCGTGCAGCGCCGAGCGCGGGACAAGCGCCACGCCGGCGTCGGCCGCGGCGAGGGACACCACCGCGCGGAAGTCGTCCGAGGAGTGCTCCATGCGGGGCTGGAAACCGGCACTCTCGCAGGCCAGGACCACCACGTCGTGGCACGGGTTGCCCGGGTACGGGCCGATCCACGGGTCCTTGGCCAGCTCCGCGAGCGGCACCTCGTCGGTGTCGGCGAGCCGGTGGGCGACGGGGACGACCGCGTCGAAGGGCTCCGCGTACAGGGGGACGTGGGTCAGGCGCGGGTCGTCGGCGGGCGGCGCCCCTCGGTACTCGACGGCGACGGCCACATCGACCTGCCGGTCCAGGACCATCGGCAGGCTGGCGTCGCCCTCGGCGTCCTGCACCCGGATGCGGATACCGGGCGCGGACGCGGCGAGGCGGGTCAGCGCGGGCGCGACGACCAGGGCGATGCCGGTCGCGAAGGAGGCGACCGTGACGGTGCCGGCTGCGCCCGAGCCGTACGCGGCGAGTTCCGCCTCGGCCCGCTCCAGCTGGGTGAGGACGGCGTTGGTGTGCCTGAGCAGTATCTCGCCGGCCGGGGTCAGCCGTACGCCCTTGGCGCCGCGCTCGACCAGGCGGTGGCCGGTCTCCTGCTCCAGGGCGGCCAGCTGCTGGGAGACCGCGGACGGGGTGAGGTACAGCGCGGCGGCAGCCGCCGTCACCGTGCGGTGGTCCGCCACCGCACGGAGGATGTGCAGCCGCCGCGCTTCGATCACGGGATCGATTCTCTCAGGTCAGGTACCGGAGGGCCGGACGCGGGCAGGCCGGGCGGGTGTCAGGCGTCCAGCTCCCCGCGTGCCGCCACGAAGGCGTCCACCGCGCGGTTCACGTCCTCGGTGGAGTGCGCGGCGGACAGCTGGACGCGGATGCGGGCCCGGCCCTGCGGGACGACCGGGTAGGAGAAGCCGATCACGTACACCCCGCGCTCCAGCAGCAGCTCCGCCAGGCGGCCCGCCTTCGACGCGTCGCCGATCATCACCGGTGCGATGGCGTGGTCGCCGGGGAGGATGTCGAAGCCCTCCTCGGTCATCCGGCGGCGGAAGAGCGCGGTGTTCTCGGCGAGCCTCACGCGCAGGTCGTCCGCCGACTCCAGCAGGTCGAGCACCTTGAGGGAGGCGGCGGCGATGACGGGGGCGAGGGTGTTGGAGAAGAGGTACGGCCGGGAGCGCTGGCGCAGCAGCGCGACGATCTCGGCGCGGGCGGCGACGTAACCGCCGGAGGCGCCGCCGAGGGCCTTGCCGAGGGTGCCGGTGATGATGTCGACGCGGTCCCTCACACCGTGCAGCTCGGGGGTGCCGCGTCCACCGGGGCCGACGAAGCCGACGGCGTGCGAGTCGTCGACCATGACCATGGCGTCGTAGCGGTCGGCCAGGTCGCAGATCTCGCGCAGCGGGGCGACGTAGCCGTCCATGGAGAACACGCCGTCGGTCACGATCAGGCGGCGCCGGGCGTCGGCGGCGTCCTTCAGCTGCCGCTCCAGGTCGGCCAGGTCGCGGTTGGCGTAGCGGAAGCGGCGGGCCTTGGAGAGCCGGATGCCGTCGATGATCGAGGCGTGGTTGAGGGCGTCGGAGATCACCGCGTCCTCGGGGCCGAGCAGGGTCTCGAAGACGCCGCCGTTGGCGTCGAAGCAGGAGGAGTAGAGGATCGTGTCCTCCTGGCCGAGGAACGCGGACAGGCGGGCCTCCAGCTCCTTGTGGACCTCCTGGGTGCCGCAGATGAAGCGCACGGACGCCATGCCGTAGCCCCAGCGGTCCAGCGCCTCGTGGGCCGCGGCGACGACCTCGGGGTGGTCGGCGAGGCCCAGGTAGTTGTTGGCGCAGAAGTTGAGGACCTCGCCGGGACGGCCGCCGGCCGTGACGGCGACGGTGGCGGACTGCGGGGTGCCGATCACCCGCTCGGGCTTGTGCAGACCGGCGGCGCGGATCTCGTCGAGGGTGGCGCGCAGGTCCTCGCGCACGGAGTCGAACATGGGGTCTCCTAGAAGTACGTACGTCTCACGCGGCCCGGCCGCGTCCGGCGGGCCGGTCGGGCGGGACGGTCGAATCGGGCAGGCCGGTCGGGCTGGGCAGGCCGGTCGGGTCGGGCAGGCTGGGCAGTCCGGGCCCGGCGGGCGAGCCGGTCGGATCGGGCGGTCCCGGCCCGGCGGGCGAGCCGGTCGGATCAGGCGGTCCAGTCGAGGATGACCTTGCCGCCCCTGCCGCTCGCCGCGTCGGCGAACGCCGCCTCGTGGTCGCGGTGGCTGTAGCGCCCGGTGACGACGGGGGCGAGGTCGAGGCCGCCTTCGAGCAGCACGGACATGGCGTACCAGGTCTCGAACATCTCGCGGCCGTAGATGCCCTTGATGGTGATCATCGAGGTGACGATCCGGGCCCAGTCGACCGGGAACTCCTCGGACGGCAGGCCGAGCATGGCGATCCGGCCGCCGTGCGTCATGTTGGCGATCATGTCGCGCATGGCCTCGGGACGGCCGGACATCTCCAGGCCGATGTCGAAGCCCTCGCGCAGGCCGAGTTCGCGCTGTCCGTCGGCGATGGTCGCCGTCGACACGTCGAGGGCGAGGCTCACGCCCACCTTGAGGGCCAGGTCCAGGCGTTCCCGGCTCACGTCGGTGATCACGACGTTGCGGGCGCCCGCGTGCCGGGCCACGGCGGCGGCCATCAGGCCGATCGGCCCGGCGCCGGTGATGAGGACGTCCTCGCCGACCAGCGGGAAGGACAGGGCGGTGTGCACGGCGTTGCCGAACGGGTCGAAGATCGCGGCGACGTCGAGGTCGACGGGCACGCGGTGCACCCAGACGTTGGCCGCCGGCAGGGCGACGTACTCGGCGAACGCCCCGTCCCGGCCGACGCCGAGCCCGACGGTGGCACGGCACAGGTGGCGGCGGCCGGCCAGGCAGTTGCGGCACTTGCCGCAGACCAGGTGGCCCTCCCCGCTGACGCGGTCGCCGGTCTTGATGTCGGTGACGTCCCGGCCGGTGTCGACGACCTCGCCGACGAACTCGTGCCCGACGACGAGCGGGGTGCGGATGGCCTGCCGCGCCCAGCCGTCCCAGGCCCGGATGTGCAGGTCGGTGCCGCAGATGCCGGTGCGCAGCACCTTGATGAGGACGTCACCGGGTCCGATGACGGGCTCGGGGACGTCCGCGAGCCACAGCCCGGGCTCCGCCTTCTCCTTGACCAGCGCCTTCAACGCTACGGCTCCTGACGGGTGAGGTCCCGGCGCCGGGCATGCCGGGGCAGCCCGCGTCCGGGGAGGGGAGGGGAATCGCACAGCAATCTGCCGTACGGCGCCGTCCCGGGTCCATCGAGCCTTTCTTAAGCCCGGCCGCAGCTTTCCTTCACGCCCCGCCCGCCACCTCGCGCGCCGGCCGCTCCTCCGCCCGGCGGATCACACGGATCACAGGGGAAGCCCGTCCTCCGCGCTGCGTTCGATGCGCCGCACGAGGTCGGTCGCCGTCGACTTGATCGTCGCCAGCCCCGCCTGCCCCCAGCTCCGGGGCCGTACGTCGGATGCGGAGACCGTGCCCAGCACCGTTCCCGTGCTGTCGATGAGCGGAGCGCCGAGGTAGGAGCGGATGCCGAACTCGTCGACGACCGGGTTGCCCGCGAAGCGCGGGTAGTCGCGCACGTCCTCCAGGACCAGCGCCTTGCCCCGGACCACCACATGGGGGCAGAAGCCGTGGTCGCGGGGCTGGAGCCGGCCGAACTCCGGGCTGGTGCCGTCGGCGCGCGTCACCGGCGGTAAGTCGGGCACCCGCAGGCCCGCGAAGAACTGCCCGCCCTCGAACAGGAAGTTGACCATCGCGTACGGCGACTCGGCTATTCCGGCGAGGTGGGCCGCGAAGGCGTCGAGGGCCGGGTCCGGGCGTCCGGCCAGACCGAGCCGGCGCAGCCGTCGCACCCGGGCCGGTGCCTCCCGGTCCTCGGGCGTGAGCAGCAGGCGTCCGGCCGGGCGCGGCGGGTCGTAGCTCATGGGCGGGCTCCGTCGCTGTGGGCGTGCGTCATGTGCGGCTCCGTGGCGGTGCGGGCGTGGATCACCTGGGAATCACCGGCTTCACCTGGGGACGCCGAACCCCGTCGCGGGGGCTGGTGTGTGGGCGATGAGGTGTCGTACGAGGGTGAGCAGGGTCTGTACGCCGGAGCTGGAGATCCGGGCGTCGCAGCGCACGATGGGGATCTCGGGGTGCAGGTCCATGGCCGCGCGCACCTCCTCGGGGTCGTAGCGGTAGGCGCCGTCGAACTCGTTGACGGCGACGACGAAACCGAGGCCTCGTTCCTCGAAGAAGTCGACGGCGGCGAAGGACTCCTCCAGCCGCCGGGTGTCGGCGATGATCACGGCGCCGAGCGCGCCCTCGCACAGCTCGTCCCACATGAACCAGAACCGTTCCTGGCCGGGTGTCCCAAACAGGTACAGCACGTGTTCCGGGTCGAGGGTGAGACGGCCGAAGTCCATGGCCACCGTCGTTTCGAGTTTGTTCTCGATTCCGTCGAGGTTGTCGGTCGCGGCGCTGACCGTGGTGAGCAGTTCCTCCGTGCTCAGCGGCGCGATCTCGCTGACCGCGCCGACGAAGGTCGTCTTGCCCACTCCGAACCCGCCGGCCACGAGAATCTTCAGCGCGGTGGGGAAGGGATCGGTGCCGTCGGCGTGGCCGTAGTCAGAGCTGTCGTCGTAGTCCATCGAGCACTGCCTCCAGAAGGGCCCGGTCCGTGGGATTGTGGTGGAACGCGGCGGGGGGTTTCGTGGTCAGCGCGCCGCAGTCGACCAGGTCCGACAGCAGCACCTTGGTGACCGCCACCGGAAGCCTCAGATGTGCGGCGAGCTCGGCGACCGGGAGGGGCGCCCTGCACAGGTCCAGTGCCTGCGCGTGCTCGGGACCCAGATAGCCGAGGGGGGTCGCCCCCGTGGCCATCACCTGGGACATCAGGTCGAGCGCGACGGTGGGCCGGGTACGGCCGTTGCTCACGGTGAAGGGGCGCACCAGCCGTCCGGCCGCGTCGTCGAGCCAGGGCCCGTCGCCGGCCGCGGCCACCCTCAAGGCCTCATCGCCGGGGGTTCGACGGCGTACTGCCGGGGCGCGGTGACGAGGTAGGGCCGGACGCTCTTGACGAGCATCGCCATCTCGTAGCCGAGCACGGCGGCGTCGGCCTCGCGGCCGGCCAGCACGGCGAGGCAGGTGCCGGAGCCGGCGGTGGTGACGAAGAGCAGGGTCGAGTCGAGTTCGACGACGACCTGCCGTACGTCGCCGCCGTCGCCGAAGCGGACACCGGCGCTGCGACCGAGGGAGTACAGGCCGGAGGCCAGGGCGGCCATGTGGTCGGCACTGTCCGCGTCGAGGCCGTGGACGGACTTCACCAGTCCGTCGCAGGACAGGAGCACCGCGCTGGTCGTGTGCGGTACGCGCTGCACGAGGCCGCTCATCAGCCAGTCGAGGTCGGACACGTGGCCGGTCGGCGCATCGCTCGCCATGGTGGATCGACTCCTTGGGGTACGAAGGTCTGCGGGAGCGCTGGTCTTGGTGGGGGTGGGGGTGGGGAGAAGGCTCTGAATGGTCGCGGGGGTGGCAGTGGGGGTGGCGGGGGCGGCGGAGGTGGTCATCCGGCCGGGTCCCGGCGGGTCTGCTCCAAGGGGCCCGGGTCCGGGTACCGCGACACCGGCCCGGGGCGGGCCGCGTCCGCGGGGAGCGGCTCCACGGAGGGCGGCTCCCGGGGGAACGGTTCCACGGAGGGCGGCTCCCGGGGGAACGGCTCGGTGCGCTGTTGGACTTCCGCGAGGCCGATGCCGCGCTGGAAGGCCGCCATCAGGCCCGGGTCGTGGCCGGTGTGCGGTCCGGGGTCCTGGCGGGGCGCGGGGCCGCCGCGGAGCTGGGGTGCGATGTGCTCCTGGGCACGGCGACGAGGCAGATGGGGCTTGCCCATCGTTCCGCGCACCGCGCTGTGGCGCGGAACGGGCGGGGTGGCCGCGTGCTCGGCGATCACGCCCCGGTCCTCGGGCCGGACGCCGGGCACGGCGGCGGCCGGGGTGGGCCGGTCCACGCGGGCACCGCGCACGGGCAGCGGCACGGGTGCGTCCCGGTCGGCCCTGCGGGACGGTGCCGGGGCGGGCACCTCGCGGACGGGAGTGACGGGTGCGGCTGCGGGAGCGGGGGGAGCCGGCGGCGGCGCGGGGGACACGGCCCGCGGCTGCCGCGGGGGCGGCGCTCCGTGCACCGGCTCGGCCCCGGCGGCCTCCGCCGGTCGCGCCCCGCCCGCGGGCAGGGCCCCCGGCTCGTCTCCCAGCAGGGCCTGCGGCACGACCAGCACGGCCTGCACACCGCCGTAGATGTTGGTCTGCAGGCGGACGGTGATGCCGTGCCGCTTGGCGAGCTGCGAGACGACGAACAGCCCGATGCGGCCGTCCGCGAGAAGGCGGGCGACGTTGACCTGGTCGGGGTCGGCGAGCAGGGCGTTCATCCGGCTCTGCTCGGCGGCGGGCATGCCGAGTCCGCGGTCCTCGACCTCCACGGCGAGGCCCGACGTGACGAGTTCGGCCCGCATCAGCACCTGGGTCTGCGGGGCGGAGAACAGGGTGGCGTTCTCGACGAGTTCGGCCAGCAGGTGGATGACGTCGGCGACGGCGTGGCCGCGCAGGGTGCCGTCGATCGGGGGGACCAGCCGGACCCGAGAGTACTGCTCGACCTCGGCGATGGCCGAGCGCAGCACCTCGGTCATGTCCACCGGGTTGCTCCACTGCCGGCGGGAGACGGCACCGCCGAGCACGGCGAGGTTCTCGGCGTGGCGGCGGATGCGGGTGGCGAGGTGGTCGACGTGGAAGAGGCCCTTGAGGAGGTCGGGGTCCTCGATCTCGTTCTCCAGCTCGTCCAGGAGGGAGATCTCGCGGTGCACCAGGGACTGCAGGCGCCGGGCGAGGTTGACGAAGACCTCCAGTTTCTGTTCGCTGCCCGCCTGGCTGGAGAGCTGGGCGGCCCGGACGACGGCGGTGACGGCGCCGTCGTGGGCGCGGGACAGGTCGGCGGCGAGGAGTTCGAAGTCGTCGGCGCCGTCCGGCGGTCCGCCCCGGGGCTTGCGCTGGGGCGGGGTCTCGCCGCGGCGCAGCGCCTCGACGACGGCGCGCAGGTCGCCCTCCCCGCGTGCGGTGCTGCGGCGCAGGGCGCCGACGCGTTCGTGGACGGACCGCGCGGCGCGGTCCGCCGCGACGGCGGCGATGACGACGGCGGCGACGGTCACGGACACCGCCCCGGCGAGCACGCCCCACAGCACGAGGCCGGGCCGGGCACCGGTGGACCGGACGGTGAACAGGACGACCGCGCAGGCGCTGAGGGCGACCGCGACGGGCGGCAGCACGGCCAGACGCAGGAGTTGGGGCCGTATGTGGGTCTCGGGCAGCGCGATGGCGGTACGGGAGGCAGGCCGGCCGTGCCGCCCGCCCTCGCGGCGGTCTGCTCGCGCGGCAGGGGCGCGGAGGTGAGACATCGGGGTCCTCGTACTGGTCCGTTGGTCCGTCGGGCCGGGGGCTCTGGATGCTCGCGCGTGGTGGCGGGGGCCACGCGGGCACACGACACCGCGCGGGCACGCGCCATCGCGGTGTCGGTCGGGCGGACCGGACATCCGGTCCACGTCACCCGACGGACACCGACAGTAGTCGTCCGCGCATCATGTGCGATGGGCAGTTGCCGAAGTCCTTCGGTCAACGTCCCGCTCTGGTATGAGGCTTCGTACGACAGACCGATAACCCGGTGAAGCACTCGTTCCGAAGGTACCGAGGAGCGGTCGCACCCGATCAGAAACAACCCTCGACCGCGGGCGGGGGCGTCCGTACGCCCGCTGGACACCCCCGCTCACGGGAGGGTCGTCGGTCACGGCTCGGTCGACGCCGGCGTCGACCGAGCCGCGGAGCGGGGTGTTCGCAGGACGGACCGGCTGCCTTCGTTTCCGCCGCGTCGGGCGCGCCGAGGACGGTGACACGGCCGTACGGGAATGGGCGCAGGCGTCAGCGGATGCGAATTCCCCTACCGATCGCGGCGTTTTATCCCCCGGTAATTCCTCACTCCGGCAATTCCCGGGTGGCGAGTTCCCTTTGGCCGGCCGGTCCGCCGCAACCGGTCTGTCCGCCCCCTCCCCGATCCGGGCGCCCCCTCCCCGATCCGGCCGCCACATCCCCGTTCCGACCGAGGAGGGGCGCCTCGGACGACGGCCGTCGTTCGCCGGCCGACGTGCTGTGCCTGGAGCGCCGTCGCCTCTCATGACCAGGGCCGATCCGCGCACGTGCCCGGTGAGAGGCGGCAGAGGGAACAGCCCCGCATCTTCGTGAGGGCACTGCGGAAAGTCAAGTGTTGACATGTACGTGAGCCGTGACTGATCATCACCAATGCATCAAGAGGTTTTCCGGCGAACCGCAATACCGCCATCTTTTCTTTTCGACCGCGGATCACCGGGGAGTACTTCTTCCGTCGTATCCCCTTACGACCGCTCAACGACGAGCCGACGCCCCCTCCCCCCTACTCACTCCCGCGCACCTTCACTCCCCCGACACCGGGCGCGCGCCCTTCTCGGCGCCCGGCCGTCCGGTGACCCCGGACCGCCGTGTCCCCCTCCCCCAGTCCCCTCTGACGGGAAGACCAGGTAAGCCGGTGCAACCCACCCCCACCTCCGCTCCCGCGCCCCGCTCGTGCGCGGCCCCCGAGAACCGCGCCGAGGCCGCCCCCCGCGTCCGGCCGGCCTCCTTCGCCCAGCAACGCCTGTGGTTCCTCGCGCAGTTGCCCGGTGCGAACGCCGCGTACAACGAGACCGTGGCGCTGTCGCTCACCGGTCCGCTCGACCACCGGGCGCTGACCACGGCCCTGGACGCCCTCAGCGACCGCCACGAGACGCTGCGCACCCGGCTGGTGGCCGAGGCCGGGAGTGTCCGGCAACTCGTCGACCCCCCCGGCACCGGGTTCACGCTGACCCCGCAGGACCTCAGCGGCCTCGCAGACCCCGACGCCCAGGTCACCGCCCTGCAACGCCGGGAAGCGACACAGGAGTTCGACCTGGAGGCCGGCCCCCTCGGGCGCGGCCGCCTGCTGACGCTGGCCTCCGAGCGCCACGTACTGCTCCTGACGTTCCATCACAGCGTGTACGACGGCACGTCGATGAACGTCATGATGCGGGAAATCGGCTTACTCTACGCGGCCTTGCGCGCTGACGACCCGGTCCCCCTTGCGCCGCTCGCCACGCAGTACGCCGACCACGCGCGAGCCCAGCGTGACGCGGTACTGGCCGGTGCCCTCGCGGACCAGGAACGGTACTGGGAGCAGGCGCTGGCGGACGCACCGCCCGTGCTCGACCTGCCGACCGACCGGCCGCGTCCGGCGGAGCAGCGGTACGAGGGGGGCCGGGTCGAGTTCGCGCTGGACGCGGACGCGTTCTCGGCGCTGTGCGCGCTGGCCCGGGTGCACCGTGCCACCCCGTTCGTGGCCGTGCTGACCGGCTGGAGCAGCCTGCTCTCCCGCCTGTCCGGCCAGGACGACATCGTTGTCGGCAGTCCGGTGGCGAACCGGCGCGGGCCCGGCGCGGCCGGCCTCATCGGCTTCCTGGTCAACTCGCTCCCGCTGCGCGTCGATCTGTCCGGTGCGCCGACCGCCGCCGAGGCGCTCGCCCGTACGCGGGCCGTCGTCCGCGAAGCACTGGCCCACCAGGACCTGCCCTTCGAACGCATCGTCGAGCTGGTCAATCCGCCTCGCAGCGCCGCTCACACCCCGCTGTTCCAGACCATGCTGGCCTGGGTCCCGGACCGCCGGAACCTGCTGGACCTGCCCGGCGTCGAGACCCGGCCGCTGCCGATCGCCGACGCCCCGGCCAAGTTCGATCTCGCGCTGTCGGTGACCGAGTCCGAGGGGCGTCTGCTCGGCCATCTCGACTACGCGACCGCCCTGTTCGACGACGCCACGGTGCGACGCTGGGCGGAGTATCTGCGGCGGCTGCTGACGGACATGGCCCACCGTCCCGACCGCGAGATCCGGGACCTGGAACTGATGGACCCCGAGGAGTCGCGGCGGCTGGTGCGCGAGGGCGACGCCACGCGGTCGGGCGGCGGGGAGCCCGAGAACGATGACGAGGGCGCCGACGCGGTGGCCGATCCGGTCGCCCTCGCCCTGCGGTCGGCGTCCGGGATCGCGGCGCTCTTCGAGGCGCAGGCCCGGGCGCGCGGCGCACTGACCGCGGTGGTCGACGGTGAGCGGTCGCTCGACTACGCCACCGTGGACCGCCGCGCCAACCGGCTGGCGCACGCCCTCGTCGCCAGGTCCGTGCGCCCCGGTGACGTGGTGGGCCTGCACGCCGGACGGTCGTGCGATCTCGTGGTCGGCCTCCTGGGCATCCTCAAGGCGGGCGCCGCCTACCTTCCGCTCGACCCCGGGCAGCCCCGCGAGCGGCTCGCCGGCATGGTCGAGGACGCCGCCTGCCCCGTCGTACTGAGCGACCAGGGCGATGCCGGGGACCGGCCCGAGGGCTGGCTCGCGCTCGCCGCCGTCGAGGCCGAGGGGGCGGAGAGCGAGCGGCCGCCGTCCGGCACCGGCCGCGCTCCGGACCGCACGGCGTACGTGATCTTCACCTCCGGGTCCACGGGTCGGCCCAAGGGCGTCGCGGTGGAGCACCGCAGTGTCCTCAACCTCTTCGCCACCTGGCACGACCGCATGGGCACGGCCCCCGGCGAGGCCGGCTCGGCCTGGTCCAGCATCGGCTTCGACGCCTCCCTCCACGAACTGCTGCTCCCCCTGACCACCGGCGGCGTTCTGCACCTCGTGCCCGAGGCGCTGCGGGGCGACCCGGAGGCCCTGCTGGCGTGGCTGCGCGAGCACCGGGTGGCCCAGGCGTTCCTGCCGCCGGCCTACGTCAAGTGGATCGACGAGGACCCCGCCGTACGGCTGCGCGGGCTGGCGCTGCGCAAGCTGCTCACCGGAGTGGAGCCGCTCACCGAGGCCGCCCTGCACCGCATGACCCTGCACCTGCCCGGCCTGCGGATCTGCTTCGGCTACGGGCCCACCGAGGCGACGCTGTACAGCACCGCCTACTACGCACCGCGTCCGCTGGAGCGCCCCTGCCCCATCGGCCGCCCGCTCCCCGGCACCCGTCTCTACCTGCTCGACGACCGGATGCGTCCCGTGCCGCCGGGCGTGGTGGGAGAGGTGTACCTCGGCGGGGCCTCTCTCGCCCGCGGCTACCTCAACCGCCCCGACCTCACCGAGGAGCGGTTCCTGCCCGACCCGTTCGTGCCCGGCCAGCGGATCTACCGCACCGGCGACCTGGCCAGACGGCAGCCGGACGGCGAGGCGGTCTACGCGGGGCGCGCGGACGACCAGGTCAAGCTGCGCGGCTTCCGGATCGAACCGGCGGAGATCGAGGCGGCGTTCATGGCACTGCCCGGGGTCCGGGAGGCCGTGGTCCTCGCCGACCGCGACGCGGCGGGGCAGGTCCGGCTGGTCGCCGGGGTCGGCCGGGGTACGGCGCCGGAGCGCGCCGCCGGCGACTGGCGCGCCGCGCTCTCCCGCCGTCTGCCCGACTACATGGTCCCCGCCGTGGTGGTCGACCTCGACGCCCTGCCTCTCAACCGCAGCGGCAAGGTCGACCGCGCCGCCCTGCTGGCGCTGGCCCACGAGCGGACCTCCACCCGGGTCAACACCGCCAGCCCGCGCGACCACGTCGAGCACGCCCTGTACCGGATATGGCGGAGCGTGCTGCTCCACCCGGACATAGGCGTCGGCGACGACTTCTTCGCAGTGGGCGGCACTTCCCTGTCGGCCATCAAGATGGCCCACGCCGTCACGGAGGCGTTCGGCCGGCATCTGCCGGTGGCCGAGGTCATGACACGGCCCACGATCGAGGCGCTCGCCGCGCTGCTGCGCGAGGACGGCGCCGACTCCGCCCCGGGCAGTCTCATCGAGTTCCGGCGTGGTTCCGGGCCCCGGGTGGTCTGCGTCCACCCGGCCGGGGGCACCGCGTTCTGCTACCTGCCGCTGGCCGAACACCTGCCCGCCGAGGCGGGGCTCTGCGGTATCCAGTCGCCGGGCGTGAACCCGGGCGAGGAGGTCCTGCCCACCGTGGAGGCCATGGCGGAGGAGTACCTGCGCCTCCTCGGCCCGATGGACGACGGCCCGGTGGTGCTGACCGGCCTGTCCTACGGGGGACTGGTCGCCCACCGGATGGGGGAGATCCTCGGCCGGACCGGGCGCCGTGACGTCAGTGTCGTCCTCCTCGACACCCAGGCCACCGACGACTCCGCGGCCCGTGCGGCGATCACCGCCGTCGACGAGGCGGAGTTCCGCGACAAGCTGGTGAGGTTCAACGGGATGTATCCCGGCATGGACGACGCGCAGATCGAGCGCTACTTCCGGCTGTACAACCACAACCGGACGACGGCCCGGGAGTACCTGCCCGCCGCCTCACCGACCCGCCTGGTCCTCGCCCAGGCCGTGCCGGACGGTGACGACACGCCGTTCCACGCGGAGGTCCGTGCCTTCTGGCGGCGGCGGGCCGAGGGCGACTTCCGGGTCGAGACCCTCGCCTGCGACCACTGGGAGATCCTGGAAGGCGCCGAAGCGGTCCGGGTCGGTGCCCTGCTGACGGCGGAACTGGCCCACCACGGCCACCACCGCGCGCCGGCGTCCACCGCCGCCCTCCCCGTGGCGGGAGCCCGATGAGCACCGACGTCGCCTCCCCTCCCGACGGCGCCACCCCGAGCCGACCGGCCTCCGCTCTCGCCGACGCGGTGCTCACCCGGGCCCGGCGCACCCCGTCCGCCGTCGCCGTCGAGGACGGCACGCATCTGCTCGACCACGCCGGCCTCGACCGCCTCAGCGGCCGGGTGGCCGCGCGCCTGCGTGACCTCGGGGTGGGCCCGGGGCAGGCCGTCGCCGTCTGCCTGCCGCGCTCCTGGCGGCTGGTGTGCGTGATGCTCGGCATCCGTCGCGCCGGTGCCACCGTCGTCCCCCTGGACCGGCTCAGCCCGTCCGACCGGCAGCGGCACATCCTCGACGACTCGGGCGCCGTCGCCGTCGTCCACGACGAACTCCCGGACCTCGACGGCGGGTTCCTCGTCCTCGACGCCGGCCTGCTCCTGCGCGACGAGGAACCGGACGCGGTGCGGGACGCCCGGACCGGCCCGCCCGCGAAAGCGCCGGCGGACACCGCGGACACCGGGACGGGTTTCGTCTTCTACACCTCCGGCAGTACGGGCCGCCCCAAGGGCGTCGAGGTCACCGACGCGGGCGTGCTGCGGCTCGCCGAGCCCGGTTACATCGGCCTGCGGCCCGGCGCCCGGTACGCCTGCCTGTCCAACCCGGCCTTCGACGCCCTCAGCTTCGAGGTCTGGGTACCGCTGCTGACCGGCGGTGTCTGCGTGATCCTCGACGACGATCAGGTGCACAGCCCGCACCGGCTCGCCGGGGCGCTGACGGACCGGCGGGTCGACACCCTGTTCATCACGGTCGCGTTGTTCAACGCCGTCGTCGAGAAGGTGCCCGACTGCTTCGGCACCGTCGCCCAGGTCCTCGTCGGCGGCGAGCAGCTCGACGCGCGGCTGATCCGCCGGTGGTACGAGGCCAACACCGCCTCGCGCACCGTCCTGCACAACGTGTACGGGCCGACGGAGGCGACCACGTTCGCCCTCTGCCATCCGATCCCCCGGGACTTCGCGGGCGCCACCGTCCCCCTCGGCACTGCGCTGCCCGGCACCCGCACGTTGCTGCGCACCGAGGACGGACGCACCGCGGAGCCGGACGAGACCGCCGAACTGCTCCTCGCGGGGCCCGCGCTGGCCCGGGGTTACCGCAACCTGCCCCTGCGGACCGAGCAGAGCTTCGTCATGCTGCCGGACCCGCGGGGCGAGGCGGGCGGCGAGGAACGCTGGTACCGCACGGGCGACCTCGTGCGCCGGGACACCGAGGGCCGGGTGACCTACGTCGGCCGGGCGGACCGCCAGGTGAAGGTGCGTGGCTTCCGCATCGAGCCCGGGGAGGTGGAGCGACGGGTCCTCGCCCACCCGGCTGTGCGCCGGGCGTACGTGTGCACCCGCCGCGACGAGGCCGGCCGCAACGAACTGCTCGCCTTCGTCGTCCCGGCCGGCGACCCCGCGGACCTCTCCTTCGACGCCTACGACCGGCACCTCACGGCCGGGCTGCCCCCGTACATGCGGCCCCACCACACCCATCTCGTACCGGAACTGCCGCTCACGGCCAACGGCAAGGTCGACCGGGACGCGCTGTTGCGCGACGCCCCGGCACCGTGGCGGCGCTCGTACGAGGGCGAGGCCCGCGTCAGCGACGAGCAGCGTCCCGTGCTCGACCTCGCCGAGGGCGTCCTCGGGGTGGCCGGCCTGCGCCCCGACGACCGGTGGATACCGCACGGCGGTGACTCCCTGAAGGCGCTGCGCTTCCGCTTCGAGGTCATGCGGCGTTTCCACGTCGACCTGCCGCAGGGCCTGGTGCTCACCGCCGACTTCGCCGCCCTCGCCGAGGCCGTGCACGCCCGGGACGCCGCGACCGGCGAGCACCCGCCCGTGCCCGCGGCCTCCGGTGAACCGACCGCGCCGGCCACCAGGGAGCAGGAACGTCTCTGGTTCCTGCACCAGCGGGACCCCGAGGACCGCGCCTACGACGTACCGCTCGTCCTCCGCCTCCGGGGCGGCGTCGACCGGACGGCCCTGCGCCGGGCGGTGCGCGGGCTGGTGGAACGGCACGCGGCCCTGCGGACGCGCCTGGTCCCCACCCCGCACGGGCTGCGCCAGCGGGCGGGCGACCCGTACGATCCCTGGGAGCCGCTCGACGGCGGCGGGGCCGTGGACGCACGGGACCTCGACGGCGGTGGGGGCCTGCGTCCCCAGGGTCCCGACGGCGGTGAGGGCGAGGAGTGGCGGGACCTCGCCGACCGCTTCTTCGACCACCGTTTCGACCTCACGGACACCCGCATGCTGCGCGCCGCGTGGGCGGGCGGTCCGGACGCGGGCGTGCTCCTGCTGCACCTGCACCACGTCGCCGTGGACGGCTGGTCGCTCAACCTCCTCTTCCACGACCTCGGCGACGCCTACTCCGCCGCGCTGCGGGGCGAGCCGGACGGGCCCGGCACCGCGTCCGCGTGCACGCCGCTGGACTTCGCGCGGTGGCAGCGGGAGTGGCAGGCGAGCGCTGCGTACGGACGGCGACGGGCCCGGCTCGCCGAGCGCTACGGCCGGGCGGGCGAGCTGTCGCCCGCCCTGCCCGCCCCGGAGGCGGTGACCGTCCGGCCCCGGGCCGGGCTGCTGCGGACCTCCCTCGACCTGGTCCGCCGGGCCGCCCTGGACCGGCTCGCCGCCGAACGCGGGCTGACTCGCTTCCAGTTACTGGTGTCCGCGTTCGCCGCGAGCCTGTACGGGGTGACCGGCCAGGAGCGTCCCCTCGTCGCGTCGCCGGTCTCCGGCCGGTCGCGGCCCGAGTTCGCCGACGCCGTCGGCATGTTCGCCAACACCGTGCTGCTGGAACTGGAGCTGCGTCCCGGCGACGGGCTGGCCGCCCAGCTCGCCTCGCACGCCGACGTCGTACGGGACGTCCTGGAGGACCAGGAGGTGGCCCTGGCCGACCTGTTGTCCGATCCGGTGCTCCGTGAGCGCACCCCTCTCTTCGACTATCTGTTCGTCCTGGAGAACACCGACTTCTCCGCGCTGCGGCTGGCCGGCTGCGAGGTGCGGCCCGTGTGGCCCGAGCCGCTCGGCGCCAAGTGCGCGCTCACCCTGTCCGTCGTCGAGCACGAGTCCGGGTTCGACTGCCTGTGGGAGTACCGCGACGACCTCGGCGCCGAGCGCGCCGAGGCGGCGGCGCGGCTGTTCCGCCGGTGCCTGGACCACCTGACCGGCGACGACGTCACCTTGCGCGATCTGATCGCCGACCACCGCCGCGCGCTGCCCGACACCGGCCGGGGCGAGGCGCTCGTCCCCGACTTCCCGACCGTCGCCGACGGCTTCGCCCGGCAGGTGGCCGCCACCCCGCACGCCCCGGCCCTCACGGACGGCGGGACGACCCTCACGTACGCCGAACTCGACGCGCGGGCGGACGCGTTGGCGGCGGAGCTGCGGGCCCGCCATCCACTGCCGGCCGACCCCGCCGCTCCGGCGTCCGTCGCGCTCCACCTCCAGCCGTCCGTCGAGCACATCGTGGCGCTGCTGGCCGCCGCCCGGCTGGGCGTGACCGTCGTCCCCCTCGACCCGGCCTACCCGCCGGCCCTGCTGCGGCACGTGCTCGACCAGGCGGACCCCCTGTGCGTGCTGGTGACCCCACGGGACCTCGGTGCCCTGGAGACCCTCGCGCCGCCGTCGCTCCCCCGCCACGTCGTCACCCTCACCGACACACCCGCCGACCGGCCCGCCGGCCCGCCCGCCGCAGAGCACGTGCCGTACGCGCACGAGGGGCTGCGCCCGCTGTACACGCTGTTCACGTCGGGCTCCACCGGCGTGCCCAAGGGCGTCCAGGTCCCCGACCGGACCCTGTGCAACCTGCTGACCTGGCAGCGCGTCGCGGGCGGACTGGACCGGCCGGCCCGCACCCAGCAGTTCTCCATGCTCTCCTTCGACGTCTCCTTCCAGGAGGTCTTCACCACGCTGTGCTCCGGGGGCCTGCTGCACCTGGTCGACCCTGGCTGGCGGCACGACGCGCCGGCCCTGCTCGAACAGCTGGAGTCGGCGGCGGTGGAACGCGTCTTCCTGCCGTACGTGGCGCTCCAGGTGCTCGCCGAACACGGTGTCCGCACCGGGAGGTACCCGTCGCGGCTGCGTGAAGTCGTCACCGCGGGCGAGCAGTTGATCTGCACCGACGCGATCCGCCGCTGGTTCGCCGGGCTGCCCGGCGCGCGTCTGTTCAACCACTACGGTCCCACCGAGACCCACGTCGTCAGCGCCCTGTGCCTGGAGGGCGACCCGGCCGGCTGGCCGCTGCGCCCCGCCGTCGGGCGGCCCGTGGCGGGCGCGGTCCTGCGGGTGGTGGACGGCAGCGGCCTCCCCGTCGCGGCGGGGGCCACCGGCGCGCTGTTGATCGGCGGGCCCATGGCGGGCCGCTGCTACCTCGGTGACCCGGCCGCGCACCGCGACCGCTTCACCGACGACCCCGAGCTGGGCGTGCTGTACCGGACGGGCGACCTCGCCCGCTTCGACGCGCGGGGCCTGCTCCACTACGCGGGGCGGGACGACGCCCAGGTCAAGCTCGCCGGTCACCGGCTGGAGCTGGGGCAGGTCGAGGCCGCGCTCCTCCAGTACCCGGGCGTGGTCAACGCGGTCGCGGCCGTGGCGGACGGCCGCCTGGTCGCCGCGCTGGAGTGCCGGGGCGAGGACCCCGATCCGGCCGGGCTCGCGGAACACCTGTCGGCGCTGCTGCCCGCCCAGGTGCGCGTCGCCCGCTTCCGTCGTCTGACCGCGCTGCCACGCACCCCGAGCGGCAAGCTGGACCGGCGCGCGTCGCTCACCGCCCCCGGTCACGACCTGCGCCGGGGAGAACCGGACGCCGCCGGCCTGTCACCGCTGGAGGAGCGTCTGACGGCGCTGTTCGAGGAGGTCACCGGCACACCGGTCGGCGTGCGGCAGCGGTACTTCGACGCCGGCGCCACCAGCCTGGACCTCATGCGGTTCCAGCTCGCCTGTGCGGGCGAGGACGGGCTCTCCTTCTCCGTACCGGACCTCTTCGAACACGTCACGCCACGCGCCCTCGCCGGTTTCCTGGAGAGGCGACGCGGAGGGCAGGACGCGGCGGCTCACGTGGCGGGACGGCCAGGGAAGGCGGTACGGCCGCACGGGAAGGCGGGCGGGGCCCTTCCGGGTCCGGTGACGGACGTGGCCGCACCGGACCGGCACGGCGGCGTGATCCGGCCCGGCCACGACACCGACGTGCCTCGGCCGGCCCCGGGCACAGGCATGGTCCGGCCGGCCCCGGGGGCAGCCGACGACCCCGTCGCCGTCATCGGCATGGCGGTGCGGCTGCCGGGCGCGCCCGACCTGGCCGCCTTCTGGGACCTGGTGACCTCCGGCCGTCGCGGCATCGAGCACTTCCCCGCGGCGGACGGCCGCGTCGGTGCCCGCAGCCAGATGGAGGGGCTCCTCGCCTTCGACCCGGGACGCTTCACCCTCAGCCCGGGCGAGGCCCGGCTCATGGACCCGCAACAGCGCCACCTGCTGATGAGCTGCGTCGAGGCGCTCGCCCACGCCGGCATCGGCGATCCGTCCGGCCGGGCGGTGGGGCTGATCGCGGCGTGCGGGGAGAACACCTACTTCCAGAAGATGCTGCGCGAGGGCGATCCGGACGCGCTGCCCGACGCCTTCCGGCTGGCCCTGCACCACGAGAAGGACTTCCTCGCCACCAAGGCCGCCTACCACCTGGGGCTGACCGGCCCCGCCTTCACCGTGCAGTCGGCGTGCTCCAGTTCACTCGTCGGCGTGCACCTCGCGGCAGGACTGCTGCGCCAGGGCGACGCCGAGGTCATGCTCGTCGGCGGGGTCCTCGTCGACACCGCACTGACCGGCGGCTACACCTACCGGCCGCAGCACGTCTTCTCCCCCGACGGGCACTGCCGGCCGTTCAGCGCGGACGCCGCGGGCACCGTGGGGGCCAGCGGCACCGGTGTGGTCGTCCTGAAACCCCTCGCCGCCGCCCGCCGCGACGGCGACACGGTGTACGCGGTCGTCACGGGCTCCGGCGTCAACAACGACGGCTCGGACAAGCTCGGTTACAGCGCGCCCGCCCGCTCCGGCCAACGGGCCGCGATCCGTGCCGCCCTGCGCCGCAGCGGCCGTACGGGGACCGACCTCGGCTACGTGGAGGCGCACGGCACCGGCACCGCCCTGGGCGACCCGGTGGAGGCCGCCGCGCTGCGCGACGCGTACGGCCTGGCGGACGACGCGGGCGTGGCGCTGTCCTCCGTCAAGAGCCAGATCGGGCACCTGGGCGCCGCCGCGGGCGTCGTCGGCCTGGTCCGTGCCGTGCTCGCCGTCCACCACGGGGTGGTCCCGCCCACCGCGGACTTCGACCGCCTCAACCCGGAGATCGACGCGGGAGCGTTCCGGGTGCCGGTGACGGCCGAACCCTGGCCCCGGGACGTGCCCCGGGTGGCCGCCGTCAGCAGTTTCGGGATCGGCGGGACCAACGCCCACCTGCTCCTGGAACACCCCGCCGACCGGCCGGCCGGACCGGCGACCGGCACCGCCGCACCCGCTGCCCCACCCGCCACGGCGCCCGCCGCCGTGCCGTGCGTGGTGCTCTCCGCGAGCAGCGAGGCCGCTCTGCGTGCCGACGGCCGCCGCATCGCCGACTACCTGGACGCGCACCCCGCCGCCTACCCGCAGGTGCTGCGGCACCTTCAGGCCGGGCGCCCCGCGCTCGGCCACCGCGCGGCGGCGGTGTGCCCGGACGCCGCGTCGGCGTCGGCCTGGCTGCGCGCGCCCGCGCCGGTCACCGCGCCGGTCCCCGGCCGGGCCGCCCGCGAGGAGGTGCCGGTGCGCAGCGGCGACCCGCGTCTGCTCGCCGAGGCGTGGACGGCCGGTCGCACCGTCGTCTGGCCCGAGGGAGCGGCCCGCGCTCCCTGGGACTTCCCGCCGCCCGCTCTCGACCTGGCCGAGTACGACTTCCCGCGCGTCCCCGGCCGGGCCGTGCCCGTGTCCGCGTCCCCGCCGGTCCCGGAGGAGGCCGGTCCGCCGTCTCGGCGGCTGCCCGCCGATCAGTGGCTGCACCAGCCGCAGTGGACCCGGCTGCGCCGGGCGCGTACCGGTGTCCCCACGGGACCGGGCACGGCCGTCGGCGCGGCTCCCGGCGCCGTGAACGTCCCGGGGACACCGACTGACGACGCCGCGGAGTCCCGTACCGCACGGCGTACCGCCCTCGTCGTCGCCGCAGACATCGACGGTGGTACCGGTGGCGGCACCGGTGCGGACACCTGGCGGTTCCTCGAAGACCACTACGCGCGGGTGGTGCGGGTACGCCCCGCGACGGCTCTCGGCAGACTCGCCGACGACCGTTACGAGGTCGCCCCCGACGACGCGGCCCAGCTCGTGGCCCTGCTCGCCCTCGTCGGCGACGGTGCCGCCCGGACGGACGGCGGACCCGAGGGCATCGACTGGCTGCACGCGCTGCCGCTGGCCCTGGACGGCCGGGTCGACGAACGCGCGCTGGAGGACGCCCAGCGGGTCTGCCTCGACGCGGTGGCCGCGCTGGGCAAGGCCTTCGCCACCCTGCCGGACGCCTCGGGGCCCCGCGTGTGGCTGCTGTCGCACCGGGCACAGCCCGTCACCGGCGCCGTCGCCACACCCCTGGCCGGCCTCCTCGCGGCGGGCGTCGAGACACCCCGTCAGGAACTGGGGGTGGTCCCCCGCTGGATCGACCTGCCCGGCCCCGACCCGGCGGACTGGGCACCGTACCTGCCGGAACTGCTGCGTGACGACACGCTCGCCCCGCGCGTGGTCGCCCTGCGCGACGGCTACTGGTGGCACCGCCCGGTCCAGCCGGTCCCCGCGCCCGCGTTCCCGTCCACCGCCGACCGGGTGGCGGAGCCGGGTACGCATCTGGTCCTCGGCGGGACCGGCGGCATCGGTGCCACCCTGGCCGCCCGGCTGCTGGCGGACCCCGCCAACCGCGTGGTCCTGGTCGCCCGCGGTACCGAGGTGCCGGCCAGGTTACGGCCGTACGGGGACCGGGTGACCCTGGTCGGCGCCGACCTCGCCGCGGAGGACCTGGACGCGATCGCCGGCCGGCTCGCCCCGCACCTCGACGGCCTCGCCGGTGTCGTGCACGCGGCGGGCACGGCCGCAGGCGGGCTCCTCGCCGGTCGGGTGGCCGCCACGGCCCGCCGCGCCACCGCGGCCAAGCTGCGCGGCGCCCTGCTCGTCGAACGGCTCGCGGTCCGCCACACCCCGGCGTACGTGGCCTACTGCTCGTCGATGGCGGCCCACCACGGCGGGGTCGGCCAGTTCGACTACGCGGCGGCCAACGCCTGCCTGGACGCCCTCGCCCACCACACACCCCCGGGGGGCGGCGGGGCGACCGTCCGGTTGAGCATCGGCTGGGACATCTGGGGCGAGGTCGGCATGGCGCGGCAGGCGCCGGCCCGCGGCACCCGCCACCAGGAGCACCTGAAGGTCGCGCTCACCCCCGAGGACGGCGCGGCGGTCTTCGCGCACGCCCTGAGCCTGGGACTGCCGCACCTGATGGTCAGCACGACACCCCTGCCGCAGGCCCAGCTCTTCTACGAGGCAGGGCCCGCCATCCGCCGGATTCGGCCGGGGGAGGACGCGACGGAGCACGCCAAGGAGGTCGCGACGACGGTCGCGAGGCAGGTCGCGGCCGAGGCCGAGGGGGCCCTGCCGGGCGAACCGGCGGCCGGCCTCACCGAGGTCCTGTGCGCGCTGCTCGGCGTCGACACCGTCGATCCCGGCGCCCCCTTGTACGACCTGGGGGCCGACTCGCTGACCCTCCTGGAACTGCTGGAGGAGGTGAAACGCCGGCACGGCACCGACATCGACCTCGCCGCCCTCGGCCACCACGTCACCCTCGCGGACATCCTGGCGAAGCTGGGCGGCGGCGCCCGTCACCCCGCCCAGGCGGGCGCCGAGGCGGAGGTCGAGGTCTGGCAGCGCGGCACCGGCGAGGACGTCCTGTGCCTGGTCCATCCGGTCGGCGGCGACATCCAGGCGTACCGGCCGCTGGTCTCGGCCCTGCCCGGAGAACTGACCGTCTGCCTGATCCCGGACCCAGCGCTGCGCGACCCTCGCCTGCCCGCCCGGTCGATCGCCGACCGCGCCGCCGACTACCTGCGGGCCGTGCGGGCCGCCTTCCCCGACGCGGGTCCCCGGCTGCGGCTGGCGGGCTGGTCGTTCGGGGCGTGGACCGCCCTGTCGATGGCGGCCCTCGCCGAACGGGACGGGCGGCCCGCGGCGGGCCTGGACCTTCTCGACCCTCCGCCGCCCGGCGCCGGAGCGGAGTTCGCCGTGTACGACAAGGCGCAGGTGGACGAGGTGTTCGCCCGTGAACTGGGCGGCAGCCGCGCCGACGGCCCGACCGGTCCGGGCCGCGCGTACGCCGAGCGCCTCGCCCGCTGCTGCCGCGCCAACCTGGCCGCCATGGCCGAGCACCGGCTGCCGCGGATCACCACGACGCCCACCACGGTGTGGCTCGCCGAACGCCCGGTGGACGCCCCCGCGCTCGCCCCGCGGCCGACTCCGCCGGGCGTCTGGGAGGCACACCTGCCCCGGACCGCGCGGGTACGCCGGGTCGACGCCGACCACTACGGGCTCGTCGCCGCGCCGCACGCGCGGGACGTCGCCGCCGTACTCGCCGCCGGTCCCCGCCCCTCCACCCGGCAGACCTGAGGAGGCGCTCCCCCATGGCATCACACCCCTATACGAGCCTGCCGGAGCGTTCCTTCTGGCGCAGCGCGGTCGCCGAACGGGACCCGCTGGACATCGCCGACCTGTGGACGCCGAAGTGGCCCATCGGGCAGGACGCCCCCGTCATCACCGCGGGGTCCTGCTTCGCGGGCCACATCGGACGTGCCCTGCTGGAGGAGGGCATGCACTGGTACGACGCGGAGCCGCCGCCCCCGGGACTGACCGCCGAGCAGCGGTCGGCCCGCGGCTACCGGCGGTTCTCCTTCCGCACGGGGAACATCTACACCGCCGCCGCGCTGCGCCAGTGGATCGCCTGGGCACTCGGCTCCCGCACGCCCCCCGGGGAGGTCTGGGAGGAGGACGGGCGCTGCTACGACCCGTACCGGCCCACGGTGGAGCCGGAGGGGTTCGCCTCGCCCGGTGAGCTGCTGCGCTCCCGCGAGGTCACCCTCGCCGCGCTGCGCACCGCGCTGGCCGAGGCGGAGGTCCTCGTCTTCACCCTCGGCCTGACCGAGGCGTGGCACGACACGGAGCGGGACACCGTGCTGCCGATGTGCCCCGGGACCGTCCGCGGTTCCTTCGACGCCGGCCGGTACGTCCTGCGCAACCACACGGTTTCGCGGGTGCACGAGGACCTCACGGAGGCGCTGGCCATGGCCCGGACCGTCAACCCCGGTCTGCGGACGGTCCTCACGGTCTCTCCGGTACCGCTGACGGCCACCGCCACCGGACGGCACGCCTTGGTCGCGACCACCTTCTCGAAGTCGGTGCTGCGGGCGGCGGCCGGGCAGCTCGCGGACGAGGCCGACCACGTCGACTACTTCCCGTCGTACGAGATCGTCACGGGACTGCCGGGGCTCCCGGCTCTCCCGGCCTCTCCGGGCGACCGGGACCCGTCGGGGACCTCGGGTGGTTCGGGGGCCTCGGGTGCCTGGGGTGCGTCGGCTTCCGGGGGCAGGCGGGGCTTCTTCGAGGCCAACCTGCGTACCGTCCGCCCCGAGGGCGTGGCCTTCGTGATGGGGCACTTCTTCCGGGCCCTGCGGGGCGAACCGGCCCGCACACCGCACACGCCCCCGCACACGCCACCGCAGCCGCCGCCCCTCGCCGGCGGAGAGGACCACTCCTGTGACGACGCCCTGCTCGACTACCACGGCCCCCGCCCGGTTCCTCCTGCTCGGTGACTCCCACGCGGCCTGCGTCGGCCGGGCCGCGCGGGCCGCCGGACTGCCCTTCGCGGGCGGGCCGGTCGGTTCGGGCCGGGATTTCCTCGGCCCCTTCTTCGACACCGACAACACCAACAACACCGACGACACCAACGGCACCAACGGCACCGGAATCCGCTTCCGCGCTCCCGAAGCGCAGCGGCTCTACCGGGAGTTCCTCGACGCCCTGGGTGCCGGGGGACTCGCCGGGCTGCCGGTACCGCTGGTGTGCACCTTCGGGTTCAGCGTCCACACGGTGGCAACCCGGCAGAACTGGGACGTCCACCGCGACCGTCGCGGCGACCTCCCGGAGCCCTTCCTGCGCAGCGCGCTCTTCCCGGCCCTGGTGCGGGCCATGGTCCGCGGCGCGCTCGCCTTCTACGACCACACCGCCGCGCTCGGTCTGCGGGTGGTGGCGGTCATGCCGCCGCAGCGCGTCCCCGGCATGTCGGACGCGCGGGTGTTCCACGCCGCGCAGGACGTCGTCCGTGACGAGGTCGCCGCGCGCGGCGTCGAGATCGTCGACCTGCGCCCCCGGGTGACCGACCGCTCGGGAGAGCAACGCCCCGCCTTCTGCCTGCCGGACGACACGATCCACGGCAACCTCGCCTTCGGCCGCCTCGTGGTCGCCGAACTCCTCGACCGGGGGCTGTGACCCGCCCCCGCCCGTCCGTTTCCGTCCTCTCCCCCACCCGCCCCCACCCGGAGGTCCCCATGGAGCAGTACGCCCTTCAGGCCGTCGAACGCCTGACCACCCGGCCCGCCGAGCCGTACGAGACCCTCTCGGTCAGCCCCCTCACCCCGCTGCTGGGCGCGGAGGTCTCGGGCCTCGACCTGTCGCAGGAGCTGACGCCCCAGCAGGAGAAGGAGGTCAGGCACGCCTTCCGGTCCCACCACGTCCTGGTCTTCCGCGACCAGGACCTCACTCCCGAGCAGCACAAGCGCTTCGCGGGCGTCTTCGGTGAACTGCACCCGGTCACCCTCCCCGTGGAGGGCTCCGACCCGTACATCCTGGAGATCAGCGCGGACAAGGACTCCCGGGCCGTGGCCGGCAACGGCTGGCACTCCGACGGTACGGCGGACCCGGCGCCCTCCCTCGGGTCCTTGCTGTACCTCACGACCGTTCCCGAGGGAGGCAGCGGCGGCGACACCCTCTTCGCCAACATGCACCTCGCCTACGAGTTGCTCTCCCCCGCGATGAGGGAGATCCTCGGCGGGCTGACCGCCCTGCACGACGGCGCCCTGCCGTGGACCGCCGCCGGGCAGACCCCTCCGGCCGGGTACGACGTGCCGCGCACCGAGCACCCCGTCGTCGTCCGGCACCCGGAGACCGGCCGCGAGTTGCTCTTCGTGAACGCCCCGTACACCTCGCACATCACCCAGCTCTCCCGCACCGAGAGCGACACCCTGCTGGGCATGCTGTACGCGCACGTGGCCGGCACCCCGCTGCTGCAGTGCCGCGTGCGGTGGCAGTCGCGCACCCTGGTGCTCTGGGACAACCGCAGCGTGCAGCACCACGCCGTGTGGGACTACTTCCCCCTGACGCGGTTCGGCCGCCGGATCGCCGTGGCGGGCACGCCCCTGCACCGCTGATCCATTCCGCGTACATCATCGATCCCCTGGGACAGGAGGGCGGCACCACATGACGTCCACGACCGACGGGGCGGCGGGGTTCCTGACCGCACTGAGGGCACCGGACGCCGGTCCCGGTGCCGGGCCTGCGTCCGGGGCCGGACCGGCGGCCCTCGTGGGGCTGTGGCCCGTTGCGACCGCCCTCCACGCCGCGTTGCCGGCCGGCGTCCGCGACGGCTGGGCCCTTCGTCTGTACGCGCTCCTCCGGGAGCGGTACGGGGAGGGCACGGTCACCGATCTGTCGGCGGTCCACGACTGGCACCGCCACACGGTCCTGCCCCTCGTCGCCGAGACGGTGCCCGGCGCGGAGGCGGTGCCGTTCTCCCCGCTCGCCCGTCTGCACACCGGGGCGGCCGCGGGCCGCCCGGCCGCCCCGGACGCCTGGCGGACCGCGCTGCATCCGGTCCTGCTCCACCTCCACGCGGCCGCCTACGACCGGACGGCCGCCTATGCCGAGGGCCACGCGGGGGCCCGCGACCACGCGCTGTCCCAGGGCCGGTCCCCGGCCGAGGCCGACGCCTACGGTCACGAGTACGCCGAGCTGGCCTGCACCGCCAACGCGCGCGCCTTCGCCGAGGCACACGCGCTTGCCCTGAGCGACGCGCTGGCGCTCGCCTACGCCGCCGACGACCCCGGGGCGTACGCGGGCACCTTCCCCGGTTCCCACGTACGA
This sequence comes from Streptomyces sp. JK94, assembly GCF_053613315.1. Taxonomy (NCBI): domain Bacteria; kingdom Bacillati; phylum Actinomycetota; class Actinomycetes; order Kitasatosporales; family Streptomycetaceae; genus Streptomyces; species Streptomyces sp. JK94. The sequence goes on along the minus strand of NZ_JBSICH010000029.1, from coordinate 29,126 downwards.
GCGGTGGTCCGTGCCGGCGTACAGGCCGGGCCGCGCGCACCGGCCGCCGGGAATCCGGCCGCGCGTCTGTCCGAGGGTTTCCTCACGGCGCTGGCCGGGGCGCGACCGCTCCGCAGCCGGTGACCGCGCGGCCGGCCGGGTCCCTGTAACCGTCGGCGGCCACCGGGAGGCCCGCGGCGGTGGCCTCGGCGCTGTGGACGTCAGCGGGGGACGCTCCGGCATCCGGACCGTCTCACCAGGCTCGTCCCCGATCGGCTCGACGTCACCGCCCGCCCGCGAGGCCGAGGTCCTCCCGGTGCGTCCCGGCCACGCCCTCAGCGATCCGGGGACACCGCCAAGGATGCGCGATCGGACCCGACACCGCCCGCCACCACGCCTCCACCGGCAGCGTCCCCGCCGGTTCGAACGGTTCCCCCGGCCGGGGGAACGCCACCGCCTGGCCGGCCTCCTCGGCCGCGTCCTTCGTCCACTCCGCCGGCTCCGCCCATGCGTGCGGCGCCAGGTTGAAGGTCGCCCAGTGGATCGGCACCAGGACACCGCCCGGCCGGCCCTGCTGCAGATCGAGGTGGGCGCGCACACCCTCCTCGGGCGTCATGTGGATGTCCGGCCAGAACTCGGCGTACGCCCCGAGCTGGATCATCGTGGCGTCGAACGGGCCGTGTGCGGCGCCGATGTCACGGAAACCGTCGAAGTAGCCCGTGTCCCCGCTGTGGTAGACCCGGTGTTCCTCACCGGCGACGACCCAGGACGCCCAGAGGGTGTGCTGGGTGTTGCGCAGGCCGCGCCCGCAGAAGTGGCGGGCCGGGGTGGCGGTGAGGGTGAGGCCGCCGACGCGCGTCGACTCGTGCCAGTCCAGCTCGCGCAGCCGGTCGGCGGGCACGCCCCAGCGTTCGAGGTGCGCGCCGACGCCGAGTGGCACGGCGAAGAGGGTGTCGGTGCCGGCCAGTGCCTTGATCGTGGGCATGTCCAGGTGGTCGTAGTGGTCGTGGGAGATCACGACGACGTCGACCGGGCCCAGGGCGGCCAGGGGGACCGGAACCGGATGCAGCCGCTTCGGACCGGCGAAGGGGAACGGGGAGCAGCGCTCGCCCCACACGGGGTCGAAGAGCACCCGCCGTCCGTCGATCTCGGCGAGCACGCCGGAGTGTCCCGTCCAGGTCAGCCGCAGTCCGGTGGCGGGCGGCCGGGCGAGGTCGGCGAGTGTGGTGGCATGCACCGGAACCGGGCTCCGCGGGGCGCGGCGGAGCCGTGATTCCCGGTCGAAGTAGATCCTGGCGAACTCGACGGCCGATCCGGCGGGGCGGGTCCGGGTGGCGCCCCCGGGATTCTGGAAGACGCCGTCGCGGAAGTGCGGCGATCTGCGGATGCGCGCCATGCGCTCGCCGCTCGGGTCCGCACCGAAGGCGGCGGGCCGCGGGGCACTGGGCCCGAAGCCCGGGAAACGGAAACCGGCCACGGTACCTCCAGGGGAGTAGGTCAGGCTCTCATTGTCGTCTCGTCCGACGTCACATCGAACGACTGATGTCACATCCGCGTTCCCTCCACCCGTCGTACCGGTGAGGGCGCTCCCACCGGAGCACCCAGCACCCAGCACCCAGGCACGGCCGACGGACAGGAAGGTGGCCCCCATGGCCCGCGTATCCCTCACCCCGCCCCGGACGCTTCTCTTCCGCGTCGTGGAGTGGTACTCCCGGCGCACCTACGGCAAGGTCCTCGACCCCGGCAAGGCGCTCGCCCACAATCCTCGCGTGCTCTGGGGCGACCTGCGGTTCGGACAGTCCGTGGCCCGGTGGAACCGGCTGGACCCCGACCTGAAGGCGCTCGCGGTGATGGCCTCGGCGGCCTCGATCGGCTGCTCAGGGTGCATGGACTTCGGCCACTGGGAGAGCGCCGAGCGCGGCATGGACCGGCGCACGCTCCACGACGTGCCGGTGTGGCGGGAGAGCGACGCCTGCACGCCGCCGGAGCGGGACGTCATGGAGTACGCCGAGGCGATGACGGCCACCCCGCCCACCGTGGGGGACGAACTCGCCGCGCGGCTGCGGACCGGGCTGGGCGAGCCCGCGTTCGTCGAGCTGACGGCCATGGTCACCGTCGGGTACCTGCGCTCCCGCGTCAACGCGGCGCTCGACCTGACCGGTCAGGGCTTCAAGGCCTCATGCGACCTGCCCGGCCCGGGGCGCCCGGGTGGGGCCGACGCCGCCGCGGGCTGGGCGGCCGGTCCCGGAAGCGGCCGTCACCGCACGTCCGGGGCCTGTATAGGGTGACGGGCGTGGGGAGAGTCCGGTTGAGTGTGGCGGAGCGGCGCGCGGAGCTGTTGCGCGCGGCCATCGAGCAGATATCGGCGCGAGGGGTCGCCGCGTTGCGGATCTCCGACGTCGCCGCCGCGCTCGGGGTCAGCAACGCCCTGGTGCTCTATCACTTCTCCACCAAGGAGAAGCTGGTCGCCGCCGCGTTCACCTACGCCGCCGAGGACGACCTCGCCCGCCTGGGCCGGCTGCTGGACCGCCGCACGTCGGCGTTGCGCCGGCTGCGGGCGGCCGTGCGGTGGTACGCCCCGACCGGACAGGCCAAGGGCTGGCGGCTGTGGATCGAGGGCTGGGCGGTGGCGCTGCGCGAGCCCGCGCTGCGGGAGGTCGCGCGGGAACTGGACCGCCAGTGGAAGGCGTCGATCGCCGAGGTCATCGCCGAAGGCGTGGCCGCCGGGGAGTTCCGGTGCTCCGCGCCCGAGGAGGCGGCACTGCGCCTGACCGCGCTGCTCGACGGGCTGGCCGTACAACTGACGTCGTACGGGGGCACGGTGTCTCGGGTCCGGGCCCAGAGGTGGATGGACGAGGCACTCGCCCGCGAACTGGGCCTCGAGCGGGAGGCGTTGACGGCGCCCCGTCGTTAGCCCTGCCCGCCCCGTACCCGACACGCCGTACGCCGTACCCGGCGCCCCGCACGCCGTGCCCGGCGCCCCGCGCACGCTCGTGGAGCGAACGGCGGCCGGCGGCCCGGCCGCCGTTCCCCGCCGTCAGGCCACCGTCGCGATCCGCCCCCTGATGTCGTCCGGCGACAGCGTCCCCTTGGCGATCACGTGGTCGCCCGAGGACTCGCCGCGCAGCCGGCGCCCGATCCACGGCACCAGGAACTCCCGGGCCCACTGCACGTCGTCGCGCCGGACGTCCAGGGTGCCGCGGGGCGGCAGCGGCGGCCAGGGCTGGTCCGGGTCGGCCGGGACGGGCAGGCCGAGGACCTGGCCCGCGCGCAGCGCCACGCGCGTGTGTCCCTCCGGTGACAGGTGCAGCCGGTCGGCGTCCCAGGCCCTGCGGTCCTGCACGGTCCTGAGCGACCACAGGTCGAGCACGGGGCAGCCGTAGCGGTCGGCGACGGCCCGCACGTGCCCGTTGTACGTGGCGATCTTGCCGCGCAGACGCCTGAGGACGGGCACCCCGCGGGTGTCGAAGCCGGTCGTCACGAGCACGGTGCCGGCCGCGGCGGTCAGCGCGGCCACCGCCCGCTCGAACCGCTCGGCCACCTCGTCGGGGTCGGTGCCGGGCCGGATGATGTCGTTGCCGCCCGCGCAGAACGAGACCAGGTCCGGCGCGAGTTCGACGGCTCGCGGCACCTGCTCCGCCACGATCCGGTCGAGCAGCCTGCCGCGTACGGCGAGGTTCGTGTAGGTGAAGTCGCCCTCGGGGCGCCGGTCCGCCAGCAGTACGGCGAACCGGTCGGCCCAGCCGACGAACGACCCGTCGGGGCCCCGGTCACCGACGCCTTCGGTGAAGCTGTCCCCCACCGCCACGTACGACCCGATCACTGCTCTGCTGTCACTCTTCGAATCGTCTGCCACATCGGCCCATGATTCACCCTGGAATGTGGCCTACGCGACCGTAGGAAAGGGTTGACGGGCGGTGAGAAACACCACGCCCGACGTGTTCGCCGATCCAGGAATACGCCGAAGGCCGGGACGTTCCCCGGGGCCGGAACGCGCCGAAGGCCGGACCCGGGGATCGGGGTCCGGCCTTCGGCGGCGCGAGGCCGCGCCAGCGTCCTCGTCAGAGGGAGACGCCGTGCGAACGCAGGTAGGCGATCGGGTCCACGTCCGAGCCGTAGTCCGCGGTGGTGCGGATCTCGAAGTGCAGGTGCGGACCGGTCACGTTGCCGGTGGCGCCCGAGAGGCCGACCTGCTGGCCCGCCGTCACGGACTGGCCCGCGGAGACGGAGAGCGAGGAGAGGTGGGCGTACTGGGCGTAGTAGCCGTCGGCGAGCTGGACGACGACCTGGTTGCCGTACGCGCCGCCCCAGCCGGCGGAGACGACGGTGCCCGCGCCGACGGCCTTGAGCGAGGTGCCGGTCGGGACGACGAAGTCCGTGCCGGTGTGGTAGCCGCTGGACCACATGCTGCCGGTCTGGTGGTACGGGGTGCCGACGCTGCCGCCGGGGACGGGGGACGTGTAGCCGCTGCTGGTGCCGGCGGACCGGGCGCTCGTGTTCGAGGAGTCCGAGGAGTCCGAGGAACTTGAGGAGCCCGAGGAGGAGGTCTTCGCGTCGCCCGAGGACTTCTCGGCCGGCGCGGCCTTCTCGGCGGCCGGCTTCTCGGCCTCGGCGGCGGAGGAGGACGGGGCCGACGACTTGGCGGCCTGTCCACCGATCGCGAGCTTCAGCCCTGGGTGGATCAGCGACGGGTCCGAACCGACGGCCTCGCGGTTGTCGGCGTAGAGCTTCTTCCAGCCGCCGTCGACGTCCTGGTCGTCGGCGATCTTCGAGAGGTAGTCACCGCTCTGCACGGTGTACGTCCGCGACTGCTCGCTCTTCGCGGTGCCGGCGGCCTTCTCGGCCGACGTCGCGGCGGACCGCACGGCCTGCTCGGAAACGGACTGCGCGGGAGCGGCGTGGGCCCCGGCGGCGCCCATCAGCGGCAGCGCGAGCGCGGCGCCACCGGTTCCGGCGACGGCGATGGTGCGGGTCAGGCGCATGGTCCTGGTACGGCGGTGCTTACCCTTCGCGGGCATGGTGATGTCCTCTCCGGCGCCTGCGAGGTGAGCTGTCGGGTGCGAGCTGGAGATGCCCGGCCGCGCCGAGACGCGGCTTAACCCCAAGCCGTTCCGGGAACCGGAACAGGCAGTTGTACCTGTGGGTCCCCCGCTCCTGCCGTGTACGGGTGGTGGATGAGTGCTGGCTCCGGTCGGCGGCAGGATTAGGCGTCCGCCCGGATCGGTGGTGAACGTAAGCGACCAGGACGCACACGGACAAGCGAGGGGTTCCGCGGACGGGTGTTCCTACCGGTCCTTTACGGGAATCACCGGTCACCCTCCGTCGATTCCCGAAGCTCCGTTTCGGGCAAACGTCCTTGAAAACCGGTTGGATTACGTGAACATGACGGACAACGCACCGTCACCGATATGACGCTGCTCACGCGCCGTCCCGCCAGCGCCTCTTACACCAGGGCGAGTTGTAACGAAGGCGCCATATCGGACGGATGACCCAGATGCCTCGGAGTCGGAGGTCCGTGCCGCCGAGGGCCCCGGACCGTGCCGTATCGTCGAGTGGTGCCCGTCGGCGAGCAGCGCCGACGGGGCGGAGTGGGAGGAGTCCCCGTGACGCAGCAGGTCCCGTCGACCGAACCCGAGCTGGCCGGCGTGCGCAACTTCCGTGACGTGGGCGGACTGCCGACCGTGGACGGACGGCGGGTGCGACCGGGGGTGCTGTTCCGCAGCGGGCACCTGGCGCACGCCACCGGTGAGGACGCCGCGTTCCTGGCCTCGCTGGGCCTGCACACGATCTTCGACTTCCGCAACGCGGCCGACCAGAAGCTCGAGGGCCCGGACGTCGAGCTGCCGGGCGTACGCAATGTGAACCTGCCGCTGAGCGACCCGGCCGACGGCGCCGAGTTCTGGAAGATGGTCCGCGACGGCGACCTGGACCAGCTGCGCGCGATCCTGGCCGACGGCAAGGCCGCCGACCGCATGATCGGCTCCTACCGCCTGATCATCACGGAGCGCACGGCGGAGCACTCGCGGGTGCTGCACGCGCTCGCCGAGGACAGCGTCCCCGCCCTGATGCACTGCGCGGCCGGCAAGGACCGCGCGGGCCTGTCGGTCGCGATCACCCTTCTCGCCCTCGGCGTCGAGCGTGAGGCCGTCGTCGAGGACTACCTGAAGTCGAACGCCACGCACCGCCGCTACAAGGTGCGCCGCAGCGGCTCCGCCGCCTCCGCCTACTCCCCCGAGGTCATGGAGCTGCTCAGTCCCCTGTTCGACGCGCGCGCCGAGTACCTCGCGGCGGCCTTCGAGACCGTCGAGCAGACCTGGGGAGGAGTCGACGCCTACCTGGAGAAGGGGCTGCGGATCACTCCGGCGACCCGGGAGCGGCTGCGCGAGCGGATGCTCGACTGAGGCGTACGCTCACCTGCTGTTGGCCCCCACCTCGAAGAGCAGGTAGATGAAACCCGCGAAGAGGTGCCCCACGACGAGGTAGATGAAGAGCCGCACCCACACGGCGCGCGGGAACTTGTCCTGCATGTTCATGACGTCTCTCCCGGGTCGGGGTGGGCCGGCCCGGCGGCCGGCCCCAGGCACAGCGCCGCCGTCGGGCTCTGCAGCAGGGTGTGGACGAAGAGGAGCTCGACCCCGTCGGCGTCCCGGGCGGCGATCCGGTGCGGGGTCAGCGAGTCGAAGTGCGCGCTGTCGCCCGGACCGAGCCGGTGCACGGTGTCCCCGAGGCGCAGCCGCAGCCGGCCCCGCAGCACGTGGAGCCACTCCTCGCCGGGGTGCACCCGCACGATGTCCCCCTGCGTGCCGTGCGGCACACGGACCCGCAGGGCCTGCATACCGCGGCCGGCGCCACCGGCCTGCCAGTACGTCCAGCCGCCCGCGAACGTCGGCTCCATGGCGTCGGCACGCACGACGGCGTCCCGGCCCCCGGCGGTCTCGCCGAGCAGTTCCGAGACGGTCGTGCCGTAGACACGGGCGAGGGAGAGCAGCATCGGCAGCGAGGGCTGGCGCTGTGCGGTCTCCAGCCGGGAGAGGTGGGCCGGCGACAACCCGGCGGCGCGGGCCGCCGCCTCCAGGGTGAGGGCGGCCCCGCGCCGCAGGTCACGCAGCCGCGGCGCCACGACGGGCACCGCGTCCGCCGCCGCGGGAGGCGACGGTGGTTCGGTCTCGCGGGAGGTCATGCCTCCATTCAGCCGGAAACTTGCCCCTGCGGCAAGAGTATTGCCTCTGAGGCAAAGGCCGTATCCCGGAGGCCGGGGAACCGGACGGAAGGGGCAGGACGGGACGGGCGGGACGGGCGGGACAGGAGCCCCGCACGACGCGCAGACGATCGTCGGCCGTCGCTACCGGTTGGCCACCGCCTGCCTGACCAGGTTCTTGCCGAAGTCCCACAGCAGGCCACCGCCGTGGTGCGCGTCGTCCATCACCTCCGTGAAGGCGTCGACGAACCGGTCCGCGTCCGAGGTGTCGATGATCAGCGGCGGGATCAGTTTGATCACTTCCAGGTGATCGCCGGACACCTGCGTCAGGATCCGGTGCCGCTGCAGCAGCGGCACCACCACCATCTGGGCGAACAGCCCCTTCCGCGCCGCCTGCAGCATCGTCCAGCGGCTGCGTAGCTTCAGTGACGTGGGGCGGCCGAACTCGATGCCGATCATCAGCCCCCGGCCCCGCACGTCGGCGAGCAGCTCATAGCGGTCCACCAGCTCCGCCAGCCGCGACTTCAGCCGTTCCCCGACCGCGGCGGCGTTCGCCACGATCTCCTCGTTCTCCATCACCGAGAGCACCGCGAGCCCGGCCGCCATGGCCTGCGCGTTGGCCCCGAAGCTCGCCGAGTGGACCTGCACGCGGTCCATCGAGGAGTAGACCTTCTGGAAGATCCAGTCCTTGCCCAGCGTGGCCCCGACCGGCACGTAACCGCCCGACAGGGCCTTGGCCACGCACACCAGGTCGGGCTCGACCCCGTCCTCGTGCTGGAAGGCGTAGAACGTCCCGGTCCGGCCCAGGCCCGTCTGCACCTCGTCGGCGATCAGGAGCGCCTTGTGCCGGTGCAGCAGTTCCTGTGCGGCGCGCAGGTAGCCGGGCGGGGCCTCGTGCACGCCCTTGCCCTGGATCGGCTCCACGATCAGCGCGGCCACGTCTCCCCTCTTCAGCTCCCGCGCCAGGGCGTCCAGGTCGCCGAGCGGGACCGCCGTGTCGGGCAGCAGGGGAGCGAAGCCGTCGCGGAAGCCGTCCTCGCCGTTGACGGACAGCGAACCGGTGGTCAGCCCGTGGAAGGCGTGCGAGCAGTACAGGACGCGCGGCCTGCCGGTCGCGCACCGGGCGAACTTCAGCGCGGTCTCCACCGCCTCCGTGCCGCTGTTGCCGAAGAAAACCCGGTCCAGGTGGGGGCTGTAGGAGAGCAGCCGCTCGGCCAGCAGCCCGGGCAGCGGCGGGCAGTCGAAGCGGGTGAGGTCGGCCAGCGAGGCGTCGAGGACATCGTGCAGGGCCTTGCGGACGACGGGGTGGTGGCGCCCCAGGCCCATCACCGCGAACCCGGCGAGCATGTCCAGGTAGTCGTTGCCTTCCGCGTCCCAGAAGTGCGCGCCCTCGGCCCGCTCGTAGACCTTGTCGAAGCCGATCGTGCGCAGCACGCGGGGCAGTTGGTGGTTGAGGTGCCGGGCGTGCAGCTCGTACCGTTCGGCTCCGCGCTCGGCCAGCAGTGCGGCGAGGTCGAACTCCTCGGTCATTCAGCTCCTCCCTTGCACCGGCATGACGGTCCGTCCGTCTCCGAGGGGTCTGCGGCGCGTCGTGCGGACACGGCCGTGAGGGCCGGGCCCGCGCCGATCCGGCCGGCGATGCCGGCCGGGGTGAGCCCGGGGCCGGCCTCGCGGGCCTCGCCCGGACCGGACACCTCGGGGACGCCCGGTGGGACGGCGGTCACGCCGTCACTCCCGGTTCGAGGAGACGGTCTCGCGCAGGGCGCGCAGGGACTCCTTGAGCGAGCCCATCGTGGCCAGGACGGCGGTGGGCTCGTAGCCGCAGTGCGCCATGCAGTTGGCGCAGCGCGGGTCCTTGCCGCGGCCGTACTTGTCCCAGTCGGTCTCCTCGACCAGCTCCCGGTACGTCGGGACGTACCCGTCGCTCATCAGGTAGCAGGGGCGCTGCCAGCCGAAGAGGGAGTAGTTCGGGATCGCCCACGCGGTGCAGGGGAAGTCCACCTTGCCCTCGAGGAAGTCGAGGAACAGCGGGGAGTGGTTGAGCCGCCAGCGGGCCCGGTTGCCGCCCGAGAAGGCCTTCTTGAACAGCTCGCGGGTCTGCTCCACGCCGAGGAAGTGCTCCTGGTCGGGCGCCTTCTCGTAGGCGTAGGCGGGCGAGATCATCATCTCGTCGACCTGGAGGTCGTCGTTGAGGTAGTCGAGGACCTCGACGATGGTCTGCGGGGTGTCGGTGTTGAAGAAGGTCGAGTTGGTGGTCACCCGGAAACCGCGCCGCTTGGCCTCCCTGATGGCCTCCACGGCCTCGTCGAACACACCCTCCTTCGCCACGGACTCGTCGTGGCGCTCGCGCAGCCCGTCGATGTGCACCGCGAAGGCGAAGTAGGGCGAGGGCTTGAACCTGTCCATCTTCTTGCGCATGAGCAGGGCGTTGGTGCACAGGAAGACGTATTTCCGCTTGGCCGTCAGCTGTCTGACGATCTCGTCGATCTGGGGGTGCATCAGCGGCTCACCGCCGGCGATGGACACCATCGGCGCACCCGATTCGAGCACCGCCCCGACCGCCTGCGCGACCGGCATGCGCTGCTTGAGCACCCCGGCCGGGTGCTGGATCTTGCCGCACCCCTCGCACTTCAGGTTACAGGCGAAGAGCGGCTCCAGCTCCACGATCAGCGGAAACTTGTCCCGTCGGCGGATCTTCTGTTCGGCCAGGTATGTAGCGACCTTGACGGACTGACGCAGCGGCATGGCCATCTGGGCTCACCTCCGGGGGAGCAGCAAAGAACGGTGCCATTCGAAGAATGCGGGAAGAACGGATCGGAGAACGCGGAAAGCCGATATTCCACCGCGCACCGTGCCGATCCGCACGAGTTCGTGTTCCGGAGCGTCCACGACCACCCGGACGGCCGCAACCGGGCGCGCGCCCGCCCGGACGGCGCTCAGGAGCGTGGCCGCGGACTCCATGTCGACGGCGATCGCGCCGGTCGAGAGCAGGTCGGCGCGCTCGGGGCCGCGGACGACGTGGTCCGAGCCGGTCAGCGGCCCGGTGTGGACGGTGCGCCGGGGGACGGCACGCGCGAGTTCCTCGGCCAGCCGGCCGGTGCCGACGCAGGCGACGGTGGAGCGTGGGTCCCGGGTCTCCTCGGCGACGACCAGGTCTCCGGGGTGCATGCCGGGGGCCAGTCCCGCGCAGAACCCGGTGGCGAGTACGGCGGCGTCGCCGAGCGCCGGGTCGTCGGCCAGCACCCGGGTGACCGAGCGCTCGGCCGCCCGGGGCCCCATGCCCGTGCGCAGGACGGTGACCGGTCCGCCGGCACCGCCGCGGTCGCCGGTGCGCAGGGCGAGGTGCTCGATGCCCAGGGCGCAGGCGATCAGCAGCGGGAACGGGCCGGTCCGCGGTGTCATCGGCTGCCCTTCACCTCGGCCACGGACGTCCCGGTGGCCGACCCGGCGGCGGGCTGCTCGACGGCGTACGGCTCGGCGAGGGCGGTGGCCGGGCCGGCGCCGGGCTTCTTCTCGGCGAAGGGGTCTCCGTGCACGTACCGGCCGAGGGCGGTGAGCGGGAAGACCTGCCGGTAGAGGTGGTAGTTGATGGAGAAGTCCCAGGGGAAGCCGGTGCCGGTGAAGTAGGGCTCGTCCCAGGAGCCGTCCTCCCGCTGGGTGGCGGCGAGCCACGCGACGCCGCGTTCGACGGCCCTGGACTCCCGCTCCCCCGCCGCCAGCAAGGCCATCAGCGCCCAGGCGGTCTGCGAGGCGGTCGAGGCGCCCCGGCCGCTCCACTCCCTGACGTACCGGTAGGACCGCAGGTCCTCGCCCCAGCCGCCGTCGTCGTTCTGGACGGACTCCAGCCAGGTCACCGCACGGCGGACGGCGGGGTGCGAGGCGGGGAGTCCGGCGGCGGTCAGGGCGGGGACGACGGAGCCGGTGCCGTAGACGTAGTTGACGCCCCAGCGGCCGAACCACGAGCCGTCCGCCTCCTGTTCGTCCAGCAGCCACCGGATGCCCCGCCGGGTGCGCGGGTCGTGGGTGAGCCCCTCGACGGCGAGCATCTCGACGACGTGCGCGGTGACGTCCGCCGACGGCGGGTCGATGACCTCCCCGAAGTCGCAGAAGGGCAGCCGGTTGGGGAAGGAACTGGTGTTGTCGACGTCGAACGCGCCCCAGGCGCCGTTCTTCGACTGCATGCCGAGGCACCAGCGGACCCCGCGGCCGATCGCCTTCTCGACCCGCTCCGGGTCGTGGTGTCTGACCCGGCGCAGGGCGAGGACCACCTCGGCGGTGTCGTCGATGTCGGGGTAGTTGTCGTTGTGGAACTCGAACGCCCAGCCGCCGGGCGGCAGTCCGGGCCGCTTCACCGACCAGTCGCCGGGGCGTACGACCTGCTCGCCGAGCATCCAGTCGGCGGCCTTCACCAGCTGGGGGTGGTCGGCGGGCACCCCGGCGTCGGCCAGCGCGATGGTGGCCAGGCAGGTGTCCCACACCGGGGACTGGCAGGCCTCGATCATCCGGGCGCCGTCCTCGCGCCACACGGCGAAGCGGTCCAGGGACTCCAGTCCCGCGCGCATCACGGGGTGTTCGAGGTCGTAGCCGAGCAGGTAGAGGGCGATGACCGAGTAGACGGCCGGGGGCTGGATGCCGCCCCAGCAGCCGTCGTTCTCCTGCCGCTCGATGATCCAGCGGGCGGCGGTGTTCATCGCGGCCCGGCGCAACCGGCGCGGCGCGACCCTGCGGTAGGCGTGCAGGGCCCTGTCGATGCGCTGGAAGGCGCCGTCCCAGCTGGCCGCCGGGGCCGGGGGACGCGGCGGGTTGGGCAGGGCCGGGTCGGTGTGCAGCTCGTCCAGCGGGAAGGGTGCGGGGCGCACCGGGCGCTTCGCGGAGACGATGGTGAGTGGCACGATCGTCTGGCGGGCCCAGCAGCCGAAGTCGTAGATGTTGAGCGGCACCCAGGTGGGGAAGTAGATCAGCTCCGGCGGGAGTTCCGGCAGGTCGTCCCACTTCCACCAGCCGAACAGGGCCAGCCAGATCCGGGTGAAGACGCGGGCGGCGGCGATGCCGCCCCGGGAGCGGACCCACTCGGAGGCCTTCGCCATGTGCGGCGCGTCGGGTGCGTCGCCGGCCAGGCGGAGGGCGACGTAGGCCTCGACGGTGGCGGAGAGTTCGCCGGGGCCGCCGTGGAAGGTGGCCCAGGTGCCGTCCTCACGCTGCTCGCCGCGGACGAACAGGGCGGCGGCGCGGGTGGTCTCCTCGTCCAGGATGCCCAGGAACTGGCGCAGGAGCAGGTCCTCGGCGTCCATCGTGACGTTGGTCTCGAGGTCGCCCTTCCACCAGCCCTGGGCGTCCTGCCGGGAGAGCAGGAAGTCCGTGGCGCGCCGGGTGGCGCGTGCGGCGGCTTCTGGTACCCCGGCCGCCGCGGCGGGGATCGTGACGTCGTCCGTTTCGCTGGCCGCGGCTGCGAGGGGCTTCAGGGTGGCCCCGGTGCTTCCGTCGGTCGTCGCTGTCATGGCTTCCCCTTCGTGCAGTCTGCAAGTGGTGCTTCTGCTGTGGGTCCGCCGTCGGCCGGTGCTCGTCTGCCCGCGCCACCGGCCGGCGACTACGCGAGGGCTATTCGACCGATAGTGATCATCTCTTTCGTACGACGACGAAGTCCGCGAGCGCCGTGAACCGGTCCCGCACCCGGCCGGGCATGTCGACGGCGTCGAGGGCTTCGATGGCGATGGTGTGCTGGCGGCGCGCCTCGTCGGCGGTCCACTCCCGTCCGCCCGCTTCCTCGATGAGGGCGGCGCGGGCCGCGAACTCCTCCTCGGAGAAGTTCGCGAAGTCGCTGGTCTTGGCGTCGGCGGCGAGGATCTCGCCCAGCCGTTCGGAGGCGGGGCCGCCGGCCGCGAGGGCGGCCACGACCGGGAGGGACTTCTTGCGCTGGCGCAGGTCGCTCCAGGTCTGCTTGCCGGTGGCCTCCGGGTCGCCCCAGATGCCGAGGAGGTCGTCGACGGCCTGGAAGGCGAGGCCCAGGTGGTAGCCGTACTTCTCCAGCGTGTCGGCGGTGCGTTCGTCGGCGCCGCCGAGCACCGCGCCGACGGAGCTGGCGCAGGCGAGCAGGGCGCCGGTCTTGTTGCCCTCCATCTCCAGGCACTCCTCGACGCTGACGCGGTCGCGGTGCTCGTAGGAGATGTCCTGGGCCTGACCGTCGATCAGAGCGCGGGAGGCGTGGGTGAGACGGCGGGTGGCGCGGCCGGCCTCGACGGTGCCGAGCTCCAGCAGCACCTCGTTGGCCAGGGCGAACAGGGCGTCGCCGACCAGGATGGCCTGGGCGGGGCCGTGCACCTTCCAGACGGTGTCGCGGTGGCGGCGCTGCTCGTCGCCGTCCATCAGGTCGTCGTGCAGGAGGGAGAAGTTGTGCACCAGCTCCACGGCGACCGCGCCGGGGACGCCGGCCTCGGGCGCGGCACCGGTGACCTCGGCGGAGAGCACCGCGAGCGCGGGGCGCACGGCCTTGCCGCCGTCGCCGTCCGCGGGCCGGCCCTGGGCGTCGATCCAGCCGAAGTGGTAGGCGGCGACGGTGTCCATGGGAGGTGCCAGGCGGTCGACGGCCGCCCGCAGGACCGGCGTTGTCAGGGTCCGGCCACGCTCCAGGAGCGCGGTCACGTCCACCGCCTCGGCAGCCTTCGGGGCCGGGGGCACAGTGGGCACAGTCTTTCCTCCAGTTGCGGTGCCGGGAGTGCGGGAGTCGGTCCCACGCGGCTCGGCGCTCATGCCGCCTCCTCGAGGAAATCGGGGAGGAGGCCGCGGGACCGGCCCAGGGCGCCGAGCGCGGCGCCCGCCGCCCCGACGCCACTGCGAACCGCACTCTCCATGGTCGCGGGCCACCCGGTGGCGGTCCACGCTCCGGCCAGGTACAGGCCGGGTGCCTTGGTGCGGGCGCCGGGCCGGAGCCGGCCGACGCCGGGGGCGGGAGCGAAGGTCGCGGTGCGCTCCCTGGTCACGAAGAAGTCCCTCACCTCGGCGCCCCGGGTGCGGGGCAGCAGCCGCTCCAGCTCGGGCAGGTACCGCTCGCGCAACGCGGCCACGGGCTCGTCGATGTCGAGCTGCGCGGCCGACTGGGACAGCGCCAGGTACTGCCCCTCCTTCAGCCCGGAGGCGTCGGTGCGGTCGAACACCCACTGCACGGGCGTGCCGAGAGCCGTGAGGAACGGGGTCGCCAGCACCTTCCGGTCGTAGATCACGTGGATGTTGAGGATCGGCGCCGTGCCGATCTCCAGCAGGTTCCCGGGGGCGTCGAGGGCGCCCGCGGGCAGCAGGTCGTACGCCTCGCGCTGCGGTACGGCCAGGACGACCGCGTCCGCCTCCAGCGTCTCGTCGGCAACCCGCACGCTCCAGCCGCCGCCCTCGTTCGCCCGGACGGAGGTGACGCGGGCGCGGACCTCGGTACGGACGCCCGCGGAGTCGAGCGCCTCGCGGGCCAGCCGGTCGTGCAGTTCGCCCAGCGGGACCCGGGCCCACCCGATGTCGGCCGCGCCCGGGTCGGAGAGCAGACCGGTCTTGAACACCATCGCGGCGAGCCCCAGCGAGGCGTCGGCCGCCACCGCGTTGAGGGTGGCGACCCCGACCAGGTCCCACAGGGCCTCGACAGCGCGCGCCGACTGGCCGTGCGCGGCCAGCCAGCTGCCGAAGTCCCGGGTGTCCAGGGCCGGGTCGGCGAGGTCGAGCGCCTTGAGGGCGAGGGCGGCACGCCCGACCCGGGCACGCTCGGCGAGCGAGAGGTGCGGGTAGGCGGCGAGGCTCCGGCCCAGGTGCAGGGGCACGGGCAGCGCGTCGCGCCGCAGCCTGCCGAGCCGTCGTCCCTCGGGCCGGGCCAGGTCGACGACCGGGACGTCGAGTCGTTTCTGCACCGGAGCGAGCGCCGCTCCCCCGATGCGGTCGAGGAACCAGCGGTAGGCGGTACAGCAGCGCAGGTAGACGTGCTGTCCGTTGTCGACGGTGAGGTCGCCGCGCCGGAAGGAGAAGGCGAGCCCGCCCAGACGCGGCCGCCCTTCGAGCAGGGTGACGCGCACCCCGGCGTCTGCGAGGGCGAGGGCGGCGGTGACACCGGCGAGGCCGCCGCCGACCACGACGGCGTGCGAGCCGGGGCGGAGGGCGGAGACGTCCGTGAGCTGTCCGCCGTCGCGCGTGCCCGTGCCGTGCGTCATGGTGCGCCCTTCCCTGTCCGGTCGCCGCGGTGCTGCAACGGCGTACGGCCGACCGTCTCAGTCGGGGACGCCGACCGCCACCGGGGGGTTGCCCGCCGTGCTTCGCCGGAGGCGTCTGCCCGGCCCGGCGTGTCGAGTGTGCCGGGTGCGTCCATCAGGCGCGCCTCCTGACCGCCCGCCGGGCGACGTGCCGGGCGTCCAGCCCGGACAGGCCGCGCACGGCGACGTACGCCTTCTCGCGTCCCGGGAGCGAGACCCGCCCGCGCAGCACGGCCTCCGGGTCACGCTCGATGCGGTCCAGGAGGCGGCGGTAGATGCCGGCCATGGCGGCCACGCAGGCGCCGCTGCGCCGGTCGAGCAGGGGCAGCAGCCGGTAGCCCTCGGCGAACAGGGCGCGGGCCCGGCGCACCTCGAAGTGCACGAGGCCCGCGAAGTCGGAGCCCCCGGGTGGCGTCGGGCCGCTGAACCCGGCGGAACAGCCGAACTTGGCGAGGTCGTCGGCGGGCAGGTAGGTGCGCCCGTCCTCGGCGTCCTCGCGGACGTCCCGCAGGATGTTGGTGAGCTGGAGCGCGAGGCCGAGCGTGTCGGCGTACTCGGGCGCGCGTTCGGCGCCGCGCGCCCCCGGTTCCGTGCCGAACACGCCGAGCGAGAGCCGTCCGATGGCGCCCGCCACACAGCGGCAGTAGACCTTCAGGTCGTCCCAGGTCTCGTAGGTCTCGCCCCGCAGGTCCATCTGGACGCCGTCGATCAGCTCGTCGAGCCCCCCGAGCGGGATCGGGAAGGCGCGCGCGGCGTGGGAGAGGGCGACGGCGACCGGGTCGGTGTCGTCCTCGTCGACCGCGCCCTCGTGGACGCGGGCGAGCAGCGCCCGCGTCTCCTCCAGCCGGGCGACCTTGACGTCGTCCGCGAGCGATCCGTCGCCGATGTCGTCGACGCGCCGCGAGAACGCGTAGAGCGCCGACATCGCGCGGCGCTTGGGCGTCGGCAGGAGCCGGATGCCGTAGGCGAAGTTGCGGGCCTGCTGTCCGGTGACGGCCTCGCAGTAGCTGTAGGCGGCGAGTACCGGTGCCGACGTGTGTGCTGACGACTCCACGGTCCCGATCACCCCTCTCCTCGCAGGGTCACGCCCACCTCGCGCAGCAACTGGATCCTGCCGGGCTTGGGCGGGCCGGGAAGTACGTCGTGGTCGGCGGCGGCGATCGCCCGGATGGCCGCCCTGCCGCCCGCCACGAACCCCGCGAGCAGCAGGCGCAGTCTGCCGTGGACGCTGCCCACCAGGGGGGCGCCCGCGTCCAGCAGGTCGCGGGCGCGGCGGGTTTCGTAGGCGACCAGGGCGCGTACCGACGCGCCGGCGGTGGGCGCGGCGAGGTCCGCCTCCCGGACGTGGAAGCGCTTCATGTCCTCGGCGGGCAGGTAGACGCGGTCCCGGCCCAGGTCCTCGGCGACGTCCTGGAGGTGTTCGACGATCTGCAGGGCGGTGCAGATCTCGTCGGACCGGCGGATCCGCTCGGGCGTCGCGGTGCCGGTGACGGCGAGGACGAGGTGGCCGACCGGGTTGGCGGACAGCTCGCAGTAGGCGAGCAGGTCGGCGTAGGTCTCGTACCGCCTCACCACCTGGTCCTGGCGGTTGGCGGCGATCAGGCCGAGGAAGGGGGCGGGGGTGAGCGAGTGGCGGCGCACGGTGGGCTGGAGACGGCGCAGCAGCGGGTGGCGGGGGGTGCCGTCGAAGACCCTGCGCAGGTCCTCCTCGAAGGCGTCCAGCATCAGCGGGCGGTCGTCGGCCCGGTCGTCGGGGACGCCGAGGAGGCGGGCGTCGGCGCCGCCGGGGGCCAGGTCGCCGTCGCCGATGTCGTCGACCAGACGGGCGAAGCCGTAGACGGCCATGAGGTCGGTGCGCCAGTTCCGGGGCAGGAAGAAGGGGGCCACGGGGAAGTTCTCGCTGGCGGCCTTGGCGAGGGTGCCGCGCTCCGGGTCGGCGGAGTGCGCCGAGTCGGTGGCCGTCATCGCGGGCTCCCCTGGCCGGGGACGGCACACGCGTCGCGGAGGTGGGGAGTTTCCGTCGCCATCGCCGTCACATCTCCCGTTCTACACTGCCGACCCAATACGCACTATTTCGGACACGCCGCCCGGCCGCCCGCCCGGCAGGCCCGCTGGGGGGTGTCGGGGATCAACGCCCCATGTGCCGCGTTTCGGGACCGCTCCAGCTTACGTTGTACAACTCACCGGGGTCCGCCGGGGTGCTCCGCGCATCACGAGAACGCACCGATCCGCCCCAGGATTCCTCGGGGAGGCAGGAGTTGACGTTCTCTTTGCAGAGGCGTGCCCCGCCGGAGAGGTTCCGGCGGGGCCTCGGTGCGCCGGGTTACTTGCCCGTGAACTTCTCGTACTCCTTGAGCACCTCGTCGGTCGGGCCGTCCATCCGCAGCTCGCCCCGCTCCAGCCACAGGACGCGGTCGCAGGTGTCGCGGATGGACTTGTTGTTGTGACTGACCAGGAAGACGGTGCCGGCCTCCTTGCGCAGCTCCCGGATGCGCTGCTCGGAACGCGTCTGGAACTTGCGGTCGCCGGTGGCCAGTGCCTCGTCGATCATCAGGACGTCGTGGTCCTTGGCGGCGGCGATGGAGAAGCGCAGGCGGGCCGCCATGCCGGAGGAGTACGTGCGCATCGGCAGGGTGATGAAGTCGCCCTTCTCGTTGATCCCGGAGAAGTCGACGATGTCCTGGTAGCGCTCCTTGATCTGCTCGCGGGACATCCCCATGGCCAGGCCGCCGAGGATGACGTTCCGTTCGCCGGTCAGGTCGTTCATCAGGGCCGCGTTCACGCCGAGGAGGGAGGGCTGGCCGTCCGTGTAGACCTTGCCGCGCTCGGCGGGCAGCAGGCCGGCGACGGCCCGCAGCAGGGTCGACTTGCCGGACCCGTTGGAACCGATCAGACCGATGGCCTCGCCCCGGTAGGCGGTGAAGGTCACGCCTCGCACCGCGTGCACCTTGCGCACCCCCCGCGCCGTGTCGTCGGAGCCCCGCCTGATCATGCGGCTCAGGGCGGCGGTCGCGCTGCCCCTGCCGGTCCTGGTGCCGTTGACGCGGTAGACGATGTGCAGTTCGTCCGCGATGACCGTCGGCACCCGCTCGCCCTGCTGCTGTTCACCCACGGCCGTACCTCTCCTCCGCCTTCCAGAAGTACACGAAGCCGCCCACGGCCAGGGCCACGGCCCAGCCGAGCGCGACCGCCCACACGTGCGGCGGCAGGTTCTCGGAGCCGTACCCGTCGATCAGCGCGAAACGGATCAGGTCCATGTAGACGGCGGCCGGGTTCCACTGGAGGACGTCCGCGAGCCAGGCCGGCTTGTCCTCCAGCATGATCGGGATGGAGAACATGACGCCCGACGCGTACATCCAGGTCCGCATGACGAACGGCATCAGCTGGGCCAGGTCCGGTGTCTTGGCCCCCATCCGGGCCACGATCAGCGCCAGGCCCGTGTTGAAAAGGAACTGCAGGAGCAGCGCCGGGAGGACCAGCAGCCAGGACAGCGAGGGGTAGCTGCCGAAGCCGATCACCACCGCGAACATGACGATCATCGAGGCCAGGAGCTGCTGGAGCTGCTGGAGGGCGAACGAGATCGGGAGCGAGGCGCGCGGGAAGTGCAGCGCCCGCACCAGGCCGAGGTTGCCGGAGATGGCGCGCACGCCCGCCATCACCGAGGACTGGGTGAAGGTGAAGACGAACACACCCGTCACCAGGAACGGGATGTACACGTCCTTCGGCATGCCTCTGCCCGCGTTGAGGATCAGGCCGAAGATCATGAAGTAGACGAGCGCGTTCAGCAGGGGTGTGGCCACCTGCCACAGCTGGCCGAGCTTGGCCTGGCTGTACTGGGCGGTCAACTTCGCCTGGGAGAAGGCGAGGATGAAGTGCCGTCGGCTCCAGAGCTGACGGACGTACTCCACGAGGGAGGGTCGGGCGCCGCTCACCGACAGCCCGTACTTGGCGGCGAGCCGGGCCGGTGTGAGGCCCTCCTCGGGCGACACGGGCTTGGTCATGGCGACCGTGCCGTCGTGCGTTGTCTCACTCACTGGTGGGAACTTTCGTCTTCGGAATGCGCGGCCGCGTAGGCCTGGCATGGACCTGTTGGCCCCGGGCAGGCCGGGACGCTCTCGGGTACGAGCTTGTCAGATCACGGGAGGCCGGCCCAGGCGGGTCAGCCGCCACACCGTACGCCACCTCATGGGCCGGCGGGGACCGCAGGGGGTGGCCCAGCCCTCGCGGAAGCCGCCGAACCAGGCCTTCAGGGCCGGGCGCGAGGGCCGGCGCAGCAGCGTGAGCAGCATCCACACGCCGAGGTAGACCGGGACGAGGAGCGCGGGAAGGTTCCGGCGGGCGAGCCAGACGCGGTTGCGGGCGACCATGCGGTGGTAGACCGCGTGCCGCGACGGCGCGGTCGTGGGGTGGTTCAGCACCATGTCCGACCGGTAGTCGATCATCCAGCCGGCGTCGAGCGCCCGCCAGGCCAGGTCGGTCTCCTCGTGGGCGTAGAAGAAGGCGTCCGGCAGGCCGCCGACCTGTGCGAGGACGCGGGTGCGGACGGCGTTCGCGCCGCCGAGGAAGGTGGTCACCCGGGAGGAGCGCATCGGGTCGGAGGCGCGCAGGCGCGGCACGTGGCGGCGCTGGGTCTCGCCGGTGTCCGGGTCGGCGATGCGGAAGCTGATGATCCCGAGCCGGTCGTCTGCCGCGAAGGCCCGGCGGCACAGTTCGGCGGTGTCGGTACGGGCGAGCAGGCCGTCGTCGTCGAGGAAGAGCAGGATGTCGACGTCCTGGCCGCCGGGGCCGAAGGCCTCGATGCCGACGTTGCGGCCGCCGGGGATGCCCAGGTTCTCGGGCAGCTCGACGGTGCGGACGCCGTCCGGCACCTCCGGGACGGGCGAGCCGTTGCCGACCACCACGACCTCGACCGGGTCGCCGTCCTGCGCCGCGACCGAGCCGAGGAGGGCGCGCAGTTCCTCGGGCCGGTTGCCCATGGTGATGACGACCGCGCCGACCTTCACGGCCCCGCTCATTTCAGCCTGCTGGAGGCGAGGACGGACACCAGGTGCAGCAGCGTCTGCAGCAGCGCGATGCCGGCGAGTACGGCCGTGCCGAGGCGGGTGAAGAACAGGTCCCCGCGGCTCGCGTCGACGATCGCGAGGACGAGGATCAGCAGGGACGCCTCGATGCCGAGGATCAGCCGGTGGAACTTGAGCGCCCCGGCGGCCCGGCGGGCCAGTGCCATGCCGGAGGAGCGCGGCTCGGACGCGGACTCCTGGACCGGCGCCATTCCGCTCTGGTGCCGGGCGACGCCCACCAGATCGGTCTCGGCCTTGATCAGGATGGCGCCGAGGGCGGCCAGGGTCCCGAGGAAGGCCCACAGCCAGTCGATCCGCCCGGTGCCCCAGAGATCGGCGGCGCGCAGGCCGAGGCCGACCAGGACCGCGGCGTCGGTCAGGTAGGCGCCGACCCGGTCCAGGTAGACGCCGCCGAGCGAGTACTGCTTCTTCCAGCGCGCGACCTCGCCGTCGACGCAGTCCAGCAGCAGGTAGAGCTGGACCGCCACGACGCCGAGCACGGCGCCCGTGACGCCCGGCACCAGCAGCGCCGGGGCCGCGAGCACGCCGCAGACGGTCATCAGGTACGTGAGCTGGTTGGGCGTGACCCTGGTGTTCACCAGGTAGCGGTCGATCCGCAGCGAGACCTCGCGCATGTAGAGGCGTCCCGCCCAGTGCTCACCGCTGCGCCGGTCCTTGACCCCGGCGGGGTGGACGACCGGACGTAGTTCAGCTACCGATGGCCTTGACATAGTCGGCGTACAGGTCCTTGATCTGGTCGGTGGTGAGGTCGAGGTGCTCGAGGATCGTGTAGCGGCCGGGCCGCGTCCGCGGGGCGTACTCCACGGCCCGGAAGAACTCCTCGGGCGTGAACCCGATCTCCTCCGGCAGGACCGGCAGCCCGTGCCGGCGCAGGACCTGGGCCATGTGGGCGGACTCGTCGTGGGCCCCGCGCAGGTACATCGCGAAGGCCGCGCCCAGGCCGCACTGCTCGCCGTGGGCGGCGGCGCGCTGGGGGTAGAGCAGGTCGAAGGCGTGGTTGATCTCGTGGCAGGCGCCGGAGGCGGGCCGCGAGTCGCCGGAGACCGACATGGCGATGCCGGTCAGGACCAGGCCTTCGGCGAGCACCTGGAGGAAGTCGTTGTCGCCGACGCCGCCCGGGTGCCGGAGCACGGCCTCGCCCGCCTGCCGGGCCATCGCGGCGGCCAGGCCGTCGATCCGCTCGCCCTTGACCCGGTTGGCCAGCTCCCAGTCCGCGATCGCCGAGACGTTGGAGACCGCGTCGCCGATGCCGGCGCGCACGAAGCGCACCGGGGCGTCGCGGATCACGTCCAGGTCGATGACGACCGCGATCGGGTTCGGGACGCCGTAGGAGCCGCGGCCCGCGTCGTTGTCGAGGGTGGCGACCGGCGAGCAGAGCCCGTCGTGCGCGAGGTTCGTGGGCACGGCGACCAGCGGGAGGCCGATGCGGGCCGCGGCGAACTTGGCGCAGTCGATGATCTTGCCGCCGCCGAGGCCGACGACCGCGTCGTAGTGGCCGCCCTTCATGGCGCCGGCCAGCTTGATCGCGTCGTCCAGGGTGCCGCCGCCGACCTCGAACCAGTCGGCGCCGGGCAGGGACGGAGCGACACGCTCGCGCAGCCGGGCGCCCGAGCCGCCACTGACGGCGACGGCGAGCTTGCCCGAGTGGGAGATGCGCTCGTCGGCGAGCACGCACCCCAGGTCGTCGAGGGCACCCGCGCGGATGTCCACGACGACCGGCGACGGGATGAGCCTCGTCAGTACTGGCACGCGATCTCCCGGCCCTTGGCGAGGTCGTCGTGGTTGTCGATCTCGACCCACTTCACGTCGCCGATCGGTGCCACGTCGACCTTGAAGCCGCGGTTGACCAGCTCCTGGTAGCCGTCCTCGTAGTACAGCTGCGGGTCGCGCTCGAAGGTCGTCCTCAGGGCGTCGGCCAGCTCCACGGCGGCCTCGCCCTCGATGAGGGTGACGCCGATGTACTCGCCGGTCGCGTCGGCCGGGTCCATCAGCTTGGTGATGCGCTGGACGCCCTTGTCGGGGTCGACGACGACCTTCATCTCCTCCTCGGCGAGGCTCTTCACCGTGTCGAGCGCGAGGATGATCTTCCTGCCGTCACCGCGGGCGGCGAGCAGGGTCCTCTCGACCGAGACCGGGTGGACGGTGTCGCCGTTGGCGAGGATCACGCCGTCCTTGAGCGCGTCACGGCCGCACCACAGGGAGTAGGCGTTGTTCCACTCCTCGGCCTTGTCGTTGTCGATGAGGGTGAGCCTGACGCCGTACTTCCGTTCCAGCGCCTCCTTGCGGTCGTACACGGCCTCCTTGCGGTAGCCGACGATGATCCCGACCTCGGTGAGGCCGACCTCGGCGAAGTTCGCCAGGGTCAGGTCCAGCACCGTGATGCTGTCCTCCGCCCCCTCGGGGCCGACCGGCACCAGTGCCTTGGGCAGGGTGTCGGTGTAGGGGCGCAGACGCCGGCCGGCGCCGGCGGCCAGCACGAGGCCGATCATGCGGGTTCTCCTTCGTCGTGTACGGCGGGTGCGCCGCCCTGGTGGGCGGCGACCCAGAAGCGGATGCTCTCGACGAGCACCACGAGTGCCACGGCCACGGCGAGGACCGTGAGCGCGAGCGTGAACTGCGCGGCGGTGAGCAGGACGGCCAGCACGGTGATCACCAGCGTGCGGCCCTCGTGCCCCCCGGCCGTCCGTACCAGCCACCGCGGCGGCGCGCCCGCGCCGCCGCGGATGCGGTAGACCGTGTCGTAGTGATGGTAGGCGACCGCGGCCACCAGCCCGAAAGCCGCCGGCAACGCTCCGTTCACGTCCGCGTTCGCCGCCAGTACCAGGACGGTGCCGTACTCGGCGGCGCGCAGATACGGGGGGACCAGCCAGTCGAGGGCGCCCTTGAGGGGACGGGCGACGGCGAGGCCGGACGCCAGGACGTGGGCGACGGCGGCGACGGCCGGCCACGGGCCGCCGAAGCCGGTGAACGCCGCCGTCGCCACGACGGCGAGGCCGCCGAGGAGGGCGGCGGCGGGGGCGGTGACGCCGGGCAGCCGGCGGGCGGATCCCCGCAGGCCCGTGGCGACGGCCTCGGCGAGCGGGCCGGAGTCGGCGAGGTCGGCCAGGGCCGTCGCGGCCCGGTCCGTGCGCGTCGCCTTCCGGGTCAGCGAGCGCAGGACCCGGCCGGCGGTGGTGTACGTCGCGGCGAACGCGCAGCCGACGAGCAGCACGCAGAGCGTGATCCGGGGGGTGGTGACCGCGGTCAGCACGGCGATCACGGCCCAGCGTTCGCCGATGGGCAGGACGATCATCCGGCGCGCCCAGACCGTCCAGCCGACGCTGTCGAGCCTGTCGGAGAGGGCGGCGGTGGGGCTGGTGTTGGCGGCGGCGGCCGTGCTGTCGACGTTCGCCTCGTTGAAGGCGAAGTCGACGACGTGCCGGCAGGTCTGGAGGACCATCGCGCCCAGGGCGAGGGCCCACACGTCGTCGCCGCCGCGGGCGGCTCCCAGGGCGAGGCCTGCGTAGTAGGCGTACTCCTTGGCGCGGTCGAAGGTCGCGTCCAGCCAGGCGCCGAGCGTGGAGTACTGCAGGGAGTAGCGGGCGAGCTGTCCGTCGGTGCAGTCGAGGACGAAGGAGGCGATGAGCAGGACGCCGGCGGCGACGAAGCCGCCGCGGGTGCCGGTGGCCGCGCAGCCCGCGGCTATGAGCGCGGTGACCAGCGAGGCGGTGGTGACCTGGTTGGGGGTCAGTCCGCGGCGCGCGCACCAGCGGGCGAGGTAGCGGGAGTAGGGGCTGATGAAGAAGGTGGTGACGAACCCGTCACGGGCCTTGACGGCCGACTTCAGCCGTACGGCCTCGTCGTCGACGGCGGCGACGGCCTGCCGTGCCTCGTTGCGGGCCTGGGGGCCGGCGGGGACGGCGGCGACGAGGCTGCCCAGCTCGGGCCGGTGCACGTCGGCGCCGTCGGCGTCGAGGGCGGCGGTGATCCGGTCGGCGAGGCTGCCGGCGTCCACCGCGGCCGGGTTCACCTGCGCGGGGGCGCCCCCGCGCGCCGCGCCGCCGCCCGCGAGGTTCGCGCGGGCCACCGCGCGGGTCAGGGCCTGCCGGGCGTCCGGTTGCGCCGTCACGGCGCCCGGGATCGCGGCGAGCGGGAAGCGCGGGTCGGTGAGCGCGAGGCGCAGGGAGTGCAGGTGGCCCACGAAGCGGGCGTCGACCAGGGCGACCCGTTCTCCGCCGGGGACCCGGGCCAGGAGCAGCTCGGCGTCGGCGGCACCGGGGGCGTGGCCCACCTCGAAGCCCAGGGACCGCAGCTCGCTCTCGAGCGACGAACCGGGGACCGGCTGACCGGTGAGGATGGCGGTCGGCAACCGAACTCACTCCCTGGTGCCGACGCCCGGGGCGCCGGTCCTGTGCATGGTGGGGCGCCCGCGCCTGCGGCACCCGGACGACATGTCGGCAGAGGTTATCGGATGCCGGGAACGCCGTGTTCACCGCCCGTTTCACGCCCGGTCGACACCGCGTGCGCCCGCCTTTGCCGCGATCATCATCGTGGATCCGGGCCCCGGCCCACAAACCGCACCCCCCAGACCGGGCATCGCGGACACCGCACCGAGCCGGCGAGTACGTACGGAGAGTCGTGCCGTGGGCGCGCGCGGCCCGTCGGTGCCGTCACCCGGAGGGGCCCTCCCGAAGGCTCGCGACACTCTGACCTGCGTAACGTTTCCGCAGGTCAGAGCAGATGACAACGGTGTTCAGTGCCGCGTTGCCCGGTACCCCCCGCCCGTAGTTGACTGTGATCCGGACACCGGTTGGCGAGGACACGGGGAGGCGGCTTCTCATGGGGGCTGGGCACGATCACGGGCACGCGCACGGGGCGCACCCCGGAGGGACGGCGACCGCCGCGTACCGCGGCAGGCTCCGGGTGGCGCTCGTGATCACGCTCTTCGTCATGGTCGTCCAGATCGTCGGCGGCGTGCTCGCGGACTCGCTCGCCCTGGTCGCGGACGCGGCGCACATGGCGACCGACGCCCTGGGCCTCGGCATGGCGCTGCTGGCCATCCACTTCGCGAACCGGCCGCCCAGCGACCGGCGCACCTACGGTTTCGCCCGCGCCGAGATCCTCGCGGCCCTGGCCAACTGCCTGCTGCTGCTCGGGGTCGGCGGCTACGTCCTGCTGGAGGCGATCGAGCGGCTCATCACGCCCGTCGGCACCCAGGGCGGGCTGACCGTCGTCTTCGGCGTGATCGGCCTGGTCGCCAACCTGGTGTCGCTGACGCTGCTGATGCGGGGGCAGAAGGAGAGCCTGAACGTGCGGGGCGCCTTCCTGGAGGTGGCGGCCGACGCACTGGGCTCGCTGACCGTGATCGTCTCGGCGCTGGTGATCCTGGCCACCGGCTGGCAGGCGGCGGACCCGATCGCCTCGCTGGTCATCGGCCTGATGATCGTGCCGCGCACCTGGCGGCTGCTGCGGGAGACCCTCGACGTGCTGCTGGAGGCCGCACCCAAGGGCGTGGACATCGCCCAGGTGCGCGCCCACATACTGGCGCTGGACGGGGTCGAGGACGTCCACGACCTGCACGCGTGGACGATCACCTCGGGCATGCCGGTGCTGTCGGCACACGTGGTGGTGAGCGGCGAGGCCCTGAGCGCGATCGGCCACGAGAAGATGCTCCACGAGCTGCAGGGCTGCCTCGGCGACCACTTCGACGTGGAGCACTGCACCTTCCAGCTGGAGCCGGGCGGCCACGCGGAGCACGAGGCGCGGTTGTGCCACTGAGGCGCCGCCGGGGGCGCGTGCCCGGGGGAACGCGCCGGGCGGCGCGGCGGTCCGCCGCTCGTCCGCGCCCCGCCTGCGGCGGCGCTCCCGCCGGTGGCTCCCCGGACGGTTCCCGGCCCGCGCCGCCGGGAGTGATCCCCCTCCTCGGTGTCCGACCGGTCACGCCCGCCGCCCGCGGGCAGCGCGGGACATGCGGAGTGCCGGGAAGTGCCGAGAGCGCCGGATCCGTACGGCACACTTGGGGCGCGAGGACCGATGTGAAGGATGGGTATGCCGATCACTCCTGCCACCGCGACGCACAGTTCGTCGAGCGGCGCCGCAGACGCGATTTTGCTGGAACTGGTCGACGAGAACGGTGTGACGATCGGCACCGCGGAGAAGCTCTCCGCGCACCAGCCGCCCGGACGGCTGCACCGGGCGTTCTCCGTCTTCCTCTTCGACGAGCGGGGGCGGCTGCTCCTCCAGCAACGGGCGCTGGGCAAGTACCACTCCCCCGGCGTGTGGTCCAACACCTGCTGCGGCCACCCCTATCCCGGCGAGGCTCCCTTCGCGGCGGCGGCCCGGCGGACCTACGAGGAGCTGGGGGTCTCGCCGTCACTGCTCGCCGAGGCGGGCACGGTGCGCTACAACCACCCGGACCCGGCCTCCGGGCTGGTGGAGCAGGAGTACAACCACCTCTACGTGGGCCTGGTGCAGACGGCGCCGCGGCCCGACCCGGAGGAGGTGGCCGAGACGGCCTTCGT
Source organism: Streptomyces sp. JK94 (assembly GCF_053613315.1). NCBI lineage: Bacteria > Bacillati > Actinomycetota > Actinomycetes > Kitasatosporales > Streptomycetaceae > Streptomyces > Streptomyces sp. JK94. Next base: position 2,149 of record NZ_JBSICH010000029.1, on the reverse strand, counting down.
GTCGCCCGCCGAGCTGAACGAGCGGCACGCGAAGGACACCTTCTCGGCGTGGTTCATGACGGTGCTGGACGCGGCCCGGCCCGCCGTCCGCGAGCTGACGGGCCCGTCGGCCGGCTGGTGAGCCCGGGCCGAGTCCGGCTAGCTCAGGGCGTGTCCGAGCGGCAGGGCGGCCCATATCACCTTGCCGCCGCTCGCCGTGTGGGCGACGTCGCACGCCCCGCCCGCCTCCCTGGCGACCTCCCGGACCAGGAGCAGACCGCGCCCGCCCGTCTGCCCGTGGTCGGCCTCCAGGGCGGTCGGACGGTAGGGATGGCTGTCCTCCACGGACACCCGCACCCAGTCGGACCCCACGGCGACCTCCACCGCGAGCACCGGGGACAGTACCGCCGCGTGCCGGACGGCGTTGGTGACCAGCTCCGACACGATCAGGAGCAGGCTCTGGGCCACGTCCTCGCGGACCGGTACGCCCTGGCGGGCCAGCAGGTCCCGCACCGCGTGTCGCGCCCGGGGGACCGACGCGTCCACGGCGGGGGCGGTGAACCGCCAGACGCCTTCGTACGGCAGCGGTTCGGCGGGCCCGGTCTCGTCCATCGTCCGGTCGCCGCCCTCGGGCTCTATTGTCACCACACCCCAGAGTGTTGGTAACCCGCCGCCGCACTCCGGAGAAGTGAACACAAGTCAGCGGCTATCGAGCACTTCTGACCGGCTGCGTATGAGACGGGGGGCTGTCGGACCGTTCCTGCCCCGCCGCACCGTCCGCGCGGGTCCGCCGGGCCGGCGGATAGCATCCCGCCCATGGAGCCGCAGCTGCTGCACCGGGTCGCCGACTCGGTCGCCACCGTCGTCGTCCACCACCCGGCCAAGCGCAACGCCATGACCACCGCGATGTGGCGGGCGCTGCCTCCGCTGCTCGACGCCCTGGCGGGCGACCCGGCGGTGCGGGTGCTCGTGCTCACCGGTGAGGGTGCGACGTTCTGCGCCGGGGCGGACATCTCGAGCCTGCAGGAGTCGCCGGAGGAGGCACAGGGGCTCGCCGTCCGCGCCGAGGAGGCCCTCGCGGCCTTCCCCAGACCGACTCTGGCGGCGGTCCGGGGCCACTGCGTGGGCGGCGGGGCGCAGTTGGCGGCGGCCTGTGACCTGCGCTTCGCCGAGGAGTCCGCGCTGTTCGGGGTGACCCCGGCCAAGCTGGGGGTCGTGTACGCGGCCTCCTCGACCCGGCGACTGGTGGCGCTGACCGGGCCGGCCACCGCGAAGTACCTGCTGTTCTCGGGAGAGTTGATCGACGCGGAGCGGGCGCTGCGCACGGGTCTGGTCGACGAGGTGCTGCCTCGGGGCGAACTCGGCGGGCGGGTAGCGGAGTTCGCCCGGATCCTGGCGTCGCGCTCGCAGCTGACGCAGGCCGCGGCGAAGGAGTTCGCGAACGGGCGCACGGACCGGGACGCGCACTGGGCGGCTCAGGCGCGCGGCAGCGGCGACACCGCGGAGGGGGTCGCCGCCTTCCTGGAGCGCAGGCAGCCGCGTTTCGGCTGGAGCACGCCGGCGGGCGCGGTCACCTCGGCGTGAACCGGCTCCCGCCGCGAAGCTCCTCGACGGGATGGGGAGGCGGAGCGGGTCCGGAGGATGCGGCAGGTCCGGAGGGCGCAGGGGGCTCGTGGGCGTGCGGTAGGACCGGAGGGCGCAGGGGGCTCGTGGGGGGTGCCTCTATGTCTTTCGTCAAGGCGCCCAGGGTTGATTTGGGTTGGTTTGGCTTGTGGGGGTCATGCGGCGAGTTCGACGTCCTTGGGGACGCGGGGTGCGTAGAAGGTGCCGTCGCGGAGCATGGCGAACAGGACGCTGATGCGCTGGCGGGCGAGGCGGAGGAGGGCCTGGGTGTGGGTTTTGCCGCGTGCTCGTTGTTTGTCGTAGTAGGCGCGGGAGGCGGGGTCGGCGTTCATGCAGGCGAAGGCGGACAGGAACATGGCGCGTTTGAGTTGCCGGTTGCCGCCTCGGGGTGCGTGTTCGCCGTGGATGGAGGTGCCCGACTGCTTCGTGGTGGGGGCGAGGCCGGCGTAGGAGGCGAGGTGGGCGGCGGTGGGGAAGCTGGTGCCGTCGCCGACGGTGACCAGCAGGACGGCGGCGGTCCTGACGCCGACGCCGGGCATCGACGTCA